>JAGQWL010000067.1 GCA_020437385.1 Bacteroidota bacterium
CAATCCCACGTTCCCGAAACGCCGTGCGCACTTCCCGCGCCGGACGGCCCGTATGAACCATGATGAAGTTCGTTTCGGATGGGATGACCTCGTAACCCAATGCGGCGAGTTCTTTCGTGGTCTTGCGCCGCAGCCGGATTGTTTCGTCGCGGACGCGGCGCTGGCCGTCTGTATCCTGCAGTGCTGCGACTGCGCCCCACTTCGCGAGGGCGTTCACACTGCCGGTTGCATACGGTTGCATTGTCTTGATCATCTCCGGCGTGGCAACGCCAAACCCAAGGCGCATCGCAGCGAGTCCGTAGAGCTTCGAGAACGTGCGAGCAACGATGACCCGTCGACCCTCGAGCACGTGCGGAATCGAAGAAGTGTACGCTGGATCGTCAACGAAGTGATGGTACGCCTCGTCGATCAGGACGGGCACGTCGTCGGGAATGCCGTCGAGCAGCGCCTGGACGTCGGCAGACGGTACCGGCCTCCCGGTAGGATTGTTTGGATTGCACAGATAGACGAAACCAACCTCGCGGTAGTGACGGCGGGTCGCCTCGATGAGTGCGGGAATGTCCTGCTGATAGTCCGGAAGCAGAGGTACTGTGATCGATTCGGCATGAATGCCGCTGGCGTGGCTGTACACGGCGCCATACGACGGATCCGAGCCGACAACCTTCTTTCCGGCGCCGAGCAATGAGAGGCCGACGACCTCCAGAATTTCGCCGGACCCGGCGCCGAGCAGAATGTTTTCGGGCTTGACTCCGTGGTGTTCGGCGATTGCGGCTTTGACGCCGCGATCCGGATACCCGTAGCGGTTGGAATATTTGAAGGCATCGGTCATCGCCGCGAGGACGGGTTGCGACGGGCCGTACGGATTTTCGTTGTAGTTGAGCTTGATCAGGTCGTCATAGTCGTCGGCTTCGATAATCAGCGCGTCGTCGACCGAATCACCTCGTACTCTCCAGTCGCGTATCCCGGAAATGCCGGCGCCCGGCACGATGCCGGCCGAGGCCAATGCGACGGCTGTGCCACCGATGAAACCCCTGCGCGTTATCTCTTGCTTTCGTGCCACGGCCGTATCCTTTAACAATTGAAATTGTGGTACTGCTCACCCTAATGTAGCGATGTGTGTACTCAGATAGGTGCTGCAAACTCATGTCGAACGACCCGACAGAAGCCATCCGCAATCAGGCGGCCGCGTACCCGGAAGTAGCAACGGGTACGTCCTGCAATCAGTCGTCCTTCAAGACCCGGAAGAAGTCGTTCCTGTTTATCGGACCGGGTGCGAAGGGAATCGGCTACAAGGCGATGTTCAAGTTGAAGACGTCGATTCCGGAGGCGCGGGAGCTTGCCGCAAAAGAGCCTGACCGGTTCGAGGTTGGCAATACCGGATGGGTGACCGCGCGCTTTTCGGATGACCATCCGCTTCCAAAGAAGATCTGGAAGAAGTGGCTGGACGAGAGCTATGAGCTGAGTGTTTAGTTCGCGCTTTCCGCTCGTTGCGCGTCAGTGACGCATTTGAGCAGAACGCGCATTCTCGAACGGCTTGAATCGACGCGATACTCAGGCAAGAGACAGTCCAGCCTTCGCGGCGCTCGGCGGCATACCGAACTTTCTCGAGTACTCACGGCTGAACTGGGTCGGGCTTTCGTAACCCACTTCGAAGGCAGCCTCTGAAACCGAGCAGCTTTCTTCACTCAGAAGTCGGCGGGCCTCGAGCAGCCTGAGGTCCTTCTGGTACTGCAGCGGCGTCGTCGCCGTTAGTGCCTTGAAGTGCTCGTGAAAAGCGGATGGACTCATTCCCGCGATCCCGGAGAGTTCCGCCACGGTGAGCGGGGTGTGGAAGGACTCCCTGATGCGTGCGATAACTTTCTCGATTCGATCCGCATAACTTCCGCGCTGAAGCAGTTGTCGCAGGGTGCTGCCGTGACGTGCAAGTAGCAGTCGAAAGTGAATCTCACGCAAGACGAGTGGAGCGATGACAGCGGCTTCTTTCGGCCGGCCGACAAGATCAAAAAGTCGGCTCATCGCGTCGATCAGGGCCGCATCGGTTTTGCCGACATCCAGCGCGCGCGCGTCATTCGGCCCCGACCCGGCTTCACCGATTTCGTTATAGAGACTACGCACGAGTCCGGTGTCGACTTGAAGGACGAGCGCAACGTAGGGCGATTGCTCACTCGCCTCCGTCACGCGCGAAACGACCGGCAGCGTATGGCTGACAATGAGAGATTCGCCGGACGAAAAGGTAACAGTGTGCTCGCCGGACGCCGTTTCCTTTGCTCCCTGAAGGATCAGGCAGAAAAGCGGATTGTACAGAACCGACTCGATCGGCGATGGCTCGCGCCGGCGAAGGACCATCAATCCGGCGAGCCCGGTGTCAAACGCCTCGTTTCCGACGGCATTGGAATCCGCATACGCACAAATGCGGTCAATGAGGGCTGTGGAGGGCATATGACTAAACGGCGGTTTGGTGGTCGCCAGTATACACAAGAGTGTGCGATTGCTCCAGCATTCCGGAGGATCAGGCAGGAGTGAAAGACGATCCGGCAGGTTGGGCTGTGCCAGAGTGCGGAAGTTGGATCCTCACCAAACAACGTATGACCATGTCTAGGAATATTGCACTCGTCACGGGCGGCAGCCGCGGAATCGGACGAAGCACGGCTGTCAAGCTTGCAGAAAACGGTGTCGATGTGATTCTCACTTACCTGAGCCGGGCGGACGATGCCGGCGCCGTCGTTGCGGAACTCGAACGCCTCGGTGCCAGGGCCGCCGCGATTCAACTTGATACCGGTGACAGTTCGCAGTTCGCGTCTTTTGCGGATCGGCTTTCTGAAACACTGGGCACGGTATGGGGGCGACAGCGTTTCGACTACCTCGTGAACAACGCGGGTGTTGGTGCCTATAGCGCCTTTGCCGAAACGAGCGAGGAGACCTTCGACAGGATGATGGACATCCACATCAAGGGAGTTTTCTTTTTGACGCAGCGACTCCTGTCGCTTATCGAGGATGGTGGATCGATCGTGAACATCTCTACTGGACTCACGCGCTTCTCGTTTCCTGGCTACTCCGCGTACGCCGCTGCGAAGGGTGCAATCGAGGTCCTGACCCGGTATCTTGCGCTGGAACTTGGCACACGTCGGATCACCGTAAATACGATTGCACCGGGTGCCATCGAAACGGATTTTGGCGGCGGCGCCGTTCGCGACAATGCTGAACTCAATCGTTCCATCGCATCCGCGACCGCGCTTGGGCGTGTGGGCCTGCCCGATGACGTTGGCAACGCGATAGCGAGCCTGCTGGTTGGGAGCAACAACTGGGTTACCGCCCAGCGGATAGAGGTGTCGGGCGGGCAGACTATCTAGGTGTCGGGCGGCCTACGTCCCGGCGTGGGCGCACCGCTGGATCGACGTTTCGTAGTCCGCTTAGTGACCGCCGCCTCGGGTGATCGCCGCCGCGTGAGCCTCTTCTGACGCCGAGTCGGCCTAATACACTGTCGCGGCATTTACGGACCACATCGGAGTTGCCCATTGAACGGTGACATTTCACGGCATTACGCCTCCGGCGGCATACTCGACACGATACAGGTAGCCCTCTCGTCGATCGGGCTCACCGTTAACACTGTGACCGAGCCCGACCTGGCCGGTGTTGGCGAGTTCCACGTCGGTGGGCGTGAAGCGACGGAATCGTTTATTGGGCAGCTGAATCTGGAGCCCGGCCAAGCTGTGCTCGACATCGGTTGCGGACTCGGAGGCGCCGCCCGATTCGTCGCTTCGACCTGCGGCGCACGTGTCATCGGCATCGACCTGAGTCCGGATTTTGTTCTGGCCGGCAACGAGATGTCGCGGTGGGTGGGGCTGGACGATCTCGTTCAACTGCGAAACGGTAGTGCGCTCGATCTCCCTTTCGATGATGCCTCGCTTGATGCAGCCTACATGGTCCACGTGGGTATGAATATCAGCGACAAGAGTCGGCTCTGTCGAGAGGTATCCCGCGTGTTGCGTCACGGATCGTTCTTCGGAATTTATGACCTCGTTCGGCTTTCAGATGCTGACTTGAGCTATCCTGTGCCGTGGGCGGCCAACCGGGAAATGGACGTTGCGGCGCGTGCACGCGACTATGAAATGGGGCTTGCCACTGCCGGATTCGAACTCGTCGCGACGCGAGACCGGCGCAGCTTCGCACTTGACTACTACAAGCGACTCCGCCAATCAAACGCGGCCAACGGCGTACCGGCGATCGGTCTTCACTTGATCATGGGGGCAGGCACAAAAACGAAGCTCGGCAACATGATCGCGGGGATCGAATCAGGGGCAATCACGCCCATGGAGCTCGTCGCGCGCAAACATTGAGTTTCAATGACCTGTCGGCATCCGACTGGACTTCGCGGCACTTTCGTCGTAGAAGTAGTGACAGGGCGGGCGACGGTCTATTCGTATTTACGAAGCGCCTCGTTTGAGCGGACGCAATCTCATCTCGAACGCAGATTGAATCCGGCGCGAACCACGCGTAGCTTGCGGCCATCGGCCATCGGCCATCGGCCATCGGCCATCGGCCATCGGCCATCGGCCGTCGGACCAGTGCCGTGCATTCTGTTTCAACAGAGGTATACAACGTGAGGAAGCTTGTTCTTGCAACGCTAGCGGCGGGAATCTGGGTCAACGTCAACGAGTTCCTCCGCAACGAACTCCTGTTGAAACGCGTCTGGGTAGACAAGTTTGACTCGCTGGGACTACTATTCCCGGCCGAGCCCGAAAACGGTGCACTATGGGTGCTATGGAGTTTCATCTTTGCCGCCTGCATTGTCGCCGTTGCCCGCAATTCGACGTTCGTTAGCGCGACAGCATTAAGTTGGGTCTTCGGTTTTGTGCTGATGTGGATCGTGATTGGAAACCTCGACGTGTTGCCGCTACGTATCCTCCCGTTCGCGATTCCGTGGAGTGTGGTGGAGGTTGCCGGTGCGGTGTTCATTGCGCAGCGGATCAACCGAAGACATCGCGACTCAGTCCGCCGCAGTGTTCGCGGCGTTGGACCAGGAGCGTGATTGTGGCCAGGTCGATCGACGATGACCATTCGATCGTTCGGCCCGGCACCGGGCCGGAACTCGACTGAACGTTGTGGAAGTGTTCGCCTCATCTTACTATGGCGAGGCATTGGCAACGCCTGTCCACCATCCGAACCAAATCTGAAATAGCGCGACCCGCCGTCTCTCATGAGTGCTACCCAACGTATTGGCATTATCGGGTGTGGAAGCGTTGGCGTTACTCACTCCGAATGCCTTGCCGCGATCGAAGATGCGAAGCTCGTGGCATTCTGTGACACGGACAGTTCCCGGGCCGATGAGCTGCGCGGCCGGTTCGGCGGCAAGTACGCAACTGACGACCCGGCGCGCATTTTCCGGGATGACGGAATCGACGCGGTGTACATCTGCACCTATCATGACACCCACGGTCCACTCGCGATCCAGGCCGCGGAGGCCGGAAAACACATCATGATGGAGAAGCCGCTGGCACTCTCGCTTTCCGAGTGTAACCGGGTGGCCAATGCCGTAGAAAAGAGCGGCGTGAAGGCGATGACGGGCTTCAAAATGAGGTACTATCCGTCCGTCGCAAAGGCCAGGACTTTCGTGCCGTCGCCGATCGTGACAATCGCGCAAATGATGGACCGCAGGTGGCCCGACGAGTTCTGGGCAAACGATCCGGTGAAGGGCGGTGGCAACATTCTGTCGCAGGGATGCCACACGATGGATCTCGTTTGCCATTTTAACCAATCAGAACCGGTCAGGATCTACGCCGAAGGAGGTAACTTCACTCACTCTGGTCTCTCGATCTTCGACAACATGGTTGCCACTATTACGTTCGCAAACGGGAGCGTGGCCAGCGTCGCCCAGGGTGACAGCGGAGAGACACCATTCGTTTCAAAGCTCTCGTTTCAACTGTTGGACGGCGAAAGGACGGTCCACCTCCACAATCGACTCAAGTCTGCGATCCTGTTCGATGGAACGTCCACGCGGACGCACGACGATCCGGAGGAGTACGGGTTCATGGAAGAGAACCGTGACTTCATCGATTCACTGAAAAGAGATGAAGATCCACCGATCTCACTCGCCGACGGAGTCAGAGCGACTTTGATGGTTTTGAGGGCAATCGAATCGCTGGAGACACAGGCACCGCAGCGTATCGCACTCTGACAGAAGTAAGGAGCCACGAGAGGCATTTCGGAAAGGAAGGCATGCGAAACGTAAAGATCGCCACGACATCGTTTCTGGTGGACGACCGGTACCACACCGTTGATCTAAATGTGGATCGTGCGCTTGCATACGTTCGCGAGGCGGCGGTTACGGGAGCTGACGTGGTGTGTCTGCCGGAGATGGTTACGACCACCAATGTACCGGCAGAGCTGGCCTATCATGCGGAAGACTATCCAGGTGCGTACACTGACGCCTTTCGGCAGGAGGCAAAGAGGTCGCGCGTCAATCTTATCGCCCCGTACCTTGTCCGCGACGGGAACGACGTATTCAATCAGGCGAGCGTCATCGATCGGGACGGCGAGGTTGTGGGCGTGTATCGGAAGGTGCAGCCGACAGGAGAGGAGAGTCGTCACATCAAAGCAGGCAGCGAGTTACCCGTTTTTCAACTCGACTTCGGAAAGATCGCGGTGATGATCTGTATGGACATCTATTTCCCGGAGATCGTGCGTATCTATGCGCTCAAGGGTGCCGAAATCGTCTTCTGGCCAACGGTGACGCACGGTCCGACGCAAGAGGCGCTTCGCACCCAGCTCTCTGCGAGAGCCCTCGACAATTCTGTTGTAATGGTGGAGGCCAATCTCGCCGGTCATCCCCCCTATGCGCCGTACGCTGGTCGGTTTCGTCCCGCGACGGGTCGAATTGTGGATCATAACGGCGACATTGTCGCGCAGACGGGCCGGCGTCATGGACTGGCTCACGCGACGGTTGATCTCGATGAGGTGCGGCAGACATCCGGCTGTGTTTTGATCCGCGAACCGGATCATTTCAGAGAAGACCTGGAATCCATCGCCCGTCTTGATCTGTACGCAAGCGAATACCTCGCACTGTCAGAAAAGCAGGATCGGTATTACTGAGCGGTTGGTGAACGAACTTCCTCATAGACGAAAGTGGTTGCTTGACCTCGCCCGTGAAGCCGGTGACAGGTACTTCGATCCTGCAACGAGGAAATGCCTGATTACGCGCGACACAGTTTGGTACGCGCTCGCGCTTCTTTTCGATGATCGAATCGAGCGAAAGGAGTTGGGAAGGGCGCTCCTCGGCGAACTGGTGTGCGAGGATGGGACGCACACGCCGGCAACCCTGCTGGCGATGTATCACCACGTTCCGGATCGCCTGACGCCGGAACTGAGGATGTCTTTTGTTCGGATTGTCGAGTCCCTGCTCGTAAAGGCAAGCGACGAGTATTGGAAGGATGGAAACGTCAATCATCCGCTGGCGGCCTGGTGCACGCTCATCTGTGGTGGCGCGTTGACGGGCCAGCGATGGGCAGAGGAAATCGGGCTGCGACGTCTGGCAGCCTTCCGCCACGTCATCGGCGATCGTCGATCGCTGGCCAGGCGGCAGGCGGAAATGTCGGAGTACAACAGCCTCACGTATACGGCTCTGGATCTCTGGTTCCTGGCCCTCATCGCAGAGCATGCAGAGATCGAAGAGGCGAGGGAGCTGGGACTCTTTCTCGAGCAGCGCCTCTGGGTGGACGTCGCAATGCACTACCACGCGCCCAGTACACAATTCGCCGGACCACATTCGCGATCGTACCAGGACGACTCGTGGGGAGGCTTCTCGGCACTGCACTGCACCATGCTCGCCGGGTTCGATATGGACCTCCCGTTGTTTCCCGAGTTGGCGTATCGGTATGAACACCCTTCGGCGCTCGTTGAGAATGCGCTCGTCGCGATCATTCCGTTTCATGTGCCGGACGAAGCGCGAGACATTGCCTTGAACAAACCCTTCCCGTATTCCTTTCGCAAGACGACTTACGGCGAATGCTATCATGAAAACGGACGCGATGCCGAAGGCAAACCAGTCTTCGATGACGATCTGTATGCGGGCGGATGGACGGACCTCACGACGTCGATGACCAGCGAATTCGCTCTGGGCACGGCGGCGCTGCCATACGCCAATGCGGGGCATGCGGATAGTTTGGTTGTCAGGATTCGACGAAACGAGACCATCGCGTCACTGACCGACATTCGGTCGATGTACACACGTGGGGTCTACAACTCCGCGCTTCCGGGGCAACGGAATCGGTCGCATGTCAGCGGCTCAGACATCGACGCGAGTTACCTCTACGAAGAAGGTCGGTGCGCAACATATCAGCACGGCAACAGGGTGATCGTCAATTACGCGCCAAAACGTTCCGGTCATCGTGACGTCGCGAGCTTTCGTACCGACCTGCTGATAACAAACGCCGCGCCGTTCGATCAGATGATCGTCAACGGTGACGCCGTTGATCGCCTTCCGATCGACCTGCCGATGCAGTCGAGGATCGTCTTTCGGGATCATAACACCTTTGGTGCCATCGTTGTGCTTGGTGTTGAGCCGGCAGCCTCTGAAACCCCGATCCGGCTCTGGGAATGCAATGGGTATCTCGTGCTCTCTCTGATCAACAGAGAAGGTGAGCCCCGGGACTTCAACCGGGAAGAGATCGCACGTTGGCGTGCCGGATTCGTGATCGACCTTGTGACGATTTCGGAGGTGGAGTCCTTTGACGCCTACCAGGCGCTTGTCGAAAGTATGTCCGTTTCCGAAGAGATCGGCCCCGATGCCGTTCGGACAACCACTGTGACGGACAAGAACGGAACGATGGAGTTCGGCTACGACCCGCTCCGCGAGAATATACTTTTCCGTAGATGGAACGGAAATGACGAGACAGTGGGTCATTTCTCGGTTCAGTGCGCAGACACGACCGGGCGCTTTACGCCCGCGACACTGTTTGGTCGCGAACTTCTCGCATCAGAGACGCCATGAATCGACCAAAATTGATTCGTAGGGAGGATCTCGAGGGGTATGCGTTTATCGCGCCGTGGCTGATCGGCTTCCTTCTGCTCACAGCCGGCCCGATGCTCGCATCGGTGCTCATCAGTTTCACGTCGTGGTCGATGCTCTCGCCGCCCACGTGGGTAGGGCTCAAGAACTACGAGGTGATCCTCAGTGACGATCCGCTGGTTCCGACCAGCCTGTGGAATACAGCCTACTACGTCCTTTTTTCTGTCCCCCTCGGTTTGCTGCTCTCGCTTGCACTTGCCATGCTGCTGGACCGGCGTCTCAGGGGGATGTCGGTATTCAGAACCCTGTTCTTTCTGCCGTCGATCACGAACATGGTCGCGGTCTCCGTTCTTTGGATCTGGATTTTTAATCCGGAGTACGGCCTCATCAATGCAGCGCTGGAGAAGGTGGGCATCGTCGGTCCCATGTGGCTGCAGAGCGAAACGTGGTCGAAGCCGGCGCTCGTGATCATGTCCCTCTGGGGGATCGGCGGCACGATGATCATCTTTTTGGCCGCTCTTCAAGGAATTCCCGACGAGCTCTACGAAGCGGCGGACCTCGACGGAGCCAGTTCATGGCGTCGCTTCTTCCACATTACGCTTCCGATGATCTCGCCCGCCATGTTTTTCAATCTCGTTATTGGCATCATCGGCAGCTTCCAGGTCTTTACGCAGGCGTTTGTGATGACGGGCAGTGTACAGCCTGGAAGTGAAGGCGGTCCCAATAACTCGACGCTCTTCTTTGTTCTGTATCTGTACAAGAAAGCGTTTCAGGAATTTCGGATGGGTTATGCATCGGCACTGGCGTGGGTTCTGTTCCTTGTCATTCTGTTCTTCACCATCATCCAGATGAAGCTCTCGAAACGTTGGGTCTTTTATGAGGCGGGTGAGTCGAGATGAATCAGCGGGCAGGACTGTCGCGACTTAAAGCGATCGGACGATTCGTCGGATGGTACGGCGTGCTCATTGCGTTGGGGATCGTGTTCGCCATTCCGTTTTTGTGGATGTTCTCGGTTTCCCTGCACGACCTCGCGGGTGTTTTTGCAGATCCGTTCAGGTGGGTGCCGGAAGAACTTCGCTGGAGCAATTATGTCGACGCCGTTTCGCTGCTGCCTTTCGGCCGATATCTGACAAACACGGTGGTGATTACGGTCTGCGTGCTCATTGGGACCGTCCTTTCCTCTTCGCTCGTGGCGTATGGATTTTCGCGCCTTCGTTTCCGCGGGCGCGACAAGCTCTTCGCTCTCTGCATCGCTACGATGATGCTGCCGGGCCAGGTGACGATGATTCCGTTGTACATCGGCTTTTCGAAGTTGGGATGGGTCGACACGTTCCTCCCGCTGATCGTACCGGCATTTTTTGGATCGCCCTTCTACATCTTCCTGTTACGACAATTCTTCCTGACGATTCCGCGAGAGTACGACGAGGCGGCCCGACTCGACGGCGCGGGAAAGCTTCGCATCTACTGGAGCATTATCCTGCCACTCTCTCGGCCTGCACTCGCTACTGTGGCGTTGTTCGCGTTTCTCGGAACGTGGAACGACTTCTTCAACCCACTCATATACTTGAACTCACCTGAGAATGCGACGTTGACGCTCGGTCTAAACATGATGAAGTCGCAGGTGATGGGCACCGGAGTTACACAGTGGCACCTCCTGATGGCGGCTTCGCTGCTCGTCATGATTCCGAACATCGTACTCTTCTTCGTGGCCCAGAAGCATTTTATGAAGGGAATTCAGGTAGGAGGACTGAAGGGATGACAAATCGAGCTGCCGCGCTTCTGGCATTTTGTCTGATTGGGGCCGGATGTGGCGGAAAGACGAATGACGGCGCCGGCGAGATCGTCTACAACTCATCCGCGAACGCCGTCGAGATCCAGGCGCTCCAGAGCGAGCTTCCGGAATTTGCCCGCGAATCCGGCGTGAGCGTAAAGCTCAATCCGTTCAGCGGTCAGGAGAAGCTGTACGCAATGATAGCCGCCGGACAGGCCCCTGACATTTTCTACACCAATGCCGCCGTCCGCGATCGGCTTGCGGCTGAAGGGCACCTCCTCGACTTGCGAGATGTCAGCTCGGGAGATCCGTTTCTCGACCGCCTATGGCCCCAGGTTGTTGAAGATGGTCGGAGTGTCGACGGCGGTTTGTACAGCATGGGAAACTGGAGTTTCACCGCCGGAGTCTACTATAACAAGGATTTGTTCGATGTGGCAGGTGTTTCGTATCCGGACACCACGTGGACCTGGAATGACATGGTTGGCGCCGCTGAGGCGTTGACGAAGGATGCGGACCGGGACGGCAAGCCGGAACAGTACGGTCTCTTCATTCCGAGCCACTTCATCGAAGTCTTCGAACAAATGAACCGTACGCCGATCCGGAAGAATGCCCTCTACGTTTCGATTCCGGACGAGTCGGCCGAAGTATATCGCAAGTACCTCGACCTGATGGATAAAGGAATCATGCCCGATCTGCTGACGGTTCAGGCGATGGGGATGCAGGCCGTACAGATGCTGGCCGGCGGTAAGGTCGCGATGCTTGTCGAGGCCGTTCCGAATCAAGGACTGATCGAGGCGCTGCAGATTCGGTGGGGTGTTGCGCCAATTCCTCGATTCGGGCAAAAACCGCCAAGCTATTTCCGATCGGGGAGCGGCGGACTCTCCATCAGTGCCCGGACGGCCGATCCGGAGTCAGCGTGGAAAGCCCTGAAGTGGATCATTGCCGGCGCCTCCATCTACCAGCCGAATCCCGTGCTCCGCGATGCCGATTTTGTCGGCGGATGGGAAGAGCGGTATCCCCAACTCAAGGACTCCGGATTCAGAGATGTCTGGAACCTCAGTCTGGAGCACAACGGAGGAGACCTTCGCTCGTTCGTACGGTATTCGAGCTGGACCTCGGCCCGGATCTTGTCCCTGCTGCAGCCAGAATTCGACCAGCTCTGGGCGGGGAGGATCACAGTCGATCAACTGCGAAGCCAGATCCCTTCGATCAACGAGCAGGTTGAGCGGGAGCTGCGCAACGACGTGACGCGCAGGCACTGGAAACCCGAATTCAGAGACGCCGTCGAGGCCCAGTTAGCGCGACTTCCGCAATGAATGACAGGCCTGGATTTCGATTTGAGCAACAAGGCCCGACCGGTGGGATCATCTTCGACGGGGACGACCCGATCGCAGAAATACGCGACCTTCGGATGTGCAGGGTGAAGCCGAAGCGTGATGGACAGGTGATGATTGGAGAAGACGTGCCGCTTCCTCTGTATTGGGAGCAATACGCTGACCACCAGCACCCCGAGCGTAACGCCGGCAGCCACGGACGCCTCGACTGTGTCCTTGAATCCCTTTCCCGAATCTCACTGAAGATCGAAAGTGCGAGTCATTCGCGGGAAGTAACCAGCCAGTATCTGGTCGATGTCCTCTATTCGGAGGAGCTGGGCTCTTACGTGTTTGATATCAAGTGTCGACTGACCGTCCCGGACGGGAAGACCTGGCTTGTCACCCACAACCCTTCGCACGGGGAGTTGGAGTTCTGCAATTTCTGGCCGAATGGCGTCTTTGTAGCAAACGTCGATCAACCGTCGGGTCGCCATAATCCCGATTCGAATCGCGCAGCCAAGCGCTACCAGGCCTGCTATCTGCAGAAGGCAGACCGTGTCGAGTGCATCCCGCACCATCACCTGGAGACGTCCGACAAGCATAACATCAGTATGGCCGAACGCGATCGCCTCCTCTACCTCCTGGAGGACGACAATCCCGTGATCGAGATCTGTGGGTCCGGCAACGTCACCGCAGGTTTGTGCGCCTACATGTGGGATGCGCATCTCGCGTATCGGGTGTGCAAGGATGGCACGGATGTCGAATTGCCGGGCGGAAGTGTCTTCGATGCCCACTTCAGATTCTACGCGATGGGTCGGGCTGACGGAGAGCGCGTTGCCGCCATGGCCACAGCTCGGCCGGCGCCCGAGTTGGACACCATCCCGATCTACGTGGACGGACTCAATACGTTTACCGACTCAGCTTCGGCCGAGGACAGCGGAGATGTCTGGCCGTGGGAACACGGTGAGGAGATTCCTGGGGTCATCGAATACTGTCGGGACCTCACAGAAGGTTATAGCGATGATTCCTCCGTTCGGATTCGTGCTCTTCGGCCATCAACGGGTCGCTGGATGGCAACGACGCTCGGGCCTGCGTTTGGAGGAGCCACTTTTGAGAATGGACGGCGGTATCGGCTGTCTGGGTTCGTCAAGACAAAGGAACTGGACGGGCGCGCACGGATCGGAATTCGTTTACATCGAACCGGAATCGGGGACGTGTTCGACCTTGAAACCTACGAGACCCATCACAGTGCGGACTCAGCGACCGGATCATCCGATTGGACCGCAATTTCTGTGACGACTCCCGTGATTGACCCTGCGCCGGACCGCGTACACCTCCTCCTCGAGATTGATGGGGTTGGCACGTGCTGGTTCGACGACGTGATTTTTCAGCAAAACGTTTAAGACTGGATGACAAGAGCAAAACACCCGCTCGCGCCTGCGTCGATGATGGTATGGACCGTCAACGATCCGGTGATCGAACAACCCGAAATTCTGGAACGGGAATTCAACGACATGCGGATGGCTGGTTTCGATGGCCTCGCCGTTTGGGTGCGATGCAGCCGCTACAGCTGGTACGACGAACCTGCCCGCGCGGCCCTGCGACGAATCGGCGAATTGTGCCGTCAGCACTCGATGCAGTACTGGCTTGGCGCTGATCCACGTTTTGTCTCCCACCAGATCACGGAGCGGTGCAACGGCCTCGAAGTCGTGGCATTCGGCGACACGACACGCGCCAACGTTTTCCCAAACCTGGTCCCCGTCGTCGACGGTTCCTTCTCCATCCGATGTGAGACGCCGCCTCGTCATGTTCACACGCTGACTGATGTGGCAGTTGAATTCCACCCTGTGGACATCGTTCGTGCGTACGCGGTTCGCGGCGAGGCCGGGACGCTCAGTGATGACTCGGTCATCGATATTACGCACTCCGCGAACTTCTACTACCACGCCCGAGATCGATACGTCGAGGCCTTCGGGCGATTCGAACCGCCCGACGCGGGCGCATGGAACGTCCTGGCCTTCTTCCGTTTTCGAACAAACCATGTGGACTTTTCAAGTCGTGCCCACATGCGCAAGTACGCTGGTATGCTCGATCGTTTGAAGGACGACAGGATCGAGATCGACGGACTCATGTGGGATGAACCGGGCTTTACGTGTACTTACGGTACCGTTCCGTACGCGAAGGGCATGCGGAAGTTGTTCAAGAACAGGACCGGTTCTTCACTGAAGGCAAACCTTTGGAAGCTCGCTTTCGACGCGGCAGATGGGAGTCACATCAACGTACGCAACACGTACTACCGAATTGTCCAGGACGAATTGAACGCCGCTCAGCGGAAATCGAACAAACATGCCCGTGATTTGTGGGGAAAAGACCTTGTCGCTGGGATCCACGATACCTGGCATTTCGAGTCGGCCGACATGTGCGACATGAATCACGGTAGTCTGGATTTGTGGGAGGCGCTATCGAGTAAGAGTGGTGGTTTTGTCGATATCGGCGGCATCAACGACCTGCGCGATCCGGGTTCGGGCTACTACCGGAATCTCGCTGCCATGAACGTGATTGCGGCGTCGTTGGGCAGGTGGAGCGAGCAGCGATTTGCGATGAACAACCTCTGGACCATCGGAGATGACGATGGGGAAGGCTGGCAGCGAACCGTGATGGACCACTGCGTTGACAGCATGGCCCTCTTCGGGACGAGGTGGATGGCTCATGCCTATGGTCCGGTCGGGACGATCGGCGAGGAGCGAACCTTTCTTGGATCGCCGCCACTTCCTGGCTATCCGGACCATTCGACATGGGATTCTTATCCCGAATGGAACGCGAGGCTCGCGGAGCACCTCGCGCTCGTAGAGAACGCCCTGCCCGCCGCTGATGTCCTGGTCGTTTTTCCCGTCGAGACCCTCTACGCGTTGGCGGATGAGCGTGCCGACGACGTGGCCCGACAAACATTCGATCTGGTGCTCCAGCTGCTGGACGCTCACTATCAGGTGGAGGTCCTGTCATCCAGTCTGATCTCGGACGGTGACGTTCAAGGCTACGGCGCCGTCATCTGTCCGCACCCCGAAGTTGTCAGTTCGGCGATGATGCGTTTGCTGCGTCGCCAAGGCGCGAACCTTCTGTTTGTCTTTGGGGAACCGAAGAAGGATGAACACAATGAACCTGTGTCCATGTCCGAATTCCCGGTTGCGTCGGGAGGATCTGATGTTGTCGACTGGCTCGCGGCGCAGGATCTTTCACATCGTATTGACGCACCAGCATCGGCTTGGGCGAGCGTAACCGATGTTGAGTTCGGATCTATCGTAACGCTGGCACCCGCGCGACACGGCCTTGCCTATAGCGGTACTGTTCGCTTCGGCGAACAATCGGTTGAACTGCAGGAGCAAACGGGTCTGACGCGAATTCTCTTCCCCTACGCTGGAACACCGGTTGTGAAGACCGTCACAAACCAGGCGATCTCAAGATGAGCACACCAGAACTCACGGCATCACATGCGACACACACAAGGGCCGCGACGGATCGGGGCCTTGAGGGCGTGTTGCCGGGACCGATCAAGATCACGATGCTCGGCGCCGGCAGTTCGTTTACGCCGCGCCTTGTCAACGACATCCTTCGGATTCCAGGCGAGCAGGGTGGTTTGATTGCGCTCGTTGATATTGATGAACGGCGATTGACGGCCATGAAGCAGGTGATTGAAAAGCTCCTGCAGAAACTGGGCAGGTCGAACTGGCGGGTGGCGGCGTCCACCGAACGAACCGAGGTGATGAGCGGCAGCGACTACATCGTCAACTGTATCGAGGTCAGCGGTACTGACTGCGTTCGCTGGGACAACGATATCCCCAGGTCCTATGGCGTGGATCAGTGCATTGGTGACACAATCGGACCCGGTGGCCTCTTCAAGGCACTGCGAACCATCCCGGTCTGGCTTGACGTGCTCAAGGATGCGGAAAAAATCGCGCCGCGCGCCCTGGTCTTGAACTACACCAACCCGATGAGCATGATGTGTCTTGCCGCCGGCCGGACGAGCGCAATGCCTGTTGTCGGGTTGTGCCATTCGGTTCAAGGCACCAGCCATCGGCTGGCCAAACGCGCCGGCGTACCGTATGCCGAGATGAAGTGGGAATGCGCCGGGATCAATCATCTGGCGTGGTTTACGCGGCTCGAGCATCGCGGACAGAATCTGTATCCGGTGCTGAACGAGAAGGCCGAGCAGGATCTTGCGGGTAATCCATCCGATCCGGATGACGCGGGAGACCTCGTCCGAAAAGACATGATGCTGCACTTCGGGGCATTCATCACGGAGTCGAGCGGACATTTGTCCGAGTATCTCCCCTACTATCGAAAGCGGCCCGAACTTTACGACCGATATCTCGGCGAAGGGTACGACGGCGCTTCGCGATTTTATGCCACAGAGTGGCCCGGATGGAGGGAGAAGGCTGACGAAGAGAGGGAAGGCATGCTTTGTGACCGGGTCCCGATGGAGTGGGAGCGAAGCTGGGAATATGCCAGCTGGATCATCGAAGCACATCAAAAAGATGTGCCATTCCGCATCCATGGCAACGTGATGAATTCGTCAGGTCACGGAGGATCGCTCATCACGAATCTCCCGAACGACGGATGCGTCGAAGTTGCTTGTATGGTTGATGGATCGGGCGTACACCCAACGCGCTATGGTGCGCTTCCGTCGCACATGGCAGCAGTCTGCGATTGGAACATGCGCATGTTCGATGTTGCGGCCGACGCCGCGATCGAACGGAGCATCGAGAAGGCGATCCATGCGCTCATGCTCGATCCATTGACGGCGGCCATCTGCAGTCCAGGAGAGATAAAGGCGATGACGCTCGAGTTGTTCGAGGCAGAAAAGGAATACCTTCCCGGATATCGGTAGACCCGTGAGATGTCAATTTGAGAGGGTCGGTGCAGCCAGGTTTCGTGGCTCGCTCAAGGATGTCGAAAAGGGCGCGTACACGATCCAGCTCGATTTCGATGGGACGGACTATCCCTTCGAGTTGCATTGCCGGTATATGCGGCGCAAGGATGGGGCGGCTCCCTACACGTTTCCCAACATGGAGTTTGCAGATGCTCCGCCAGGCGTATGCGTCGGTCCGTGGCCGGGCTGGCGCGGGATTCCGGAGATGCCGGTCGTGAAGCTGGAACTCTTCGACGGATCGATCACCGGACGAACGGTCCCGGTGCGATTCCAGTTCTGGGGAGATGAGCTGGACTGCCGCCGCGTTCGGGGAATCGTCGAAGTCGAGGTCGAGGGGGATTTTTCCTGCAACGTCGTTCCGACAGACGGGCGATTGGTCCCCGTTTCCGCCGAACTCTTTCAGTCGTCCCGTTTCCTCGTCGAACCGGTACCGGTCAGCCTTCAAAGCGAACTTGTCGATACGTACCCGCGTCTGCTGTTCACCGGGGTCGAGCTTGCGAGGATGATCGAACAGAAGGAGACCACTCATCGACCGATCTGGTCGAAGCTCATCGACCTTTTCGGCTCGTGGCATCTGTCCCCTGACAAAACGCCGGAGTCGAAAGCCGTCGCAGGACCTGAACGGCTGTTCGGCGAGGATCGAGTTGTGCTCACAGCCTTTCGCGCACTGCTCGATCCGTCAGTCGAAAATATTGAGTTCGCGCGATCGGCCTTTTTCGAGTACATCGAACTCACTGAGCGCGACGATTTCGAGCCGCTGCGTATCGACACGCAGTCCGGAGAGACGCTCTTTACGCTTTGCATCGGCTTCGACTGGCTTCATTCCTTTCTGGAAATTGATGAACGAGAACGGGCGCGTCGTCGGCTTTTCGAGGTTGCCGATGTCTGCTGGGGTCACCTCGGATACGAGCGGAACGACTACGGTCAGGCCCATTTTCTTGGGTGCGGAATGGGCCTTCTTGCCTTCTCGTTTCTGTTCTGGGAGGCGCATCCCCGCGCCAGGGAGTGGGCTTCGTACCTGAGGGGGACGTTTCAACGGGTGTTGGATATGCTCCCGGACGACGGATTCTACCCTCACGGCATCAACCTGTGGATCTATGAATATGGCTTCCTGCTGCGTTGGCTGGAGCTCTTCCGGGTTTGTGCGGGAGACGACCTTTGGCACACGTCCGATCACTGGAGGAACGCTTCCGATTTCCGCGCTTTCGCTACCTCGCCCGACCTCCTGCACGGAGTGACAATCGGTGATCCGCAGTATCGCGTGGGTGGAGATAGCTGGTGCCACTACCTGATTGCGGCTCGAACGGGCTCACGAGAAGCACAGTGGCTTGCCGAGAGATTGGCAGATGGTCCCCACGCCGGCGTGGACTTTCGGCACATTCCTCCGCGAAGGCGCGTCTACGAGTTCATCTACCATGATCCGGCAGTGTCGGCGCGCGACGTAGTCGCGAAGAGCCGGAACTTTGAGGATGGCGGGCAGGTGTTTATTCGATCGCCGTGGAAGGATGGAAGCACCGGATCTCTCTTCACCTTCCGATCCGGGCCTCCGATCGGTCGTAAGCGTCGCGAAGGCGGCGAACAGGGCGCGTACGGACACAGCGATCCCGCGAACGGTTCATTTCTCCTCTACCGCGACCGATCGCTCCTCGTGAGTGGCCCCGGGCCGACGTATCGAAGGGACACCGCGCTGCACAATACGATCACGATTGGCGGGAAGGGACAAATCGGCGACGCGACCGTCTGGCTTCCCGACTTTTTTCCGCCGGACGTGATCCCGCCACGAGCCGAGGTGCGAACCGATGGGATGACTTCACTCCTGTTTGCGGATCTCACGCCGGCATATCTGCCGCACCTTCAGGTGAAGAAGTGTACGCGAAGTATGCTCGTGAAGCTGGACACGGCAATTGTTGGAGTTGACACGGTGGTCTGCTCCGAACCCTCGGACATCGAATGGAACCTGCATTCATGGGGGCGGATTGACGCGATCGATCTACACGTGTTGGCGCCCGCGGACTGCTTCAGGACCACGGGGCTTACGGAAGGTGTTCCGGCCTATCCAAACGACGGGACAAGGGACTACTTCCTCCGTCTCACGGCACACGAACGCGAAGTCACCTGGGTGTGGTGTATCGGCTTGAGCGACGGACTGAAGCCGGAGATAGCCGACGAACAGCAAGCGATTACGATCAATGGACTGCCCGGTGGACGAATTCGTTTCGACGGGAAATGGCTGATGCCGGATCGGTTCGATGAAGCTTAACCTTGAGAATCTCACCGACCGGGGATGCTGGATTTCCGATGATCGGGTCAATGCGTTTATCTCGCAGGCCGAGCAAGGGATCGCCGAAATTGGATACCATGGAACCCAGCCGGTCTCCAGGAACTCACGAATGTTTGTTGGTGCCGGAAAGAGCGTGCTGTCTGTTTGTGTCCGGAAGTCAGACGGGTCTTTACATCCGATTACGTTTGAGGAAGTGGATTGGTCTCCTTCCTCCATATCCGTTATCGACTCTGAATGCTGGTTGCAGATCGTTGCGCATGGGCGGGCGATTCAATGCACTGTTCAACCGACGAGCGAGGCGGAAGTCGAATTCGAATTCAACCTTCGGAGTCTCAACAATAGTGTGCAGGGAATACGCGACTGGAGAGAGCCTGTCATTGAAGAAAGTTCGATCGACTTGTCGTGCCGCGACCGGATTCTGCTGAACGACTGGTTGACGAGGACGGGCCCCTACGCGGGGGATTTTCTAATACCCGAACCGACGCGCCGAAATATCTTCGCCAGAAAGGTGCGTTCCGGTCAAGCAACGGTTGACGATCTGCGGCCGGAGTTCAGGGAAGTTGCCCTGCCGATCTACGATGCCGAGGTGCTGGCGAGGATCGGTGGCCGCGCATGGCGGATTGACCGGGATGGCGACATCGTGCGATTCAGTGCCATTGCGAATGCGGAACGCCCGGCGGAATTCTTGATCGTATTTGGCGATCAACAGTCCGACCTCGATGTCGGCTTCGTCCAATCTCAGCCGTACCAGCAGAGCGCGACAGGAACGAAGCCATATCACGGTCTGTCGCTCGAAATACCGGGTCACTCGGCCGTCGAACAATTTGTGCGAACTATTCCCGAACTGGTTGAATCAGCGATTGTACAGGATGTCGGAATGCCGCGCGCAACGCCTGGCGCGTACTACTGGATCTGGGCATGGGACAGTCTTGTTACGGGCATGGAGATGCTGCGCTGGGGAGACAGTCCAACCACGCGTCGGATGGTGGAGTTCTTCAATCGGCATCGAGACGAAGACGGACTGATCCCAATGCGATGGACCCGTTCGCTCGACCCACTTGACACTCCGCCGCGTGGAGCGCTGGAGTTTCTTTTTATTTCGTTCGCTTATCAGCAGTCCGTCGAGACCGGGGAACGTGATCTACTCGATGAGGCCTATCCACTACTGGTTCAGCATTTTCTTGAACTGAGTGGTAGGTCTGACGCGGCGGGAATGTTTACGGGCAGCGGATTTTATCCAGACATGCCGGCAAAATTCGGTCGGTCCGAAGCGAGCGTAGTTGCCATGGAGGTGGGGGCTCACTTCGCCTTTTGCCGTCTGCTGGAGAATGTCGCATTGGCCCGTTCCGACCGTGAGATAGCGGACCGTGCCCGCGATGCGGCCGATCGGATCGGGGCACATTTTCTGGATCGGTTCTGGGATGACGAGGTCGGCTTCCTTGTTGACGGTTTCGATGCAGACACGAAGCGTGTTAACAAAACCTATCCACTTTTTACGCTGCTGTTTCTGCAATCGGCGCTGGGGATTCCGCTTGTTCGTTCGAAGCTGTCCGAAATGGGGGATTTCTGCTCGACGCATTTCCTGGGCGCTTTCGGTACTGCACTCCTGCCGGTCTGGGATCGCAACAGGATGAACGAGGATGCGACCGCCTCCTGGTATCCGCACTGGGATGTGTATCTCCTCAAGGTCCTCCGACGGGCGGGTTGCTCGAAGGAGATCGTGCAATGGCTCGGAAATGTTGAGCGCGTCCTTGCTCACCTTGGCTACTGTCCCGAGTTCATCAAGCTGCCCGACCTTGATTCGGATAAACCGACGGATTGGCGCGATCACGGAGCTGCGTCAAACCTGAACTGTGTCACTGGTTGGTTGCGGGCCATCCTGGAGGGTGTATTCGGATTGGAGGTGGACCCGGGCGGACTCACAATAATTCCGCTGTCCCTCCCGGTCGAAGGCATCAAACTCGACGGCTTTACGTTCAGGGGCGGGCGATGGAATCTGTCCGTTGTGAATGGCGGCGAGTATCTCGAGGCACTTGTCATCGACGGTATTCGCTGGGAAGGGATTGCCAAAATTCCCGAACGCTACTATGACCGCAACAACCATACGCTCGATGTTGTGTACGGCTCAGAGGAGCCTGCTCTGCAGTTCCGCGAGCTCATCAATGCCGTCTTGCTTGATGCCTCGGGCTCGGACGAAGCCCGGAAGATTACAGTCCGGCCGTTGGGTTCGTGTGATGTTTTGTTTTTCAGCCGCGGGCGTCCGGCGCTGACCGTCGACGGTAGTCCGGCGGCGTTCGACTATGATGAGCAATCCCAGCTTGGGCGTATGCGATTGAGATCGGACCGTACAATCGAACTGACGCTTACCGTCAGATAGCAGCTACTGAATCCTACTTCGCAGGGGAGGCTCGCAGACACATGATAGAGATCCCGGTCCGGTCCGGCGTGTCACTTCGCTCGCTGCGGCAGCGAGACGCGGCGGCAATGCACCAACTCATCATTGACAGCCGGACACATCTGGATCGATGGCTGCGGTGGTCCGCTGCATTGCAATCCGTCGACGATGTCAGCGAGTTTGTTATGATGTTTGAGAAGCGGGAAGCCGAGGGGGCGGGATTTCATCTCGGAATGTGGACAGAGGATGGCCTTGCAGGCGGCGTTGTCTGTTGGCATATTGACCAGCTCAATCGCAACGCCGAAGTCGGCTATTGGCTGGGTGCGACATTTACTGGCAGCGGACTGGCGAGCGCCGCGGCGCGGACCGTTGTTGGGTATCTGTTTGAGTCGGTCGAACTGAATCGCGTCGAAATGCAGTGCGGCGTCCCCAATCTGCGGAGTCGGAGGGTCGCCGAGCGTTGTGGACTGAAACAGGAAGGTATCCGGCGCGAATCCCATTGGATCACGGATCGTTTTGTCGATCACGTGATGTACGCGGCGCTGTGCAAGGAGTGGATGGATGAATTAGATGCAGCGACCTGACTAGCGGTCTCCGTCTTGCAGAATTAGATGATTTCCTTAACCCACACTCGGAAGTGGCTACCTGTTGTCACCCTTGTTGCGCTTACCGCTTGCGCTCGGGGCGTGGCTGCACAATCACCAGATCGAGTATCGGGCAAGATAATCGTCATGGAGGCCGTGCGACTAACAGCTCAGGCCGTACTCGCCTTTCGAGATTCAACAGATGTCTGGCCCATTTCGCCACGCCAGTTCTTCCAGGTCGCAGATTCTGCTGCTTACAAGAATCCCGTCTTCAGGCGCGACACGTTGGTTGTTTCTTTTGCCTTTCCCGGATACGAGTACGAATTTGCGCCGTTCTACGTCGACAGCCTTAAGGGCTTTCTGCACATTCCCCCTGCGCCCTCGCCGAATGCGCAATCGTTCGTCCCGTATGAAGTCTATGTCGCATCGGGTCGAATCTGGTCGCTCAAGCAAACCGCGGATACCTTATCCGTCGCGGGCGTTCACGCGTCACTGAATGTTGACCGATTGAAATAATGGCAAAACACCGTATCTACACGACCTCCGTTGCGAGCGTCTACCCCCACTACATCACGAAGGCCGAAAAGAAGGGCCGCACAAAAGAGGAGGTCGACGAGATCATCCGTTGGCACACCGGCTATTCGCAGGCTCAGCTGGACAAGCTGCTCAAGAACAAGACGGACTTCGAAACCTTCTTTGCCGAAGCGCCTGCGCTCAATCCGTCGCGAACCTTGATCAAAGGCGTCGTCTGCGGCGTCCGCATCGAGGAGATCGAGGAGGATACGATGCGCGAGATCCGCTACCTCGACAAGATGATCGACGAGCTGGCGAAGGGTCGGAAAATGGAGAAGATCCTGCGGACGGCGTGAAACGGGTTCTCGCCATTCTTGGAAGCGCCGGAACGAATTCCGCAAATCGGATTCTGCTGGAGCGCAT
This sequence comes from Bacteroidota bacterium, assembly GCA_020437385.1. Classification (GTDB taxonomy): domain Bacteria; phylum Bacteroidota; class Rhodothermia; order Rhodothermales; family JABDKH01; genus JAGQWL01. Next base: position 23,212 of record JAGQWL010000067.1, read on the forward strand.
CGCTGATCTAGCCGGTCCGCAGCTCGAGATCAGCATCTTCGACGGGCTGAAGCAGCTCCCACATTTTGATCCCGATCAATCGACCGACAACCCGCCGGAGGCGATCGCGGATCTGCGGAAACGAATCGCCGAGTCCGACGGTGTGCTGATCTGTACGCCTGAATACGTATTCAGCATCCCGAGCGGACTCAAGAATGCGATCGAATGGTGCGTTGCGACGACCGTCTTCTCGGATAAACCGGTCGGGTTGATTACCGCATCCGCAGATGGCGAGAAAGGGCACGCGGAACTGCAACTCATCATGCGCACCCTCTACGCGAAGGTCACCGATGAAGCGACGCTATTGATTCGCGCACCGAAGGGAAAGGTGGATTCGCAAGGAGGTATTGATTCCCAAACCGAGGCAAGCCTCAGGCGGTTTGTAGTTGCGCTTACGACACTCGTGGAAGAGTCGCCGATGCCTTCCTGACCCGCGACAGGAACGACAACGACTGGGCGTTGAAGATGTCGGGACGCTCCACATTGCAGACGTGTCCGGCACCCTCGATCACGAACAACTCACTCGCCGCGTGACGTGTCGCGATGGACCGTACTGGTGGCAGAAAGAGGTGATCCTCTTCGCCCATCAGGTACAACGTCGGTATCGGCAGCTCCTTTTCTTCGAAGAGACGAAGGAGCGGATTGATCTCGTAAGTCAACCGGAACCACCGGATGAACTCCCGCTGGCACAGCTTCCGCGCTTCGTTTGCAAACAGGATCCGCGATTCCTTGTGATTGGGTCGCGGCATGATGATCCACGCGAACAACCGGTAGAGCCACATGTACGGAATCACGCGCTTCAGCAGGTTGCCGAGCGCGACGAGAAAACGCGAGCGGAAGTTCAGCCGCGTGATGGCTCCGCCGAGGACCATCGACTTGACGCGCTCCGGCTGCGTCTCGGCGATCGTACGAATGAGGACAGAACCCAGTGACACGCCGACGAAGTGGGCTGACTGGATGCCGAGATGGTCCATCACGTCAACAATTTCCCTGGAGACGTCCTCGAACGAATACCGCACCTTTCTCGCCGCCTCACGCAGAGAGGCTGAACCGCCGTGGCCGCGCAGGTCGACCATCAACACATTGTAGTGCTTCCGGTATTCTCTGATCTGCTTGAAGAAGATCGTCGAGCTGCCCCCGGCGCCGTGGACGAATACAACCCAGTCGCCTTCTGCGGCCAACTCGTAGGTACGGTAGTGCAGCGGTGGAGGTTGGTTCGACATTGGAATCACGACGTGCGATCTGAAGGAACGTAAAACACGCTAATGCATCCGATGTTCACGGTGTCACTTTTGTAAGGATCGGCCGTAGCGTATCAGAACTCCAGTGTACCGCCCCCGCTAGTCCCATGTTACGCACGTACCTTCGCTTCGCACTTCGAAAACTGCGCCTGAATCCAGGGGCAACTGCTATCAACGTCATCGGTCTCGGGACCAGTATGGCAATCTGCCTCCTCGTCCTGCTGCTGATTGAGAATCAATGGAGTTACGACAACTTCAATCAGAACCGCGACCGAGTCGTGCGGATCATTTCCGACCAGATCCGGCCGGGCGGAACGACGGCCCTGGCCGCGGCTCCTGCCTACGTGGGGACGGCTCTTGCAAACGACGTGCCCCAGGTCGAGCAAACGGTGAGAGTTGGTCAGATCCGGTCGGATGCCGAGGCAAACGAAAAGGCGATTGCCGTCACCGGTCTGCATGTCGATCCCGCGTTTTTCGACGTGCTCGGATTTGAGCTTATCGAGGGCGACATGCGAACGGCGCTCGTGAATCCGGGTCAGATTGTTCTGACGGATGTCACAGCGGAAAAGTTTTTCGGAACCCTCGATCCGATGGGGCAGCCGTTTACGCTCGAAGAGTATGGCGACTACACAGTCAGTGGGATCGTCAAGACAAAAGGGGTCCAGTCGCATCTGCGATTCGACGTGCTCGCGTCTTTCAGCACGCTGGTCCAACGGGATCCGGAAGTGGTCGCTGAAGAGGACAACTTCTGGAACTTCTCCGTCTACGCGCTCCTGAAACCCGGTACGAATCCGTCCGTGCTCGACCCTCACCTTGCCCGCTATTCGGAGCGCTATCGTCAGCCGGAGTACCGAATGAAGGTGCAACCGCTGACGGAGATCATGATGGGGCCGATTCTGTCCAATGAAATTGCGGCCTACAATCTTCCCGGCTTCGTCGTGTGGGCGCTGCTCGGACTCGGTCTGCTTGTTGTGGTGGCGGCGACGTTCAACTACGTGGGTCTCGCGATTGCGCAGTCAATCCAACGCGGGAGAGAGATTGGCATTCGAAAAACACTTGGCGCCGAGCTGGGAGAAATCCGGATACAGTTTCTGATGGAGTCGATTCTGACGTCGATCGCCGCACTTTTTGTCGCGATGATCCTGCTCGTCATCCTGATTCCTTCGGCAAACAATCTTTCGTTTCTGTCGTCGTTTGGGATCCACTTCGAAGTCGCCAGAGCCTTTTCGCCGCGACTCCTGAGCGTGTTCGCCTTGTTCGCTGCGTCGATCGGCATTCTAGCCGGCCTGTTTCCTGCATTCAGGTTGGCACGGTTTGACCCTTCCGTAGTCCTGCGTGGCGGGGTTTCGGCAAAGGGAGGTACCGCGCCGCGTCTGCGCCGGGGACTCGCGTTCATCCAGCTCACGTTGTCGTTCATCTTCGTCGTAACGGCCCTGCTTCTGTACCGCCAGTTTTCGCACATGCTGGAGATGAACTACGGCTTTCAGGTTGCCAATACCGTAACGGTGCCGCTGCAGGGAAACGACGCAACGCTGCTTCGAACCGAGTTGCTCCGTTATCCTGAGATACGAGAGGTCGGCGCGACATCACGGCTGCCCGCTGCCGACGGTGGGACCAGCACGATTATGGTCTTCGGTGACGACACGCTTCGTTCCGACTACTTCGCCGCGACTCCGGGTTTCCTCAAGGGTATTGACCTGTCCGTAGTGGCAGGTGAAACCCTCGAAGTGCTGGACGGCACGCGTCCCGGCGTCTTTGTTAATGAAACGGCCGTCGAGCGGATGGGGCTCGCCTCGCCCCGTGCAGCCGTCGGCGAATTCATCGCAACGGGACTATCTAGCGATGCGGTTCCGATTCTCGGTGTCGTCCGCGACTTTCAGGTGGATGCTATGGCAGTTGCGCGAGAGCCGCTGTTCATCGTTAATCGACCGGCCAACCTTCGGACCTTGACAATTCAGTACGTTCCTGGTCAACGGGAGCCCGCCATTGCGCGAGCGCAGACGGTTCTCGACGAGGTTGACGGCCTCCATACGTTCGAGTTTGCGGACTACACCGCGCGGGTCCGGGACGGTGCCTTCATGCGTGTCTTCAACGATCAGATCAAGATCATCGGACTCGTTTCGATCATCGCGCTGCTGATCGTTTGCCTCGGGCTATTCAGCATGATCGCGTTCAGTGCGGCTCGTCGGACGAAGGAAATCGGGATCCGCCGAATTCTGGGCGCATCCGTCGCGGCGGTGACGTGGAATCTGACGCGCGAATTTGTTGTTCTGACGGGAGTAGCGGCGGCCGTCGGCCTGCCACTCGCCTACGTTGCCAACCGTGCGTGGCTGGAGATTTTCTATGACCGCGTCTCGTTCGGCGCAGGGCTGTTGGCGGTCGGATCCTTGATCGTTATTGCTCTGGTGCTGTTGACGGTCGGCTCCCACGCGGTCCGGGCGGCACGGGTCAATCCGGTGCGTAGCCTGCGGTACGAGTAGCGCTCGCCCGTTGATTGGCCGGAGCGCAGCATGTTGCACTCCGGCCCGGGTTGATCTAGTTACCGTATCTCGACCTTGATGTCCGGCGTCCGCGCCTTTTCGCCGTGCGGAATCTTGACGACGAGCACGCCGTCGCTCATGCGCGCCTCGATGTTTGCCAGGTCCAGGTCACTGCCAAGCTCAAAGGAACGTTCGAACGACTTGATCGGATATTCCTGCAGAAGGAAGTTCGGCTTGTCGATCTCGGGTTCTCGCGTTCCGGAGATGTAGAGGACGTTGTCGGTGACCGACACGACGATATTATCCGGGTCGAACGTCAGCGCGTGGACTCGCACCTCGATGTCGTTTTCATTCTGGATGATGTTCACCGGGATGTTGTTGCGCGGGCGCCGGTAACCCCAGCTTCCGCGGTTCATCCGCATGCGTCTCTCCCAGCCTTCAGGGCCGTGGCGGTGCCAGTTTCTTGCTCCACAAAACATATCGTTTTTCGTAGTTGGTTCTGAAATTACTCGATTCGTTAGGGTAGACGAACGAGAGCCGCGATTACTCTACTCGTGCTAGAACGTTGGCCAGATTGCTGCATCTCTGTGCCTCCGTGCGACCGTGCCTCCGTGAGACCCGTGTCCTCCGTGCGACCCGTGTCCTCCGTGCGACCCGTGTCCTCCGTGTCTCTGTGCCTCCGTGCGACCCGTGTCCTTTGTGCCTCTGTGTCTCCGTGAGACCCGTGTCCTCCGTGTCCTCCGTGTC
>JAGQWL010000068.1 GCA_020437385.1 Bacteroidota bacterium
CGGGACTCCGGCCGGTCATCAGGCTGGCCCGCGTCGGCGAACACACGGGCGACGCGGAATAGAACTGCGTGAAGCGGATGCCCTGCTGCGCCAATCCGTCGATCGCGGGCGTCCGATAAAACGAACTCCCGTACGCGCCGACATCCGTCCAGCCGAGGTCGTCGATAACGATGAGCAGGACGTTCGGCGTTGCCGCGGGAGGCGGCTCCTTCGGCGCGCAACCGGACACCGACAGGATCAACAACAGGATTGTCAGTCGGGAAAGCGTACTCATTCCGTTGACCGCAACCCCTCAATCATCTCCTGCACATGATCCGGTGGCGGAGGCGTCACCAGCGACACCACAGCGGTCACGACGAAGTTCAGCAGCATCCCGATGATTCCGATGCCCTGCGCACTGATTCCCATGAAGGACTCGACGATGGCGTGATCGAGTCCGAGCACGTTCTGCGCGCGCATCAGCACGATCATGATGAACGTAAAGCCGAGCCCGACGGACATACCCGCAATGGCCCCCTGCTTGTTCGCGCGCTTCCAGAAGATTCCCATCACGATCACCGGGAAGAACGAGGCGGCGGCGAGGCCGAACGCGAAAGCGACAACCTCGGCGACAAAGCCGAGCGGAAAGATGCCGAGGAGTCCGGCGAGCACCACGGCTACAAGAATCATCGAGCGGCCGACGATCAGCTTGTTCCTGTCCGTGGCTGTCGGATTGATGATCTCCCCGTAAATGTCGTGCGCAAGTGCACTCGATATGACGAGCAACAGACCCGACGCCGTCGACAACGCCGCGGCCAATCCGCCCGCGGCAACCAGCGCGACAACAAACGCCGAAAGGTTTGCGATCTCGGGCGTGGCGAGCACAATGATATCCCGGTTGATTCCGCCCAGAAGCTCCGACGCCGTCTGCGGACCGCCGTCGGGGAAGTTGATGAGTCCCGTCGGCGCCCAGTTCTGCACCCAACTCGAAGCAGTAATCCCGGCACCAAGCTCCTGATACTGATTCAAGATGAAATACTTGGCGAACATCGCAATGGCCGGCGCCGTCGTGTAGAGAATGGCAATAAAAAGAAGCGCATAGAACGCAGACCAGCGGGCGTCTCTAACCGATCGCGTTGTATAAAACCGAACGATCACGTGCGGCAATCCGGCCGTCCCCGCCATCAGACAAAGCGCGACCGCAAAGACATTCAGCTGACTCAGATTCGTGAATGGGTTCGAGTAGGCGGTCAGCCCGAGGTCGAGTTGGATCTGGTCCAGCTTCGGCAGGATCTCGGCAATCGCAAGTTGCGGCACCGGGTTGCCGGTGAGGAGCAACGCGATCGCGATCGCCGGAACCGTGTAGGCAAAAATCAGCACGCAGTACTGCGCAACCTGCGTGTACGTGATACCCTTCATCCCGCCGAGCACCGCGAAGAACGCCACGATGACCATGCCGATCGCGACGCCGACTTCGAAGCGCACCTCGAGAAATCGGCTGAACGCCACACCGACCCCGCCCATCTGTCCGGCGACATACGTCAGCGAGACGAAGAGTGCGCAGATCGCCGCGACCACGCGCGCACCGTTCGAGTAGTACCGCTCGGCCACAAAGTCCGGAACCGTGTATCTGCCGAACTTCCGCAGGTACGGCGCCAGCAACAGCGCAAGCAGTACGTAACCGCCCGTCCATCCCATGAGATAGACCGTGCCGTCAAATCCCATGAAGGAGATGAGACCAGCCATCGAGATGAACGATGCCGCGCTCATCCAGTCTGCCGCGGTCGCCGCTCCGTTGGCAAGCGCGGAGACGCCGTGCCCCGCGACGTAGAAGCCGCGCGTGTTCGAGACGCGGCTCCGATATCCGATGTACAGATAGCCGGCGAAGGTCAGTCCGACGGTGATCCACGTCCACGATTGAATGCTCATGTCGCCGCACCCGGTTTCGCGTCGTCGTCTGCAGTGGCACCGGTGCGAAGCTGTGCGTCGAGGCGATCACTCACGAGCGCGAAGATCAGAATCAGCAGGACAAAGACGAAGATGCTGCCCTGCTGGGCCATCCAGAAGCCGAGGGGCATCCCGGCCACGACAATCTCATTCAGTTTCTCAGCACCAAAAATGCTCAGGCCGAAGGCTACGATGGCCCAGACGACCAGCAACACCGAGATCAGCTGCTTGCGCCTCTTCCAGACGGATTTGCCAGAATTCATGCTTGACGGGAACGCTGAGGGGGATGACCGACGATTTGCGCCCCAAGATGCGTCTCAACAGAGACAGAATCAACCGACGCCCGTTGAGGTTCGCGTACACCGCTTCCGGCCGGACCCTCAGAACGTCAGCGTCAGGCCAATGCCCCGCTGGTCGATCCCGCCAACGGGATGGATGCTCAGGTCCAACCCACCAGGCCGATCGCCGGTCATTCGTTGATGGCGCATCGACAACCACCGTCCGGTCGCGAAGCCAAGCGCGCTGCCGATGAACACGTCGGAGAACCAGTGTTTCTGCCTTGATATCCGCGCGATCGCCGTCCCTCCCGCACCGACCACCAGCAACGCGTAGGTAACAGGGTGCGGATAATACATGACCCACGGCGTCAGGATGGAAAAGGCCGCGTTGGCGTGACCGGACGGGAACGACGAGTTGCCGGAGAAGAGCACAAAGATGAGCGGGTTGTCGGTATCCTCCGGCCGCACGCGGCCAAAGAAAAACTTCAGCGAATAGTTGATCGCGCCCGCATACAAGACGGTCTCCATCGACGTGAAGGCGGCATCCTGAAATCGTTCGTATGGCGTCGCAAGCGAGACGGCGAAGATCCCCACGACGGGAATGTTGGCGAGTGGTCCCCCAAAGTTGTTCGTAACGTCTGCGTAGTCCCGAAGAAAGCCCTTGTATCCCTCCGGAAGCTCATCCGCCGCCCAGCGGTCGACGAAATTGAGGACGCCGAAAGCTGTCAGTCCGCCGGCCACGTACACGGGTGCATACGGATACTTCCGCTGAAACGCCGAGCCCGCATCTTGATAGATCCACCGAGCGAACCGTTTTCGACCGAGCTCGTGGTCGTTCTGCTGACCGTACGCGGGAACCGTGGTCAGGCAGATCAAGACCCCGACCACTAGTGCCTTCCACAGTGCGAATTGCGGTGTAGCAGCCGCAGCGTAAAGCAGTTTCATCAAAGCCAGTTCTTCCGCTTGAAATAGTACAGGAGGCCCACAACAACCGACGTCATTACCAATAACAAGATTGGATAGCCATACCGGTAATGCAGTTCCGGCATGTCGTCAAAGTTCATCCCGTAAAGGCCCGTCAGAAAGGAAAGCGGAAGAAAGATCGTTCCGAAAAGCGTGAGCACCTTCATGATTTCGTTCATGCGGTTGCTCAGACTCGACAGGTAGAGATCCATCAGTCCGCCGACGACATCGCGGGAGGATTCAACGATATCCAGGATCTGGACCGCATGGTCGTTGACGTCCCTGAAGAACGGACGAACCTCGGCCGAAATCAGCTTCGACTCGGTTCGTTCAAGGGACGCCACCACCTCCCGTACGGGCCATACCGCCCGGCGCAGTGTAATCAAGTCCCGGCGCAGATCCCGGAGGTGCGCCTGGTTTTCGGGCGTGGGGTCCTCGAGGATCACTTCTTCGAGGTCGTCCAGCTGGTCCCCGTAGGAGCCGAGCACAACGAAGTAGTTGTCGACGATGATATCGAGCAGCGCGTAGGCGAGGTAGTCAGATTCGAGCGTGCGGATACGACCGAGCGCACTCCGGAGTCGCTCCCGGACGGGTCCGAACACGTCGCCGGGGCGCTCCTGAAACGAGAGCACAAATCCGCGACCCACCACAAGGCTGACCTGCTCGACCGCCAGCCCGCCGTCGTCGAGCCATGAGACCATTTTCACAACGATGTACACGTAGTCGTCGAAGAACTCGACCTTCGGCCGCTGCCCTGTACTGACGAGATCCTCGCGAACCAGCGGGTGCAGGTCAAACATCCCACCGAGCGAATCGATCATCTCCGTATCGTGCAGACCGATTACGTCCAACCACATCGTCCCCGGCTTCCGGCGTACCGGATCGATCTGGGAAGGGTCGGTGATTCGGGTCTCGATCAGGTTCTCAGCGTCGTAGTGGATGCTGTCAATCGTAACTTCTTCGACCTTGCGCTGCCCATCGAATACAACTGACCCCGGCGGAAGACCCGGCTTCTTGAGACGAATCGACTTGAACGTCCGCCGAGACTTCTTCCTCTTTCGCGCCACGATTTCCCTGTTTCAGATTCACTGGGGCGCCGACCTTCGACCAGCCGACGTGCGTACGAAGCGTCAATTTCGGAATTTGCAGACTGTTTTACGACCTCGAAACGTCCACCAGACTACCTGCCTCCGTCGATGACACAAGAAGGGTTCATAATCCTGGCCGCCGTCGCCTGGAACGACGCCGTCGGTGCACTGGGCGTGCTGGCAATCCTCGGGTCCTACCTCCTGCTGCTTCTTGGTCGTCTCAGACAGGAAAGCATCGCCTACTCGGCAATCAATGCGGTCGGGGCCGGGCTTATCGCCCTGTCACTCCTGGTAGACTTCAATGCCTGGGCACTGACGGTCGAGGTTGCGTGGTTCGCGATCAGCCTTGTGGGAATCGCCCGGGCATGGCGGGCGAAGCGAGGCACCAACTCGCAGGCCGGAAATTCAGGAACGACCCGCTAGTCGATGTCCTCATCAACTTCCATGTCTTCGCCGTCGTCGCCGAGCAGATCGTCGTCGTCGCCGTCCGACTCGTCCTCTTCGTCCCAGACGTTCGTCGCAAACGGATCGGTTTCCTCCATCGCCGCCTCCTCATCTTCCACGGCAATGATGTTGATCTCTTCCATCACCTCGTAGTCGGCGACGAGGTCATACAGCTTACCCAGATGGTGCTCCTTGACCTCGATGATGAGCCCCATTTCGATGAGCTTCCTCGCGGTCTTGTAGTCGCACATTTCGTATCCCTTGCCTGGGAGATAGAAGTTTGCCGTGCGCTTATCCTGGCTCACGACAAGCCGGTAGCCCTTCTCGAGCTTGCGTTTGGCGTGTGCGATCCACTTGTCAAGCGTTACAGAGGGCTGGGTTCGCCACTCGCGACCTTCGCTGGATGACATACAGTTCGGCTTTGGAGGTTGTCTTCTGGGCAGCGAAACTGCCTGTTTTCGCCGCGTCAACAACCATTACTCTCACAGGTTCCGAGAAATGACCGATTTGACGCACAATCTCCTTCCAGGCGGACGCTCAGTCCGGCGGACGAGGAAAAACGAAGGGCCGGCGTGCGCAACCACACCGGCCCTTTGAGTAGCGGACATTACGCGTCCTGCTTGTCGTAGTAGAAGCGCTCATGAATGACCTTGCCACCCTTCCAGCGTTGGACGGCGACTTCCTCCATTCGATTTCGAGCACCGCCCTTGATGGTGATGTCAACCCATGACTCCACCATTGTGACGCCCTCGGCCTCGTTTGACGTCATGGAAACGACGCCCGCGCCATGATTCTGTTCGACGATGTCCATCCAATGCTTCAGCCTCTCACGGTTGGCAGCCTTGCCTCGTGTGGGCTCTTCGGCATTCTCCTGCATCACGACATCGTCGTCGTAGTACTTCTCAAACGCGTCCATCATCTTGCCCTGCGCCATCATGCCGTAGAGGTCCATGACGCGATTCAGGTGCGGGGTCTCGCGATCCGCGATTGCGACTTGTGCTCTGTCCCGGAGCTCGCTGCCCTTCACCTTCGCCTTCTCAAACGCGTCCTCGGCCTTGTCCGACAGAACATCAAACGTGTCTTCCGCCTTATCGGCGAAGTTCTCGGCAAACTCCTTTGCCGAATCCGTCACTCGTTTCAAGAAATCACCGCTTGACATGGGCACACCTCTAGCTCTGTTGTCTCGTCCTGGATATTGTGATGAACCAACCGTCCATGGATTACTGCGAAATGCATGTGAGGTTGCACTCCTTGAATTGCCTGTAAGTGCAAATCCATGAAAAAGCGATTATATTTACGCGACATAAATGGCGTCCGCCCCCACCACTACACCGATCCCGGCTGATTCGACTGAGAAAGACGGCCACGGATGCAGAGACGGCGAGACAACGACCGGCGTTACACGACCGGCGAGATCGAGATGAGGAGTGCCTGCTTCGGCGGGACACGCGCAGTTGGACCTGAACCGTCCCGGCATCTGCCCGAACACCGTTTCGGCATCCTTCTCAGCGAATAGCTGGCGGGTACACGCGTCGATTGGAAAGATCGTTGCGGCGTATCCGGCGTCGGCTCCGGGCGAGAACGTCCGCCTTCATCCTGCCTCACACGCTGCCCGCAGAGATGTCAAACATGTTCGACCAGACGATGACGGCCTCCTCGCTGTCGTTTTCGGTTCCGACCCTGGCCAATTCCGTCCAGTACGCTGCGTCCAACCCCGACGCATCGCAACCGGGTACTCCCTCTGACATCGGGCGTATCGAAACGGATCCTGCCGGACCCGAAGTTGCCGCAAGACGCAACGGCGAAACGACTCCCGGCCAACTCTACCTCAAAGAAGCGCGCAGCCGGTTTCGGTACTATCAGTACCTGACCGTACAGGCAATCCAGCAGGTCGACGACGAAGGGTTCTTCTACGCACGTGGAAAGGATTCCAACTCGATCGCAATTATCGTCAAGCATCTCATCGGAAACATGAGATCGCGGTTCACGGATTTCCTCACGTCCGACGGCGAAAAGCCGGACCGCAATCGTGACGACGAGTTTGAGCGGTTCGTTCGCGACACACGCGAGCGTCTCGAGATCGCCCTCGAACACGCATGGGAGCTGGTCATCGACACCGTCGACGAGATTACTGAAGAGATGTTGACCGAAACAGTCTACATCCGTTCGCAACCCCTGAGTGTACTGGAGGCAATCAACCGCCAGCTCACCCACTATTCCTACCACGTCGGCCAGATCGTGTACCTGGCCAAGCAGGCCTGCGGCGACGACTGGAAGAGCCTGAGTATCCCCAAAGGCCGTTCCGACGAATTCAATCGCGAGATGATGCGCTAACGGTCGGACGCCGGGCGCCGGGCACCGGGCGCCGGGCACCAGGCATTTCGGCGTACGCCGAATCAGCCCGCAACCCGACTCGACAGCCGCGGCGACCGTTGACGCCGGAATACCGCTAGTCGATTCGTATCGAGGCGCGGGCGTACACGTAGCGACCAAAAAAACCGAACGGCGAAAACCCATTGTACGGAAAGATCCCGTTGAAGCTGTTGGCCTTGTACTGCTTGTCCGGATAGACGTCGAACACATTGTTCGCCCCAAGGGCGACATGCACGCCGGACTTTGGAACGTACCCGACCTCCAGGTCCGTCAACGTCCTGGCACCAAATGTCTGCGTGAGTGCATCATTCTCATTGATCGCCGTTACCTCGCCGTAGCGGATGACGCGAACCATCAGTCGAAATCGATCGACATCGTAATTGGCCTGGACGTTCTGTTTGTTGTTTGGCTGGGCTACTTCGAAATCTCCGATCCGCGAACGACTCACGAGTGCAGGTTCATTCAGCAGCTGCAGTGTTCGCGGGGCTTCGATGACCCCATCGGCATTCGTATTTGTCACCTCCGTATCCGAGAAGTTCATCGCGACAGTCAGCCGAACCGTTCCGTCCCCGATCTCCGTACCGTACCGACCCGTAATGTCAACTCCCGTTGTTCGCGTGTCGAGCGCGTTGGTGAAATAGCGCCCCCCCGTCGCGGAGATGTCGCGATTGGCGAGGAAGTCGGCAACAAGCGGATCGGTGAAATTCTCCGTGAAGGTGATACGATCCTTGATGGCGATCTGATAGCCGTCGACCGAGAACGTCACGCTCTCTGTGTCGAAGGTTGTCCCAAAACTAAGGTTGACGGATCGCTCCGGATCGAGCGGCCTGGCCCCGAGTGCCTCGGCGACCGGGCTTTCGACCGGAAACGTGCCGACCTCAAAGGGCACACCCCCGATGAAGTTCGTCGCGATGGAGGTGAACCATGCCTGTGCCAGTGACGGTGCGCGGTAACCCGTGCTCGCCGCGCCTCGCACCGCAAAAACGGGATTCACCTCATACCGAACGGCAAACTTGCCCGTAACGGTCGAGCCGAAATCGCTGTAGTTCTCAAACCGGGCGGCGACGCCAATTAGCAGTTGTTCGGTGACGTTGTTCTCGAGATCGAAATAGACACCGACGTTCGTCCGGTTTTCGTCGCGGGCGCTTCCCGGTTGAAAGCCGGGAAAACACTGCGACCCCGCTGCCGTCGGATTGCCGGCGTTCGGTCCGTCGCGTACCGGGACGCCGCCGTCGATGTACGAACTGGGCTCGCCCGGATCAATCTTGTAGTTCTCAAAACGGAACTCGGCCCCCACCCCGACTGTGAGTGGCGACCACGTCCCGATGTCCATCGTGCGAAACAGATCGGTATTCGTGGTCGCCTGCGTGAATCGAAGTGTTCCCGCGTCGAACTCGGTCGGACTGTTGTCGAGGGAGGCATTGTGCGAATCCGAGATGTGGAAATTGAACGCGTTGTTACCGACCGTCTGACTGAGGTCGTAGTTCCACACACCGACGGCACCCTTCACACCAAACGAGCCTGAATAGTCCTTGACGCGCGCATTGATTTTCGGAAGAAACCCATCCGGGTAAAGCGTACGGTTCGTTCGATCGTCGAGCGACCTCCGATAGAAACAACCGCTGAGTCCGTCGCGCGCGCTCGCGCCGCCGAATGCGTAGGCCTGCGCACCGGTCGAAGTGATCGGAACCTGCGCGTTGACGAAAAGGGACAGATCGTCGAACTGGCCATTGCCATAGCGGTGATCAAGCCGATCGAAGCCCGCCTCGTTGGCATCGGGGTCCCCCGCATAGTACTGCTGCCGGGGATCGAGGCCGGCCCGATTGACGTAGTCACGGTGACGAACCGATCCGCCGACATACACATTGCCTCCGGCAACGTCCACGCCGTATCCAAGGTTCAGGTTTGCAGTCCGACCATCGGTATACGTGACGGCGTCGATCGGTCCGATGACGCCGCTTCCGTCCCAGTTGTAGGTGGTTGCGTCTTCTCCCGGAAGCACGCCGTCGGTTTCCGCATATCCCCGATCGACGAGGCTGTAGTTGGATCCCACTGAAACCTGCGCATCCAGGCCCGTCTCCTGTTTGAGGACGATGTTGATGACGCCGGCGATGGCATCGGATCCATATTGCGCAGCCGCCCCGTCTCTCAGCACCTCGACGCGCTCGATCATTGCGGCCGGAATCGCATTCAGGTCAACTCCCGTTGAGCCTCGACCAACCGACCCGTTGACGTGGACGAGCGCGCTCGTGTGGCGTCGTTTCCCGTTGACCAGAATCAACACCTGGTCCGGCCCCTGCGAACGAAGCGTAGCGGGTCGAACATGATCCGACCCGTCCGTAATGGAAGCTTGCGGCGCATTGAAGGACGGAATGAGGGCCTGCAGGATCTGTTCGGTCTCCGTCATCCCGGTTGCCTCCAGCTCTTCCGGCGTCAGCACGTCAACCGGCACAGGCGATTCGACGACCGTTCGGCCCGCCCTTCGTGTACCGAGCACGACAACTTCATCGACTCCGAGCAGATCCGGCGTCAAAAGGAAGTCGACATCGAGGCGCTGGTTGGATGAAACCGTGATCGAACGCTGCTCAGTCGAGTATCCGACGAAGCTTGCCTGAAGCGTGTATGTCCCGGGCGGCACGATGATGGTGTACCGGCCCTCGACATCAGCAGACCTCCCGATTCGCGTGCCCGTCACGAAAACGCTCGCCCCCGCCAACGGCTCCTGCGTATCAGATGCCGTTATGACGCCCGTGATGGTGGCCGATTGCGCAGCCGCGTTCTGGACCCCTGCGGGAAGGATTACGGGTGCTGCGATCAATATGCCGCAGATCAGTAGCCATTGCTTCATCTGAAACCTCTCAATTGAGAATTGAAGGTGCGTCCCAATGGAACCCAAAGGCCATGAGCCCCAAATGGTCTAATGGAAGTAAACGTCCCCTCCGATTGGAATACAACTAGCTTAGAATTTTCGGGAGACACAAGGCAGAAACGCGATCACCACGGCGGACCGATTCATCTCGACGGAAATCCATGTTAACAAAGGAGGTGCAGATGGACCGTCTGGCGGGACAAGGATTCTATGTTCCGGATTGGCTACTTTCCTGCTTCTGCGACAACGAATTAGACACCTGTACCGAATCCATGCGCCACATCCTCGTTATGAACGCCAAGGGGGGCTGCGGAAAGAGCACGCTCGCGACGAACCTTGCCGCCTACTATGCACAGGAAGGTTACAGCACGGCAATCGCTGATTTCGATCCGCAACAGACGAGCCTTGACTGGCTGAAGCGCCGACCGGACACCTATCCGGAAATCACCGGCGTGCCTGCGTTTGAATCGGGCCTGAAGCACTTGCCGCGGACGACCGAGTATCTGATCATCGACTCACCCGCCCGGGCGCACGGATCGGAAATCACCGACCTTGTAAAGCGAGCAGAGACGATCGTGATTCCAGTACTGCCGTCACCGATCGACATGGCAGCGACGGATCGCTTCGTCGAAGAGCTCAACCAGGTAAGTCGCGTACAGAAGCGGGATGTCAAGATTGGAGTTGTTGCGAATCGAGTTCGCGAAAACACGAAGGTCTTCGATCAGCTCAACGGATACCTCGATGCGATGAAGCGAACGAAGTACGCGGCGGTACTTCGGGAGGCACAGAATTACAACCGGGCGTATGCCCGGGGCATCGGAATCCACGAACTTCCCGAATACCTGGCGTGGCAGGATTGGGAGCGCTGGGACCCGCTTTTGAAATGGCTCTGGAGCAAGAGCTCTCAGTAGTCGGGACGAGTCGGCGGCGGGATCTGATGGCATCCTCGGCATTTCGTAACGCCGACCGGATCATTTCGCTTTCCACGTAGTGCAAATCCCGTTTACCCATTGCACCCCCGAAAGGCATTCAAAAGTGCGCACCGGGCCTTAAGCCCACGAGCCGCACTTTCTCACAGGACTGATTTCGGGTGCAGCTTTATAAGAAAACTCGATGAACATCTACGTTGGAAACCTGCCTCACGCGACTTCGGACAGCGAACTGCGTGAAGCGTTCGAGGAATTCGGCTCGGTCGATTCCGCGGTTATTATCAAGGACAAGTTTACAGGGAAATCTCGCGGCTTTGGCTTTGTGGAAATGCCTGATCAGTCGGAGGGCGAAAGCGCAATTTCCGAAATGAACGAAAAGGAATTCGGAGGCAGGACGCTCACCGTTAACGAAGCCCGGCCGCGTGCAGAGCGCAGCGGTGGCGGCGGCGGCGGCGGTCGTGGCGGCCACGGTGGTGGTGGCGGCGGACGACGCGGCGGTGGCGGCGGCTACGGTGGTGGTGGCGGCTACGGCGGCGGTGGCGGTTACGGCGGACGTCGATAACACTTCCGCAGGATACTCAAAAGGGGTTCGGCTCTGCCGGACCCCTTTTTTTGTTGGCACCTTGTAGTGCCGGCCAGTATTGGCCCCGCCGAGCCTGCGGTTCAGCGCCGAGTTCACTTGACCACAGCTCGCACGACGGGCTGAATCCACGCGCGCTCGTACTCGCCCTCGACGTACGGATTCTCCTTCCGCTTCGAAGAGGTGACGACCGCTCGCACGTACAGTTCGTTTCCACTGAAGGTGTAGGACGGGCTAAGCGTCGAGTCTGTCATCGCGACGATCCCCACACCCGAGCGGAAAAGCGAATCCGCGTCGGACTCCTCAGTGGCCGGCGTCGAGATGACAAACCGTGTCTCGTACGTGGCTCCGGGTTCTGCCTCAATCTCGAAGGACAAACCACTCGGCGATCGGTTGATCGAGCGAATCGAAACACCGGAAGACGCATAGAAGTCGCCGGCCTCGAGGGCAGAAAGAATTGAGTCGGCGCTCAGCGTCGACGATCGAACATTCACCCAGCCTCTCCCCGGATTACTGAACTGAGATCCGGTAGAGAGAAAGTAGTGCGCGTCATCTGTCGCCAGCCCGTACATCACTTCCATGTCGCGCGCGATTCGGGCGGCCAGGACCGCATCCCAGATTTCTTCGGTCGAGTGATGCGTGGCGTCACCTTCGTTGTGCACGGCCGGATGGCCATTGTAAACCTCGAAGAACCGGTCACCGGTAATGAAGGCAATGTCGGCGGCCGTGACACCCCACTGAAAATTCGGATGGTTCAGGTGGGGCAGGATCGGAGCACCCGTTCGCCTGCGCTGCTCCTCGACTGCGTCCATGTTTCGTTGGATCGTCTCACGAACGGACCCGCCGCCTTGTGGGCGGATGAGCTCCTGGATGTTCGCCGCGTTGATGTGGATCGGGCTGCTCCCGAAATGGTCGGTGATTTCTTCGGATCGGAGTAGAATGAACGAGCCAGGCAGCTCGACGCGAGACCGATACTCAGCGAAGGTAGCCAGCTTTGCGTAGCGGCGACCCAGGCTGTCCACGACGACTGGTTCGCCGGCTCCGGCGGTTGAACGGAGCGATTCAAAGGCGTCAACGCGGCCGCCGTCGGGACTTACATCAACCCACTTCTCCTCGTCCGCGATCGTATTGTGATCCGAGATCGCAAGAAAGTCGTAGCCGTGGTCGCGGTACCACATTCCGATTACTTCCGGAAACTGGTCGCCGTCACTCCACAGCGAATGCGTGTGCAAATTTCCCTTGAGCCAGCGATCCGGGCTGTCTTGCTGATTCGACGACGAAGTACATCCACAGGCCAGCCACAGACAGGCTGAGCAGAGAGCGGCGGGTAGTAGCGAGAAGAAAGCGTTTGCGGGCATCAGTGATCTGACAAATGGTCCGATAGAAAGCGGTAACCGCCGATTGAGCAGGAAAATTTGGCCTTCCAAACTGTCAAACTTCCGCCCTAACGCACTGCACCGGAGCAGCTTAGCCTGCGCGTCATCACCCAACACTCCTTGAACCGGGCGAAGTATTCGTTGCAACGATATCCGTCATCGCGGCATGCCAACGGCGTTTGTGGCGCGTTTCAGGCCAATGTACGGCTCATCGGCGCGCGATCACAGAAACGCAAGCGACCCGCGGAAAAGAGAAGTTTCAGTGCAGAAGCCTAAAAGAGCGCAGGGGATTACGTCGATATCGTGTCCGCATGGTCTTTGTAATGAAGACATGGCTGGGTATTTCCCACCGACCGCCTGAACCCACCCAAAACGACATCCTTGTTTTGACAACTGTTGCCGTATCGTCCGCGCCAACCGCATCCGGTTCGTCGCGCGTCTTCACTTTTGCCATGTTTCTTCTTTGGGTCTCACTTGCGATGACACCCATCTTCTTTGGCCTGCAGTACTACGCTACCCCGATGCAGGAGCGCGCCTACTCCACCCTCCATGAAATGTACAAGCCGTCCGGATTCGCGGGCCATGGGCTTGGCTGGCTCGGCAGTTTCATGATGACGTTCGGCGTCCTCTCCTACTCCATGCGAAGAAGACTGCGCTTTCTTCAGTCAGTCGGCACGATGAAGAACTGGCTCCGTTTTCACATTTTCCTCTGTACCCTTGGTCCATTCTTTATTACCCTGCACACGACATTCAAGGTCGGCGGACTTGTTGCGATCTCCTTCTGGTGCATGGTGATCGTCGTATTGAGCGGCTTCTTTGGACGATATGTCTTCGGGCATATTCCCAAGAGTGTGTCGGGGCGGTTCATGTCGGCCAAGGCCGCTGCCAACCAGAAGGAACAGCTTGTTGCGTCGATTGCTGAATCCACCGGCGAGTCCGAGGAAATTGTTCATCGGCACCTCGCTCGTCTGGTCCCACCGTCATCACAAGGCCTATTGAGAACGGTCTTTCGTTCGATTCATTTCGACTTGACACACCGAAGCCGCCGTCGAAAAATCGACAGCATGATGCAGACGCTTGGAGTGCCGGAGCCGCAACAACCCTACCTGAGGTCTCTCATCGAACGAGAGGTCAAACTCGAATACGAACTTGCACTTCTGGTACCCTTCCAGAAGTTGTTCAGCTACTGGCACGTACTTCATCTTCCGCTGGCGATAACGATGTTTCTGATCATGTTCGTGCACATCGGCGTAGCCATCATTTTCGGATACAAGTGGATTTTCTAGCATGACCATGAACCCAAAACTACTCCTGCCGGCAATCCTCGGGGCGTTCGTCGTCTTCGTCGCCTTCGTTTTCTGGTACAAGTCGCAATCGATGCAGCAGGAAGTCGCCGGTCTCCCGCCGGGACATCCGTCCACCATCGCCGCTCCTTCGGGTGACGATTCCGGAATGTCGGACGCTCCCAGCAAGGACAATGTGAATCACAACTTCCTCGCTGAAGAGAACAGACTGCAAATGGCTGTCGAGGAGTCACCCAACGACACGGTGAGTATCGTGAAGCTTGCGCGCTTCTACCACGATGCTCACAGCCTGGAGAAGGCCATCCCGATGTACGAGCGATACCTCAAGCTTCGACCGGAGAATACGCAGGCATGGGCCGATCTCGCCGATTGTCAGGTGAATCTTCAGGATATGGATGCGGCACGGGCGACGATGGAAGCGGCACTGGAGCATTTCCCGGACAATCCAACGATGCTTTATAACCTCGGAGCGATCCACGCAAACGCGGGCCGGTTCCCTCTGGCAATCCAGTACTGGAAACAGGTGAGTACCATGGATGCCGATGAGAGCGTAAAGAACATGGCAATCGCCGGACTCGAAAAACTCCAATAGATGTTGCACGGCAACGACATATCACGGTTCGGAAGCGTGCGCGGCGCCTTGTTTGCCGCCGCGCTGATTCTCTTCTCGACGGCCGGAGTCTCGCGCGCCCAGATCATTTCGCCCGGCAAATTGACTGCCGCCCATGCAGATCTCGAGGGCATCACGAACTGCACGAACTGTCATGCACTCGGAGAGAAAGGAATCTCGAACGTCAAGTGCCTCGACTGCCACGAGGTAATCAAGGAGTTGGTCGACCTGGGAAAGGGCTATCACGCAGCGAACGCCAAGCAGAACTGTGCTTCCTGCCACAAGGAGCACTTCGGCCGCGAATTTGACACCATCCATCTCGATACGCTTTCCTTCCGCCACAACGACACGGGCTACCCCCTCATCGCCAGCCACCAGTCCGTCGCGTGCTCGTCGTGCCACTCGGCAAAATTCATCACGGCCCCGAGTGTCCTGAAAGAAAAGAAGACGATGGAAGAGCGGGAGAATACCTTCCTCGGTCTTCCGCAAACGTGCGCCACGTGCCACGCGGACGACAATCCGCACGGAAACCAATTCGCCGACCTCGACTGTTCGTCCTGCCATCTCGAGCGCAAGTTCGAAGAGGTGCCGTTGTTCGACCATAACGAATCATCGTTCCCGCTCACGGGGCGGCACACAGACGTCGAATGTTCGAACTGCCACAAGCCCGCAGCCGATGACATCGTCCAGTATCTGGGCCTTGATTTCACCTCATGCAATTCCTGTCATGAGGATGTTCACAAGGGTGATATGGGAGGCAATTGTACGTCCTGCCACAACACGGGAGGGTGGAACAGCATCAATTCGGCATCCTTTGAGCGAACCTTCAACCATTCGAAAACCGGCTATGAGCTGGTCGGGAAGCACAGTGCACTCGCCTGCGCCTCCTGTCATTCCAAGCCTGCGCGAAACACGACCTACGTCAGACTGCGATTTGTTGCCGGGACACAGAACAAGGCCTATCCGCATCCCCGATCGGAGAACTGCACGTCGTGCCACAAGGACTACCATGATGGTGCCTTCGTCGACTCACCGGAAGGAGCCGAGTGCAATACGTGTCATACGGAGGACGGATGGCAGCCATCGAACTTCGACATCGATCAGCACAACGAGCTTTCCCGGTTTGAACTGACCGGCGCCCACCTTGCGACACCCTGCTTCGCCTGCCACGAAAATCCCGAACGAGGCCATGTGGGGCCCGAGTTTCGATTTGACCGCATCGACTGCGAGTCCTGCCATGCAAGCGACAGTAAACATGGAAGCCAGTTTGCCGATACTCTCGGGATAACGACTTGCGACAACTGTCATACAACGGAGGTCTGGACAGAAGTGAGCTTCGATCACGCTGCGACGGAGTTTCCGCTGCTTGGTGCGCACGCCGCAGTGGCCTGCGAGTCCTGTCACACGAGCACGAGCATCCTCCGCGACTTCGGCCTCGCTCCGCAAGACACAAGCCACGTTCGCTTCATTGGACTTGATATGACATGTGCGAGCTGCCACAAGGCGGACAGCCCGCATCAGGACCAGTTTACCGGTATTGCCTGCAACACGTGTCATGATGAAGAGTCCTTCCTGATCGCCGCTTTCGATCACGAGGCAACAAACTTCCCGCTCACGGGAGGTCACGAGAACGTCGCCTGCGTTCAGTGCCACAAGACCGAAACCGCGGCCGACGGAACGGAATTCGTCCGATTCAAACCTCTGGGAACCCAATGCGAAGATTGCCACGACTCAGAACGCTGATTCCCGTGTTGTTGATGGCGGGGTTCTTTACGGTCCCCCAGTCCTTTGGACAGGACGTCGTGTCAAATCCGCATGGCGAGTTTGACCCGCCGCTGGCTTGCACCAACTGTCACACGACCGAGGGTTGGCGCCCGGTCAAGGACGTGCTGGAATTCTCACACGACAGTTTTCCGCTCTTGGGCCGTCACCAACTGGTGTCGTGCACAAGCTGCCACACGGACCTGAAGTTTGACGAACCGAAGACCGCGCCGAACGAATGCGCAACCTGTCACCTCGATGTTCACCTTGGCAATTTCTCCTCGAACTGCGCGAATTGCCACAATAACAATTCGTTTTCCGATGTCGACGGCATCGCCCTGCACGAACAGACCTCCTTTCCGCTGACGGGCGCACACCTCCGGCTAGCGTGTCAGAACTGTCACACCAGTGATCTCGGTGGCGCGTTCGCGTCGATGGACTCTGAGTGCGCGAGTTGCCATATGGACGACTACGATGCGGCAACGTCAATTGATCACCGCGCACAGGGATTCCCGACTCAGTGCGAAGCCTGTCACACGACGGCGTCGTGGGGTGGAGCGTCTTTCGATCACGCCCTCGCATCGGGCGGATTTGAGCTGATCGGCGCGCACGCGCCGCTTGCCTGCGAGAACTGTCACACCCTTCCGGACCTTGGGTTGCTGTTCCAGCCCGCCGACAATAACGACTGTATCACCTGCCACCAGCAGGACTACAACAACGAGCATCAGGGCTCCGGATTCCCAACCACCTGCCTTAACTGCCATGGTGTCGATACGTGGGACGGAGCGACCTTCGACCACACTGCGGCGTCGGGCGGCTTTGAGCTAGTCGGCGCGCACGCACCGCTCGCGTGTGAGAACTGCCACTCGATGCCGGATCTCGGACTGCTGTTCCAGCCCGCTGACAACAACGACTGTGTTACGTGCCACCAGCAGGACTACAACAACGAGCACCAGGGTTCGGGCTTCCCGACCACCTGTCTCACGTGCCACAACACGAATACCTGGGGCAACACCACGTTCGATCATACCGCGGCTTCCGGCGGATTCGAGCTGATCGGCGCACACGCACCGCTCGCGTGTGAAAACTGCCACACGATGCCGGATCTCGGACTGCTGTTCCAGCCCGCTGACAACAACGACTGTGTTACGTGCCACCAGCAGGACTACAACAACGAGCACCAGGGTTC
>JAGQWL010000069.1 GCA_020437385.1 Bacteroidota bacterium
ACTCGCTGGACCTCAATGGCCCCGTCTCGACAGAGGGTGTGCGAGAGGCCGTTTCATCTACAGCGAGCGCCTATCCGAACCCGTTCGTCGAGTGGGTTGCATTCGAGTTTGAGGGACTTGACTTCGGTAGCCACTCCTTGCAGATTTTCGATACGTCGGGCCGGCTCGTTCGATCGATTGCCTTCCAGGCCAACAGTGAATCTGCGTCGACCGCTCGATGGGATGGAACGGACGAGCAGGGGATGGCGGTCGCGTCCGGGATGTACTTTGCACGAGTCGGAGCGCGCGACAGGATTGCCGGCCCGACACTTCAAGTCATTCGTATTCGGTGAATCCACAATCCTGATGACCTTCGGCGCGCCTCCCGGCCACGATCCGCTGCTCTATGGCACCGATGAAACCGAGCGGATCACCGCCATCGGAATTAACCGAAACGACCCATCCGCCACCGTTCGCGTGTATCAGCGCCGACCTGATGGAAGCGTAGCGGAATCTGAGGACAGGGTCTACCCGTTTTTCCTGATCGACAATATTGAACGGCTTCGAGGTTGCGATCGCGATCGGTTCCGGTTTCAACGACTGAGCGGAAGCAATACCTACAATCATGTCGTCGCCTTCGAGAGGTGGACCGATTATGACGAAGCCATACGGCAAGCGGGCCGTTCTGTGGACGGTCCCACCTCCCCCGTCGTCCAGATATCCAATCCGGCCCGGATGTACCTGACGCAGTCGGGTCGAACGCTGTTCAAGGGCCTCACGCCCGGCAGCATCGTTCGGATGCAACTGGATATTGAGGTAGTCTCAGACGGGCATTTCCCAAACGCGGATCGGATCGACGACGAAATCGTCGTCATTGCTCTTTCAGACAGCACCGGGTGGCGCGAGGTCCTGCACGACGCGGATTCTGAGGCGCGCCTCCTCGCGCGCGCCATCGAGGTTATCCGGCGTCGTGATCCGGATGTCATCGAAGGGCACAACATCTTTCGGTTCGACTTGCCGTATCTCGAAGCTCGCTGCCGATTGCGGGGCGTTCCTTTAACTATTGGTCGCGACGGCTCGGAGCCGAGTTCGTTCCCTTCGAGGACGCGGTTCGCTGAACGCTCATTTGAATATTCTGCGTACGAGATTTTCGGTCGACACATCATCGACACCTTCCTGCTCGCGATGTCGTTCGATGTGTACAAACGAAACCTTCCCGGCTACGGACTCAAGGCAGTGGCGCGATATTTCGGCGTCGCCGCCGATGATCGAACGTACGTCGATGGAGCGGACATTTCCCGGATCTGGCGCAGCGACCCAGACAGGGTGCTGCGGTATGCGCTTGATGATGTGATCGAAACCGGAGCGATCTCGGACTACCTTGCGGGCTCCTCGTTCTATTTGACGCAGATGCTTCCCATGCAGTATCAGGATGTCGCCAGAACCGGGCCAGGCATCAAGATCGAGTCACTCATGCTTCGCGAGTACCTCCGTCGGCGCCACAGTGTGCCGTCACCGCGAGAAGTGACTGCCGTGACCGGCGCATATACTGATGTTTTTCTGACGGGTGTTGCCGGGCCTGTCGTCTATGCCGACGTGGCGTCGCTCTATCCTTCGATAATGCTCAATCTGGGCATACGGCCATCGGCGGACAGTCTCGGCATCTTCCCGCAACTGCTTGCTACACTCACCGAGCTTCGCCTGGCCACAAAAGCGGCTGCGCGTGATTCGGCGCCGGACCAGCAGGCAGAACTTGACGCGCGACAGGCATCCTTCAAGGTGCTGATCAATGCTTTCTACGGTTACCTCGGATTCGGCATGGCCTTGTTCAATGATTCGGCCGAGGCCGACCGAATCACTCGGACTGGTCAGGAGATCCTCCGAACCATCATCTCACTCGTACTAAGGGCGGGAGGAACCGTTATTGAAGTAGACACCGATGGTGTCTTCTTCGTCCCACCTGCGGGGGTTCGCGGAATGGAAGACGAGCGACGATTGGTCGATCAAATCGATGCAGCAATGCCGGAGGGGATACACATCACGATCGACGGTCGGTTCGAAAAGATGCTATCCTACAAATCCAAGAACTATGCGTTGCTGGACTACGAAGGGAAGCTTACGTTCAAGGGTTCATCTCTCGTGTCGCGTTCTTCTGAACAATTTGGGCGGCGCTTTGTCCGAGCCGCTATTCGGCACATTCTTGATGGCCGCATTGAGGCATTGCATGAGTTGTTCCTGGCAACGCGCAACACGATCGTCTCGCACGACTGGGCATCTGTCGAGAGCTTCTCGCGCACCGAAACGCTGAAGGTAGCCTTGCAGGCGTATGAGATCCAGGTGTCCAGAGGCGAACGACAGCGGGCCGCTGCATACGAGGCCGCAACTCGTCGACGGGATCGCCTTGGCGAAGACTTCAGGGTTGGCGACCGAATCAGCTTTTATATCGCTGGGAGCGGATCCGGACCGATGTTCGAAAATGCCCGGAGTTCTGACGAATGGAATCCGGAATCGCCCGACGAGAACACCGCCTATTACCTGAGACGTCTCGACGAGTTCGCCTCGAAATTTGAGCTCTTTTTTTCGCGAGATGATTTCCGACTGATCTTTTCTACCGAAGATCTATTCGGGTTCTCGTCGGCAGGTATGCAGGTCCGAACAACTATCAGACAGCCGCTGCAACTGCCGTGAGACTCGTCAACTCACGGTCCGTCCCTTTGACATCCTGGGCGATCCACTCAAGCGGATCGGGCCGCGGTCCTCGCTTCTTTGCACAGACGACCTCGACGCGATGAGGAGTTTGACAATCGTGCTGCTGAACTCGGTCGGCGAGAAGGGTTTATTGACGTATGCGTCTGCACCATACCGAAGCGCCTCGCTTTCGTCATCCGCGTGGTTGGTCCAGCCAACGGCCACGATCGGAATGTTGTCGAATGCCGGTTCGTCTCGAAGCTTGCGGAGTAGCTCGATACCGTCGTCGGAGCCGAGTTTTGTGCTCAGGATCACCAGATCGACGGGGTGGGCTGCCAGTGCTTCGAGCACCTCGGTTTCAGTCCTTGCCCGAATCACGGACGCGGCCTGCCGGGTAAGCTGTCGCTTGACAAGAGAAACAGCCAGGTCGTCATCTTCGGCGAAAAGCACGACGTAGTCGGCCGACTGGTTCCTGGCCACATCGTCGCTTGCCTGGTGCGCGGATTCCAACTCCGCCAGCGACTCAGGGTTGTCAAACTCGTCATCGAGAAAAATGGACTCGGGTTCCCTTTCCTCGACGAGACCTGTCGCGGAGACCGTTTGTTTCGTTTCGACAATCCGGTCGTGGGCTTCGATGGAATCCAGTTCGTCGGCGATGCGGTTCAGAAGATCCTGCGTTTTTTCGGGTGAGATTCCCTCGCGACTGAACAGGGACTGCAGATTTCGGAGCCTGCGTCGTGCGTTCTGGCGTTTGTGGTTGATCTGGCGCCCAACGTTGGACACGTACGTCCGCGGCTCCCGATCCAGGCTCCCGAAGGGGGGTGCGGCAGCGAGTAGCGATTGCGCCGCGCGTACGGCCTGGACGACTTCGCCGGATTGGAGCGATGTGTCATCCAGCATCTGAGCGACGCTTCTGAAGAAGTTGGCAACGGTTGGCCGCGAGATCGCGCGACTGGTTGGCGCGGGTGATGGCTTGCGGCGTGTTTCCGCAGCCTCTGCGGCCACGGACCCGGAAGTGACGTCAACGCCGAGTTCGTACTTCACAAGTCGGTAGAGCGTCTTGTACTTTACCGACAGATTGTGCTTCCGGCTGAGCCACTGCTGAACGTCTCGATAGCTGGAAAATTGTTCCGGCGCGCGGCGCAGTTCCTGCTCGAGTGCCTTGTACGTTGCTGCCGGAATGACACGCTTGCGATTGGGCCGGGTACGGATCTCCAGCATCTCGTCGATTCCGCCCTCCTCGTACTTGGCAAGCCACCTCGATATTGTGTGCCGGTGCACGCCCAGGGCATCCGATACGGCTTCGCGGGTCCCGCAGGTACCCGATTTGATCAGATACAGCGCTTCAAGGCGTTGTTTGAGCCTCTTCTTAGTGGTACTGTCGATCCGTTTCCGGATCGATTCCGCCGATTCTGAGATGTTTGGTAGGTCGTTACGCATCTCGGGATGCAGACTCTCCTGCGACTATGAGGGTTGACAGACAAGCGTTCGCTGGTTTCCCAGTGATGCTACTTCCGTGCCAAGCAGTCGTCACTGATGAAACACCGAACCGCCCTACCGCGGCGTGCTAACTCTTCGTGACGTAGAGTCAGAAATTCAAGCGCCCTTTGATCAGGCGGTCGGGGTGGGCTGACGATCCCGCGAATGAGAGAGACTTATCGGGCGCGCCGGCCAGAATTGACGAAGCCACTCAATTCGGCGGCCAATAAGAGCACCGGTGAGATCGGCATCCAGCGGCTTCGAGAAGAGATAGCCTTGCCCGTAAGCACACTTCATGTCCCGAAGCTGCTCAAGCTGCCTTCGGATCTCGATTCCCTCGGCAACACACTTCATTCCGAGTTTGTTACCCATTTCAATGACGGTCTGGATGAGCTCCGTTCCGTCCGCCCTGCGATCCATGCGCTTTACGAACGAGCGGTCGATCTTGAGAATGTCGATCGGCAGGGAGTGCAAGACGCTAAGTGAGGCATAGCCGGTGCCAAAATCGTCGAGTGACACCTTGATCCCCATTTCGCGAAGCGCCTCGAGTTCCTCGACTGCTGTGTCAGTGTCGTCGATGACGACGCCCTCCGTGACCTCCATGGTAAAGGAAGTACCCGGGACTCCTGACTCCTCCAGAATCTCACTGATGAACGCATTCACATCCGGCCGATGGAAGCTACGGTTGGAGCAGTTGACACTGATCGAGAGATCGAGTTCGTCGCCAAAGCGCAGCCGCCATTCGGCAAGCTGGTTGACGGCGGTGCGCCACAACCATCGATCGAGATCCACGATGAGGCCCGTTTCCTCAGCGACAGGAAGAAACTGTGCCGGCGAGACGATACCGCGATGCGCGTGGTGCCATCGTAGAAGCGCCTCGAATCCGGCGAGGCGCCCGGACTGAATGTCGACGATTGGCTGGTAGAACACACGTAGTTCGTTGCGTTCGATCGCCCGTCTCAAATCAGTCTCGAGCTGGAACAGAGCGGAGGCGTGCATCTGCTGTGTCTGATCGAACACCGCGAAGCAGGATCGTCCAGCGCGTTTCGCCTGATACATCGCCGTGTCGGCGTCGCGCAGAATATCCTCTGCAAGATCGTAGTGCACGTCCCCCAGGACGATTCCGATACTAGCTGCCGTAAAGATCTCCAGCCCCTCAACGATAAACGGTTCCTCCATCGATTCCATGATCCGCTCGGCAACCTCCTTTGCGGATTCAAGACCGTTCACGTTCGTCAAAAGGATCGCAAATTCGTCGCCGCCAAGCCGGGCAACGATATCGTTATCGCGGACGCATTCCTTGAGTCTCACGGCCAACGTTTTCAACATCGCGTCGCCGGCATGGTGACCCAGTGAATCGTTCACCATCTTGAAGCGATCGAGATCGAGGAAGAGTAGTGCGTAAGTAGGATCTTCCTTCTGCGCCGCCGACGTCAATCCGTCCAGTGTCCGGAGCAGCATCATACGGTTCGGCAGCCCCGTCAGCAGGTCATGGTACGCGTGATGGATGAGCTTGTCTTCCATTTCGCGTCGCTCGGTTTCGTCGCGCACCACAGCCAGCAAGCCGGTAAAGTCGCCGTTTTCGTCCCGGAGGATTTTCGCGTTTGTCGCGACGTAGCGTTCCCGTTCGGAGTTCGCTGTGTTGATGATCAGTTCTCCCGACCATGCACCGTGCTCGCCGAGTTCCTTCCAGGCCGTGTGTTCGTCGCCCGGACTCGAAAACCGGAACTGAAAGACCTCTTCCGGACCGAGCCCGATCACTTCCGACGCCTTTCGGCCCGTCAATTCTTCCGCGCCCTTGTTCCAGTAGCTGATCGCCATGTTGGCATCGACGGTCAACACAGCGTCCGACACCTGGGACAATACGGCCGCCTGAAATCGGATTCGCTCGAATTCCATTGCGCGGGCGGTGTCGTCGCGGACGACCCAGATTCGCCGGCTCACTTCGCCGTCGACCAGGATCGGCAGGAATTCGATTCCGAGAAGCCGTCCGCCTGATACAGACATCTCGGTACTGCGGCAATCCCTCAGGTCACTTTCGGCACGAACGAGATCGACAAAACGAGAGAGGTCATCCGGGGACTCGCCGACGGCGTCGCGTAGATCCTCGATCCTTACTCCGCGAAGCGCATCAGGACTCAGCGTGATGCCAAGCATCGTTCCAAGCATCGCATCCACGTAGACGATCAGTCCCTCGGCGTCGAGTTCGAACACCGCCCGGGACGGATTGCTCGATGCCGGACTCAAGCCGAATTGCGGCGGGACCAGCTTAGAAATTTCGTCATCGGTGAGGCGATCCATAACAATCCAGTCGAACAATAAGGGAGTGATCAGTCCTTGTCGGCTGGAATTCTGGTGAGCCGACCACAAGCGGTATCGGCCACGTTTTGGGGGTACTTTAGATGGAATTTCGCCCCATAATCCGTCCAGTTGTCGGCTTTCGCCGTTAAGATCAGGGCCTTAGTCCCGGTACCGGAACGCCTTCCTCTCGGACCGCCTGGGCATGAAGTCGCTGCATTCTTTCGGTCATCGGCCCGACGCTTCCGTCGCCAATTGTCCGTCCATCAACTTCCAGAACCGGCGACAACTCGCCCATGGAGCCGGTGGTGAACATCTCGTCCGCAGTGTGCGCCTCGGTTCGAGAGATGTTTCGTTCCTCGAGATCGATCCCGTTTGACCGGGCGAGGCGAATCACGAGCGCGCGCGTAATTCCAGGTAAACAGGCGTCGGGGTGAGGCGTCAGGAGTTTCCCCTTCTTGACGATGAAGATGTTGGTCGCGTTCGTCTCGGATACAAATCCATTGATGTCGAGCATGATCGCGTCGTCGACACCCGCCACGTTGGCCTCGATCTTCGCAAGAATGTTGTTGATCAAGTTATTGTGATGGATCTTCGAATCCAGGCAAGAGGGCGTGTTTCGTCTGACCGACGACGTTATCAGACGAATACCGGTTGTGGCGTAAACAGGCTTCTTCCACTCGGCCAGGACGATAAGTGTCGGTCCATACTGATTGTTCGTCGGACTCATTCCCGACGTAACCTTCTTCCCTCGCGTGAGCGTCAACCGCATGTGGGCCTCGTCATACATTCGATTGGCCCTCAGCGTCTCAAAGATTGCCTCCCGAACGTGCTCACGACTCGGGACATCCGCGAAAGCCATAGCCTTCGCCGAATCGAAGAGCCGGTCAAGGTGTTCTTCCAGGGCGGCCACCTTACCCTCATAAACGCGGATACCCTCCCAGACGGCATCACCGCCCTGTACGACACTGTCGAACACCGACACGGTCGCTTGATCTCGCGGACGCAGCTCGCCGTTCACATAAACGAGGATCTCTTCATTCCTTGAATCTGGAAGTACTGGTTTCATTCGGTTGGTCGGATTGCGTAGTCTAGCAGGATGTCGTAATAGGGTTTGCACTCCGCGAGCAATGGCCTCAATCGCTCAGGAAATGCGGCTGACTTTCGCTCGTAGCGCGCAAAAGTAGTAGACGTGTGAACGCTATGGTACCAGAAAGGCGCCCACGCACCGTCTTCTGGTCGAGGGCCGGCCGGCCACTCAAGCATGGAAGCGACAAACGGAATTCCCAGGCGCTCGCAAAGCTTTCGAAGCACTTTCTCGGGATCGAGCAGAAGCAGCCGGGAATCAAGAACTGGCGGACAGTGGCCGGCATCGCACAACGCGTTCAGCATGTCGACCTGGTGCTTGAGCGCGGTATCGAACAGCGTCGGTTCAGGAATTTGATTGACCAGCGATGGCAGCATCTCCTCCGGGTCACGCGTGAGAATAACATTGATCGTGCTGCCGAGAAATGCTGAATCTATGCCGTCCAAGTGGTGCGCCATCGACTTGACGAAAAGGACATCGGTAGCGCAATCGCCGAGAATCACGTCACTGACTACCGCTGCGGCGTCATGTTGCTGGGAGGCGATGACGACATCTCGACCGGGGTGCCTGAATCCCGTTCGGACGAGGTAAGCGGCATAAAGGGGTTCGTCAACAATAGTGGTGTCAGATCGCTGTGCAAAGGAGTACATCAGCGCGGTCGACACGTTACGCGGTCCCGACCACAGACAGATTCTTTTGACGTCGGTCGCTTGCAAGCAAAATACCCGCAGTAAACGGTATTAAGAACGGGGTTTCGGATTTGTCGTACGGCAGCGCACCCGACAAACGGTGCTCGCGCTCGGAGCCGGACGATCAGGCATCCCAGGGGAGGCGTTCCGGCATATCTGCCACAACGTACGCCATCACGGCAAGCGCGGCCACGCAAAGATTCATTTCCCTCGGGTCGAGCTTATCGATGGTGTCGGCATTCGTGTGATGGTAGTAGAAATAGCGGCTTCCATCAACAGTCAATCCCATACCAGGAACACCTTCGCGCATAATGGGGCCGATGTCCGCGCCCCCACCACCTCGAGTGATCGTACCTGCACCAATGTTTTCGAGCAGCCTTCCGACAGATGAAACCATTTCGTACGCCTCATCCGATCCGGAAAAGCCGAAACCAGACGGCGTGAACACGCCGCTGTCGGTTTCTATGGCAAGTACGTGGTTGCCGACTTCTTCCTTTCGATCATTCAGGTAGGCATTACCCCCGCGAAGGCCGTTCTCCTCATTTGTCCAGAAGACAACGCGAACGGTTCTGCGCGGCTGCAGTCCAAGTTCCTTCATGAGCAACAGTGCCTGCCATGCTGCAACACATCCGCCGGCGTCGTCCATGGCGCCCTGACCCACGTCCCACGAATCGATATGTCCCCCCATCACAACGATCTCGTCCGGGGCCACCCTACCCTTGATCTCGACAACAATATTGCGCGACGGTGAATCGGGTAATGTCTGTGCGCTCATCTTGAGCCGGACCCGGACCCTTTGACCCCGATCCTGCATGCGCTGCATCATTTCGGCGTCCTCGATCGTGACCGCAGCGTGCGGAATCTTCTTGACACCGTCCTGATAGCGCATCGAGCCGGTATGCGGCGTATACATGGTGCCTGATCCCACCGAACGAATGAGACTCGCGACCGCACCCACTTTGGCCGCTTCGATCGCACCATTGGTTCTGTAGGTCACAGTCCGTCCGTACGACGTAAACGGTGCATTAAAAAGGACGATCTTGCCGGCAGCCTCTGAAGCGCGAGCCTCAAGTTCCTCAAACGATTCGACTACTAGTACGTCCGCTTCAATCCCTCCCGGAGGCGTAGCGATACTGCCTCCCAGTCCCAGAATCTGCATGTCCGCACGGCGTGGCGAGACCAGCGACAGACTCTCTTCTCCACGGACCCACCGGGGAACCATAACCGGATCTTCCATAACCGCGTCGAAGCCATCGGCGCGGAGCTCGGATACAATCCAGTCGAGCGCATCTTCAAGTGACTGCGACCCGCTGAACCGAGGACCAAACGTGTCGGTCAATTCTGCAAGGCGCTCAAACGCACTCGAGTCCGCCAGGGCTGCCTCAATCAGTCGTTCGGCGTCGGCTCGGTAGGACTCAACAGAATAGACATCGTTGGACGGTCGCGCGGTCGAATTGGACGCTTGACATCCAAAGTCCCGAACGACGAAGGCGAGTGCCAGAACAAGCACTCCGCTGATTCCCAGCAGCTTCATTGACGTGTACGAATCGAATAGATATGAACAACGAGACGGCGCTGACCCGTGCACTTCGGGCAAGACTTGCGAAGCGCCGACCCGCAAATATAACACTGGACGAACAAATGGCGTTGACCGACCAGATACGAGGCGCCGTCAATCACCTTGAGCGGAGAAAAACGACCCCAAATTTGCGTTCAGCATCGGTCCAGCTGCGCTCAAGCTCAAAGCCGGCCTGATCTGCCATCTTCAAAAAGGCCTCCGGGCGGTACTTGTAGGAGACTTCCGTAAGGATGGCTTCGTCCTTCTCGATTTCGATCGTCGTTCCCCCG
Organism: Bacteroidota bacterium; assembly: GCA_020437385.1. Lineage (GTDB taxonomy): Bacteria > Bacteroidota > Rhodothermia > Rhodothermales > JABDKH01 > JAGQWL01. Next base: position 10,069 of record JAGQWL010000069.1, read on the forward strand.
ACGGACACAGTTTGTTGCTCGTTGCTCACCAGATACATTTCAATCCTTCCCTCCTGCTCGTCGAGGCATGCGTAGTGCCGAAAGCTGTCACTTTTGAAGTCACCCTCAGCAATACGATTAACATTCGATAGAATGTTGAGGTTGAAGGCTGCCGTGACCCCGGCTGAATCGTTGTATGCTGCTTCAAGCACCTCGGTACTCTTGAACCAATCCAGACCGATGAGGAGTGCTCCTCGCCTGCCTGTAAGCGTCCGGATCCGCTTCAAGAACGCCAGACCTTTCTCTGGTTGGAAGTTGCCAAAGGTTGAGCCAGGAAAATAAAGAACCCTCGTTCGCGCACCAGCGACCGAACGCGGCAAGTTGAAATCGAAATTGTAATCCGCCGCAACGGCTTCGATCCTGAGTTCAGGATACTCGGATCGAAGTTGAATGGCCGACTTCTCCAGATGCTCTTCGGAGATGTCGATCGGCACATAAACGGCCGGGCTGCGCAGGCGGTCGAGAAGGATCCGCGTCTTCGTGCTGCTTCCGCTCCCGAGCTCGATCAGCGCCGCACCCCGTCCAATTTCCGCCGCGATGTCGCCAGCATTCTCCCGCATGATCGCCGCTTCCGTTCGTGTCAGATAGTATTCGGGGAGTTCACAGATAGCGTCAAACAGGGCGCTCCCCGTCTCATCATAGAAGTACTTGGACGGAATGCGTCGCGGCACGCTGGTCAGCGCAGCGACGATTTCGGCGACCTGCGTCGGACGATCTTCCAGTTGTACAGCTGACGGTGTCGTGGTCTTCACGTTCCAGTATTGTTTTTACGTCAAAAGGTCGGGTTCGGCATCAGCAGCGAGCCTGATTCCTGCAAACTGCCAGCGGGCCGACGGGGGGAAGAAGTTCCGGTACGTGCGTCGGATATGTGTTGCAGACGTTGCGCAGGAACCTCCCCGAAGTACGAACTGATTACACATGAATTTGCCGTTGTATTCACCGATCGCTCCGGGGGCCGGGGCGTATCGCGGATACGGCGAATACTGGCTGCGCGTCCATTCCCACACATCGCCATACATCTGCCGAAGTCCAGTGGACGTATTCGCCACACGCGGTTGTAGTTGTTGCGACTCGACAAAATTGCCTTCGACGCCCACGTCCGCAGCAGCTACCTCCCATTCAAATTCCGTAGGCAGCCGCGCGTTCGACCACCGCGCAAATGCATCGGCCTCAAACAGGCTCACGTGGACTACGGGCGCACTAGCCCGCAACGGAACGAGTCCGTCCATCGTGTATTCGAACCACACACCGTCCTTCTCCTCCCAGTACAAGGGCGCCGTCCAGCCCTCGCGTTCAACCGTGGCCCAGCCCTCGGATAACCAGAGCTCCGGACGCTCATATCCACCATCCTTTACAAAGGCAAGGTACTCGCCGGAGGTACACGGCCGATCCGCAAGGAAGAATGAATCCAGGAACACCCGGTGGCGTGGACCTTCATTGTCGAACATGAACGCGCCGTTTTCGTCGCGTCCAACTTCAAAGAGACCTTCTTCGAAGAACATCCAGGTGATCGGTGGCGGCCCCGATTCCGTTTCACCCTCCACGCCGCCACGAAATGCCGGTCGAAGCGGATTCTGGTGAAGGACGTGCTTTATGTCCGTGAGTATCAGCTCCTGGTGTTGCTGCTCGTGGTTCAGACCCAGCGTCACGAGTTCGCTGACGAGTGCCTGAGCTTTGCCGTCCAGCCCGGCAAGAAACGTATCCATCGCGTCATCGACATACCTGCGGTACGCGATGGTCTCGTCCACCGTCGGGCGTGTAACCATTCCTCTGCGCGGTCTGCTGAAACGCGGCCCGGCCTGTACGTAGTAGGAATTAAACAGGAAGGGAAAGTCCGGATGAAACAGGGAATAGCCGGCCGCGTGCTCACGAAGTACAAAGGTCTCGAAAAACCAGGTGGTGTGCGCCAGATGCCATTTGGTGGGGCTCGTGTCCTCCATCGACTGTACCACCATGTCCTCACGGTGCAGGGAGTCGACGAGATCCATCGTCATTTTTCTCACAGAACGATAGCGTCGAAGCAACGCTTTCGCATCATGTGCGGAAGCGTCACCGGCCTGAGATTCACCAACAGACTTCACGAGAAGGGCTGACTCGGAATGCATACCACTAAATGCTTGACTTGAACCTTCGAGGGCAGGTTCACATACACCCAGCGTACGCCGCGGTTCTCCGCTTTCGCATTAAAGGTTGGATCGCTGTGAGATTGACCCGTTTACAGACGGATGTTCCGTAAATTCATAACAAGCGTCCGGACGGGACGTTCATGAGCGAGCCGATTTTCCCGAATCCGAGTGAACCTTTGGACCTGAACGCACAGCTGCAGTCATCCGCCGACGAGGCGGATCCAACATCCCCGCCGGCGTTGCTGCCATTGTCGCCCGCAATCAAGAAGGTCTGGACGATCAAGAGCGCACTTGCTGTTGCCGTTATCACGCTCGGGGTCGGCGTATTTGATCTTGCTCGCTTCTTCACGACCAGCTCGCGGACACTACCGATCGGATTGCCGACCATTGGAATCCTGACAGTCGGATCCGTGCTCGCCTATTTCGTCCCCCGCTTGCGGTACCGCGTCTGGCGCTACCGACTCGGCCACGAAGAGCTCGTCATCCAAAGGGGGCTCATCAACCGAATCCATACCGTCGTTCCGCTGCGGCGGATTCAGCATCTTGATGTGTCGCAAGACATTGTGGAGCGTGAGTTCGAACTCGGAAAGCTGATTGTGCACACAGCCGGGACAAGGAGCAGCGACGTTGTTCTACCAGGTCTTGACGTGATCGAAGCCAACAGGCTTCGCGACCTGATGAAGGATTACATTCTCGAAGACGCTGTATAGGCATGGTAACAGCGCATACGCAGGAGCATCGACTCCATCCGATAACGCTCGTTCAACGCGTCATCCTCAGCCTTCCCGGACTCGTCATCCTGCTTCTCACTACCTGGCAGTCGCCCGATGAAGGAAACCTGGCGTCGCTTGTCGTGACGATCCTTTACGCAGTAGTTGCGTTGCCGATTATCTATCTCCGATACGCAAGGTTTCGCTACTGGATTACCGACACTGAGTTGGTCATCCATAGCGGAGTACTGACCCGGCAGCATAGAAATATTCCACTCGACAAGATCCAGAATGTCGAGATTGTCCAAAGACTCTTGCCACGCCTGACGGGAACTGCACAGGTGCAGGTTGTAACGGCAGGTAGCTCGGCCGCCGAAGGAGTCCTGCAGTTCGTGTCGCTCGAGGAGGCTAATCGGATCCGGGAAATCGTCCGGAGCTATAACCGACTCGAAAACCGAGCAAACGGCCCCGCCGACGCCAATCCAGAATCGGCGAACCAGGGTGGTGAACTCCCGGAGCTCCGCTCACGTCTTGCTTCGGCGCCGCGCCTTTCGCTGTACGCGATGTCGATCGGCCGGGTGTTGCTTTCGGGTGTCTTCCGCTTTTCGCTCTTGTATATCGCTCTCATCTTCTCGGCGCTTCAGTTCTTTCAACCGGATCCTGACAAGCTTGCCGACTGGATAATGCGAAGCAGATTCGAACCGGTACTGGAAGCGATGCGAGCGTCACCATTTACCTCTGCCGTACTCGCCATCATTGGCGCAGCAGCACTTTCCTGGCTGTCCGGCATCATCGTCAATCTGAACAAGTTCTTCGCGTTCAAGCTGTGGAAGGAAGGGTCAAAGATTGGACGTCGCTCCGGCCTCCTGACCGTCACAGAAGGTTCAATTCCGTTGAAGAAAATTCAGGCTCTTGTGGTGCGAACGAACCCCGTGATGAGTGCGGCCGGCTGGAGTTCACTTCACGTTCAGACGATGGGACTCGACGACAACGACTCGGGGCATCGCGTCGTTGTGCCGTTCGCCCGCACCGGCGAAACGGATGAGATCGCCCACTCCATTCTGGATTTCGACGCAATTCCAGCCTTCATCCACGTGTCGCAAAAGCGAATCATGCGCCTGTTCGTTCGCTACACGCTGTTGCTTCTCGCCTTGATTGCCACCATTCGCATCTGGTATCCGAGTATCGTTTGGGCGGTATTCGTGGTCCCTGCCCTTTTCGGAACCGCGTACCTGCAGTGGAAGCACCACCTCTACGCCGTCACAGACCAGATGCTGGCGGTGAAACGCGGGGTGATCAATCGGAGGACCTGGATGTTGCCGCTTGCAAAGGCCCAGGTTTTCTATGCGACCGAGTCGTTCTTTCAGCGGCGGCGCGGATTGAGATCCGTCTATGTCGACTCTGCGGGGGCCTCTTCGATTTCTCGACCGGTAGTGATCGATGTGGATCGCGAAGTGGCAGACTCTCTGACCAACGCTCTGTACTCGCGGTTCAAACTAGCGACTCGTTCACTCGATCAGGCGTCCTCCGGGCCTTCGGACCGAAGCTGACAAAGCCCGAGATACAGGACAATCGGAATCGTTTTTCTGTAGGCCGGGCCCTGAAGGTCGACGACGGTCCACCCTATCGATCCGGCCCAGACCGCCGGTCCAATCCAGCCGATCCACCACGGAAACCTGCCCACGATGAAGGTGAACAGTTTCCGCGTCAGCTCACTCCCGAGGAAACGGGCGATGGTGCCGAGTATGATCTTTTTGATCAACCCCTCGATAACGACTGCGTTGAACGCCTCGATCAAGAGAGGTGGTGCGAACACACCAGCAGAACGTTTTACGAACGAGGCTGCGCGCTGCTTGTCGACTCCCAGCTCTTCCAGCATTCGTTGTTGATCCTTCTGATCCATTTCGGCGAACTGTGCGGTCGCGTATTCGGTAACGAGCGCTTGCAACAGTTCCTCGTCGGTACCCATCCAGTCAAGCCGGACCTTCAACACCCTGGCGACATCCGAAATGATCTCACGAAACGGAACCCCCGGTGCCCGCCCCGACAGCCGTCGAAACGCATACGCCATGTCAGAACTGCCCAGATACCGCACCTCGGAGGCAATTGCTCGACAGAGCGCCGCACGATCTTCTTCTGCTCCAGCGTTCTCGTACCTTGAGAGAAGTGTCGTAAGCAGGCGATCGTCCGAAAGATTGACTGCGCCGGAGATCGTTCCAACCAGAAAGATGTAATCCGGCGTATTGAGCCGCTCAAGTATCTGTTGCATGATCCGATTCCCTGGTGATGCCAGTCCGGGTTCGTACGACCCGCGCGTTGAGATGGTTGCGGCGCGTCGTATCTTACGTGGCAAAACACGGCATTCTCGGGGCCGTCGACGTTCGTCGGAGTCCCACTTCAGCAGGAGTTGTTCCCGCGCCGTCCGGCCGCCGAACCGGCCGGGGGGCCATGCGGGGTTTAGAAAATGTACGATCGCAAGGCAGGCGCGCTCCTGCACATTACATCACTGCCTGGGCCATTCGGTATCGGGGACCTTGGTCCGGAGGCCTTTCGATTTGCAGATTTCCTGGCTGAAGCCGGACAGTCTCTGTGGCAGATTCTCCCGGTCGGCCCGCTTGGATACGGCTACTCCCCCTATCAGAGTCCGTCCACGTTCGCCGGAAACGAGCTGCTGATCAGCCCCGAGATGCTGCTGAAAGATGGACTGGCGTCTGAGGAAGACCTATCTGCCGCATACATCGACAGTCCAGACGCCGTGCGTTACGCGGATGTTGCAAAGCGGAAACGGATCCTCTTGACGAAGGCGTTTGATCATTTCAGGAATGGACGATCTGGCGTCGACGGATCTGAGTATGATTACTTTCGCTCGATCAGCGCATTCTGGCTCGACGACTACAGTCTTTTTGCGGCCATCAAGCATGCGCACATGCAGCGATCGTGGACCGAGTGGCCGCATGCGCTCGCCTCACGGAATCCCGATGCGTTAAGCGGTGCGCGATCTCAACTGGACTTCGAAATCGAACTTGAGAAGTTCTCCCAGTTCGTCTTTTTCAGGCAGTGGCACACGCTGAAGGAGTATTGTCGGTCGAAGGGGATTTCGGTTGTTGGTGATCTACCGATCTACGTAGCGCATGATAGCGCGGACGTCTGGTCCAACCCACATCTTTTTCATCTCGACAATCACGGCAATCCGACGATTGTGGCTGGTGTTCCGCCCGACTACTTCAGCAAAACGGGACAGCGTTGGGGCAACCCGATCTACCGCTGGGACGTTATGCGCGAGAACGGATTCTCCTGGTGGACCGAACGCATCCGAATGATCCTGAGTATCGTCGATATCGTGCGACTGGATCACTTTCGAGCGTTCGACGCCTACTGGGCCGTACCGGCAAGCGAGGAAACGGCTGAGAACGGGGAATGGATCGGCGGACCGGGGCAGTTCTTCTTCGACGTGCTCCGAGAACGCCTTGGCCCCATTCCGCTGATCGCGGAGGACCTCGGCCTCGTCACAGACGGCGTAATCGAACTGATTAACGCGAACGGATTTCCGGGAATGGCGATCCTTGAATTCGCCTTCGACTCGGGACCATCGAACAAATTCCTGCCCCACAATTACCCCCGCAACATCGTCGCCTATTCAGGCACGCATGACAACGACACGGTGGCGGGGTGGCTCAGTTCGAACCGAAGCACCCAGGACGAGAGTACCGTTCAGCAGATCCGTGAATACGCCCGGCGTTATCTCGGTGAGTGTCGCGATGATCAGATGCACAAGGCTTTCGTGCGCGCACTCTATGCCTCGGTTGCGGATACCGTTGTCATCCCCGTTCAGGATTTTCTCGGCCTCGGCGGAGACGCGAGGATGAACGAGCCGGGGACGCTGAAAGGCAATTGGCTCTGGCGGATGCGCCGCGACGCACTGACAACGGATCTTGCCGTTGAGCTTCGATCTCTGACGGAAACATTCGGGCGTCGCTGATCACCCTCGGCTGCAGGCCACGCGATGGTCAGTCACCGGCGGGGCCGCCGTTGTGGCGGGCAGCAAAGACGACCATCAGATTCGGCTTCAAAACCACCGAACCCCGGGGCTCAACATTTCGTCTTCGGAGTGCCCCGCGCGATTCGGGAATCACTTCCCACGAAAGAGGGTCACCTGCCGCTTCCCTTGGCAGGACGAACGTCTGAGCCGTATCGGTTGCGTTCATCAGCACAAGAAACGTGTCGTCTACCAGGTTGTGACCGTCTGGACCAACGTCGTCAATACGATCACCGCGAAGCAGCATCCCGAAGCATTGTCTGTTCGGGTCACTCCAATCGCTGTCGTTCATTTCGCGACCATCAGGGTGCCACCACGTGACATCCTTGATCATGTTGTGGTCCCGCCGACCGGTCAGGAAGCTGTGACGCCGAAAGTTGGGGTGCTGCCGCCGAAACGCTATCGCCTTGCGGGTGAATTCGAGAAACGCGCGCTCTCGCTCAGACAGATCCCAGTCGTACCAGTTGATTTCGTTGTCCTGACAGTACGCGTTGTTGTTACCACGCTGGGTACGACCGATCTCATCACCGCCAAGCAGCATCGGCACGCCCTGCGAGACGAACAGCGTACCGAGCATTGCGCGTTTCGTCTTCTCTCGCTGGGCGAGTATCCGGATGTTCGAAGTCTCGCCTTCGACGCCGAAGTTCCTGCTGTAGTTTGGCTCGTGGCCGTCGCGATTGTCCTCGAGATTCGCAAGATTGTGCTTCTGCTCATAGCTCACCATGTCCTCAAGAGTGAAGCCGTCATGCGAAGTGACGAAGTTGATCGATGCGAAGGGCGTCCTGCCTGAGTGTTCGTAAAGGTCGCTTGATCCGGCGATCCGCGAGGCGAATTCTCCACTCGTTCCGGGGTCTCCTCGCCAGAATCGCCGCACCGCGTCGCGATACTTTCCGTTCCACTCCGTCCACTGCCACGGAAACGAACCAACCTGGTACCCGCCCGGGCCTACATCCCAGGGCTCAGCGATCAGCTTGACCTGACTGATCACCGGATCCTGCTGTATGACCTGAAAGAAGGACGAAAGCATGTTGATGTCGAACAGATCCCGAGCAAGTGCCGCCGCTAGATCAAATCGAAAGCCGTCAACATGCATCTCGGTTACCCAGTAGCGCAGGCTGTCCATGATCAGCTGCAGTACGTGCGGATTACCGGGATCGAGAGTGTTTCCGGTACCGGTGTAGTCGATTAGATATCGTGGGGTGTCAGGATGCTCCTTGTAATACGCCCGATTATCGATCCCGCGGAACGACAGCGTAGGTCCAAGATTTGATCCTTCGCCGGTGTGGTTGTACACGACATCGATGATGACTTCAAACCCGGCGGCATGGAGTCCGCGAACCATCGACTTAAACTCCTTTACGGCATCCTCCGGTCGCGACGCATACTCGGGCTCCGGCGCAAAGAAGGACAGCGTATTGTAACCCCAATAGTTCTTAAGACCCGCCTTCACGAGCCGATGGTCGTGAACCTTCGCGTGAACCGGAAGCAGTTGAACCGTTGTGACGCCGAGACGACGCAGATGATCGAGTATCGGCTCCGATATCATTCCGAGGTACGTACCGCGTTGGTTTTCGGGTACGCCTGGATGAAGTTTGCTGATTCCCTTGACGTGTGTCTCGTAGATGATCGTGTCTTCCCACGGGACGGAAGGTGTTGCGTCGCCCACCCAGTTGAATGCCCCGTCGATCACAGCGCCAAGCGGTGCGTACGGCGCACTGTCACTCGTGGAAAACGACATGTCGTCTGCACCGTTTCCGGATTCGTAGCCAAACAGACTGTCGTGCCACTTGAGCTGACGCCCGATCGCCTTCGCGTACGGATCGAGGACGACCTTGTGCGGATTGAACCGATGGCCCTCTTCCGGCCTGTATGGACCGTAGATCCGATAACCGTAAATCTGTCCGGGGATGACATTCCTTACGTAACCGTGCCAGATCGGACCTGTACGATGGAGCAACAGGAACGACTCCCTTGGCTCTCTCGACTCAGGTGAATCAAAGAGCACGACCTCGACCTGCTCCGCGTAATCGGAATACAGTGCAAAGTTGGTTCCCATCCCGTCCCACGTGGCACCAAGAGGATATGGCTTTCCAGGACACACTCGCGCCGCCCGGGAATCGGGCAACAAGTGGCTTGGAGGTACCTTCTCTGATTGTACTGTCATTCCCGTAAGTTTGAGTTGCGATAGAAAATAAGGGTTCGTGACGCGTCAAAGGCGACACAAGACAGATCGAAGAAACGAATTCAACGCGCTGCCGCCGCAATGGCGCCGTGACTCTCGCGGGCTGCTGGGCCGAGCAGGCGCGTAAGAGCGAATGTTGTACATTTCAAGCCTGATTCGGACGGAACGGCCGACTCGCACGATCCCGTGATCCTCCAATACTAACTCTCAGCAGACATCATGCCGTGGTTGAAACCAGCCGACATAAGAAGGTGGAGTGAGGGCAACGCCGTCAAGGCGTACGAGAAGCTCGGCTGCCACGTAAACAGTCGCGGCGCATGGTTCGCGGTCTGGGCGCCACATGCCGACAGCATCTCCGTTATCGGCGATTTCAACGAGTGGAACCCCGATAGCGACCACCTCCAGAAGGTTGATGAAGCAACGGGCCTGTGGGAGGTTTATATCCGCGGCGTGAAACCCGGGCAGCACTACAAGTATCGCATCCGCAAGAGCGGTTCGTTCGTCGACAAGTCTGACCCGTTTGCCTTCGCCATGGAAGGCCCAGCGCCGGGTGGTCATCCCGTTCACGGTCTGTCGGCCGTTGTAACAGATCTTGAATTCGAGTGGTCTGACCAGCAGTGGATGCAAGAGCGAAAGGGTCCGGGCGGACTCAAACAGCCGGTAGCCGCCTATGAAGTGCACCTTGGTTCATGGCGCCGACACGTGAACGGTTATTCCTACTCCTACCGCGAGATCGCGGAGCCGCTTGCCGACCACGTCTTGAACCTCGGTTTTACGCACGTGGAGTTCCTGCCGGTGATGGAGCACCCGTATTATGGATCGTGGGGATATCAGGTCGTCGGATACTTTGCGCCAACGAGCCGATATGGAACGCCCGCTGATTTCATGTACCTGGTCAACTATCTCCATGAGCGTGGAATTGGCGTCTTGCTCGACTGGGTTCCAGCCCACTTCGCGACCGACCCGCAGGGACTCGTTTACTTCGACGGATCGCCATTGTATGAGTATGAAGACCCCGGAATGCGTCATCATCCCGACTGGGGAACGTACGTCTTCGACTACGGCAAACCGGGCGTCGAAAACTTCCTGATCTCAAACGCGATCTACTGGCTCGACAAGTTTCATATTGACGGTCTGCGTGTCGATGCCGTGGCCTCGATGCTGTACCGGGATTACTCACGCGATCACTGGACGCCAAATATCTACGGCGGTCGCGAAAATCTTGAGGCGATTCAGATTCTGCGGAGGACGAACGCAGAGGTTTACCGGCACTATCCCGAGGCAATGATGGTCGCTGAAGAGTCGACTGCGTGGCCGGGGGTGACACGACCAACTTTCGCAGATGGGCTCGGGTTTCTCTACAAGTGGAACATGGGATGGATGCACGACACCCTGCACTTCATGAAAGAGGATCCGATAAATCGCCAGTATCACCACGACAGCCTGACGTTCCCCCTCATCTACGCATTCTCGGAGCAGTACGTGCTCCCGTTGTCACATGACGAGGTGGTCCACGGAAAGGGTTCACTTTGGGGAAAAATGCCAGGGGACGGTTGGCAGAAGGCGGCCAACCTGCGACTACTGTACGCCCATATGGTCGGTCATCCCGGCAAACTGCTCCTCTTCATGGGATCGGAGTTTGGCCAGCCGGAAGAGTGGAATGCCGACTGGGAGTTGAACTGGCGGCTTCTCCAATACCGCGAACACAACGGAATCATGGACTGGCTCCGGGATCTGTTACACCTTTACCGATCCCGATCACCCCTGTGGAGTGATCAGCCAGATTCATTTGAGTGGGTCAGTCATGAGGATCGGTCGTCCAGTGTTATCACGTATCGACGTCACGACGAGAATGCGGATCTCCTATTTGCATTCAACCTGACCCCGGTGCCGCGGCCGGATTATCCGATAGGCGTCCCCGGCAAAGGTCGTTGGAAGTGTGTCCTCAACAGTGACGAACAGCAGTATGGCGGTACCGGCAATTTTCTGACATCCGGAGTATCCGCGACCAGGAATCCAGCAAATGGTCGCGACTGGTCCATCAAGGTCGCACTTCCGCCGCTGGGTGCTATTGTTCTGGAGCGCCAGTAGGTCGGTCAAGAATCCTCAGGATCGCGCGTACTTCGGGATTGGCGATACCCCCCTCTTCTTCGACGATCGCAGTGGCGGGCACGCCGCTCTGAACAAATGCCGCCCTGACCGCGGCACTGCGCGCGCGTTGAAGTCGACGATTCAAGTCAACATTGCCGTCGGCACTCGCAAAACCTCGAAGTACGATGGTCGCGGGGATCCCGGCATCGGCGGCGACTCGAAGCCCCTCACCTGCAAGCGCGATGAGACTGTCGACTGAAGAGGGAGAGACATCCGTCGAACCTGTATCAAACAAGACGGGCATACGCATGATGCGATCCGAAATATCAAGAATCGCTTTCTCATCTTCGTCGACAAGTGCCGCATCATCATATGCATCGACCTCCTCCAGTTGGGCGGCGCGAATCCGCGCCTCTTCGATCCATGGACGGTGTGCGGATCCCGATGCGTACAAGGTGCCATGATCGAAATGCAGGCGTGCCGTCTGCGGAAGGTCCAGCGCACGCGCGGCGCGGAGCGATATGATCGCAGGAGTGAGTGCCCTGTACGCCTCGAAGTCAAAACGTACGTCAGTCGAGTCGTAACCGTGCGTCGCGAGTTGGCCGGCAGGGTCTGCAGCCAGGGGATCGCGCAAGCCCCTGACTGTACGAACACCCGCGGATCGGGAGGTTTCCGTCACGACGATTCCTGGAATCTCGTCGACGTCGGAGACGAAGGCCGTCCATCGCGCGTTTGACCGAATCAACAGGAATGCGGCGAGCGCAATCGCTCCGACAATCACGAGCAACACCAGCCACGTTGCCCAGGACACCCCCTCCGAGCGGTGAACCTGAACAGCAAGGCCGGAGGCAAGCAGCGGCCGCGCCTTATCGAAGACGCTCGCGTCACCGGAGTAGGCTTCAACTTCAGCGTTGTACGCCAGATGAAAATCCTCAATCAACTCCTGCATGTCTTCCCGGACAGACCGTGGAGGATTTCCGCGAATCACGGCTGCCAGCGTCGCCAACGGACCCGGCGCGATCACAATCGTCAAGTCGCCGTATTCAATGGACTCGAGCGAGTCTCCCGATTCGCCTCCGAGCGAATCCCGCACGAAATCCTGTATCACGGTGAGCATGCTCGAAACCAGCGCGCCATCCTGGACGTCCTGATCTTCGCGAGACACGTGCGCTAGGGGAAGTCCCGTCTCGTTGTGAACCACAAAGATCTGCTCGACGGCATAGAGCAGTGTGTTGCGTAGCACGACGTCGGAGAACTTCTGTCCCGTCCGCAACGCCTCAAAACGCCATCGCAGCCCCTGCAGCGAAAACTGGTGCTCCATCGTCCGATTGACAGACTCCAGCGTGGTGCTCAGGGCTTCGGCAATCGCTCGCCGGATTGCCGGCCCGATTACGGGGAAGATCGCGTCGACGATGGGCTGAGGATCTCGCTTTACGGACGTGCGGATGGTCTCCTCCACCGTGGGGCCCAGTGCGGACGCGAGCTTGCCATCCTTTCTGGATCTCGAGACAACCGCTTCGGGCAGGAGTTGAGCAATCTGATCCGACGTTACGTCAATTTCGCGGTTCTCCAGCCGGCTGATCCGATTCTCTGCCTCCGTTAGCTTGTCCTGCTCCGGAGCGATCAATAACCGTCGAAGGATGTCCAGCCTTTCATTCTCGCGGCCCGCAGACTCGACGTGCCCTGACCCGATTTCATTTTCGGCTGGCAACTCATCCATCGGCGTTTCCATTCGACCGAAGCGCTCTTGCAAGTGTATCAAAAAGATCGGCCAATTGGAGTCGGTCAGACTTGGATTCTCTCAGGTGCTCGATCGCCGAATCTATGCGACTCGAAAGGGTTGCTGCCTGCTTCGCCGTTTCGTCCTCCAGCGACCGAAGGCCTGATTCAAACGCCGATTTGTGCTTCGTCATTTCGTCGGCACTCTGCAAGGCCAGCTCCTTGACGCTATTGGAATGCCGGTCGTCCGACTCGGCGAGTTTGTCGCCCAGTGCCTCGATCGATGCCGTCAGCGTTCCTCCCTCGCTGGAAATCCGATCAGACAGGACCTTCAAGTTGCGCTCGTCGTCGCTGCGAAGCGAATCAACCTCTCTTTCGAGCCTGTCGACAAGGGACTTCTCCAATTTCGCCACGCTGGACTCAAGGGTTCGACGCAACGACTCGTGTCGCTCGGCAAGTTCCCTGTAGGCATCGCCAAACAGAATCGACCGAATCTTTTCGAGTTCAGCGCCCCCGGCGATTTCACCGGCGTGTCCGTTAACGTCCGATTTTGACTGTTTTTCGGCAGGCTGGCCCGTGCCGTACTTCTTTGTGGAATCCATTGTCTTGATCTGGGTGATGGGTTCGTCCCAATGCTATCTAAAGTACGATGGAAGTGTATAATTTTGATATATTCGGAGCCCTAAATCGTTCAAAAGCCTGCGAAGATGATCCAGAAGAAGATCTGCATGCTGGGTACCTCCGGTGTAGGCAAGACGAGCCTCGTCGAGCGGTTTGTCAACGACAGCTTCTCCGAAAAATACCTGACGACGGTTGGGGTACGGCTTTCCAACAAGATCGTTGAGATCGGCGAACAGGCGATCGAACTCGTTCTCTGGGATCTCAACGGCGAGGACAAGTTTCAGCGGGTATCCACGAGTTACCTTCGCGGCGCATCCGCCTATTTCCTCGTTATCGACGGCTCGCGGCCGGCAACGGAGGAAACCGCCCTTGTTCTACATCGCCGCACCCGAGCAACTATCGGCGACGTCCCGTTCATCATTCTCCTGAATAAATCCGACCTCTCGAACGAATGGGAAGTATCGCAGGAAATGCTCGACCGATACGATTCGAATGATTGGGTCGCCCGTCGGACGAGCGCGCGTACGGGCGAAGGTGTTCAGAGTGCGTTTCAGGAAATCGCACAGCTTGCGCTCACCTCAACGTTGTCGTGAAGCGTGAAGAATCGGGATTCTGGTGAATCGTCGTCGTCGACCGTCCTTTCGCAGATGGACGTCGTACTGCTGGAACGGATCGACGCCGGACAATTCCGACCTCCCACTTCCGCACCCGCATGGTTCAACGCTGTGTTTGGCGAGGCAACGTCCCTTTCACCGATTCAGCCGGGACGGCGCTCGCTGTTTCTGGGGCACTTCCTCGAGGACGCGGAGGTATTCTGGTCCGCGGCCCAACCGGAACAATGGATCTCATCGGGAACATTCAACGAGCGCCTTCCGGATGGGGGCGAGAAAGCGCTCGAAGCCATTGCACTTGTCGCTTCAGGCACACCGATACTGCTGATCAAGTCTCCCACCACCGATCACGAGACGGTTCGTGATCTGTTGCAGAAGAGCCGCTCTCAGAGCATCGAATACGGGAGGATGATCAAGGAGATCAACAAACGGGAGGTGCTGCTCCACTGCATTGTGCATGACCTGTCGACTCCACTGGCCGGCGTCAAAGGCAGCCTCGAGCTGATGAAGGCGGACGACCTCCTGCTACCGGACGGAGCCCGCCTCCAACAGATCGGGATGAATCAGGTACTGAAGATGCAGAACATGATTCAGGAGATTCTGCACGCGTTCAAGGCCGAAGTCAAAGGGCTTGTGCCGACGGTCATCGACCGCGACGCCGGTCCGGATGCCCTGAGCTGCGCTCGCGAAGTTACGACGGCGCTGTCTGGACTAGCGCGGGACGTTGCGGTCGGGCTGCGGGTTGAGGAAGACGCATCCGTCCAGGATTTCAGTGTTTCCGCCGATCAGTCGCGGCTTGAACGTGTCATTTTTAATCTGGTCGACAACGCCATTCGCTTCGCCCCTCCCGGATCCGACGTGATTGTAAAAGTGCGATCTGACGGCGAGTGGATTGAGATGCGGATCGAAGACGCCGGCCCGGGAGTTGAACCGTCTCTTCGACCGAGGCTTTTCCAGCGATTCGAGCAAGGCGATTCGGGCAAGGGATCCGCCGGCCTCGGACTCTACTTCTGTCGAATCACGGTCGCAGACTGGGGCGGGTCGATCGGATACGACGATCGCCCACAGGGTGGCGCATCCTTCTGGCTCAAGCTTCCGAAACCTCGAACGTAATCACCCAGAGCCGGCCTGATCGGCCCGGCGCCCGCAACATCTGAATCACCCATGGCCCTTCGCATATTTGTCGTCGACGACGATCCGGATTACATACAGCTGATCCGGTACCAGCTGGAGAAGCTGGACAACGTTAACGTTGACTCATTCAATTCGGGCGAGGATGCACTCGACTCGATGGATCTGGATCCGGATCTCGTCCTCCTTGATGTCGTTATGCCGGGACGCGGCGGACTGGAGACGCTCCGCAGTATAAAGGAAAACAGGCCCTCCACTACCGTCGTCATGGTCTCCGCTCAGTCGGCCGTATCGGTGGCTTTGGATGCGATGCGACTCGGCGCGACGGACTACATCACGAAGGGCCAGGACGACACCGTCAAATTGAAGGCCATCGTCGAGCAGACGCTTCAGCGGGTGTTGCTGTCTCGCGAGATCGAGGAACTGAGGTCGCTGCTCCCGGCCCGAACGGGCGTTCACGGACTGGTTGGCGAGAGCGAAGCGATGGCCAATGTGTTTCGGACCATCAAGAAGACACTTCGCGGTGACCTGACGGTTGCCATTGTTGGCGAATCAGGCACCGGGAAAGGGTTGGTGGCGCAAGCGATCCACTACAACTCTCCGAGACGGCGCGAACCATTCGTCTTGGTGAATTGCGCGGCGATCCCGAGAGATTTGATGGAAAGCGAATTCTTTGGACACGAAAAGGGCTCTTTTACAGGAGCCCACGCCCGAAAGATCGGCAAGTTTGAGCAGGCTCATGGCGGTACGATCTTCCTCGACGAAATTGGCGAGCTCGACCTTTCGCTGCAGGCGAAACTGCTCCGCGTGTTGCAAAGTCAGGAGCTTCAACGTGTCGGCGGGCAGGAAACAATTCGAGTCAACGTCAGAATCCTGTCTGCCACAAACCGGGATATTCGACAAATGATCGAGGCGGGCGAATTCCGCGAAGATCTTTACTACCGGCTTTTTCAGTTTCCGATTCAGATACCGCCCCTCCGAAGTCGCGGCCAGGACGTTCTAATGCTTGCCGAGCACTTCCGCAGCGAGTTTCTGAAGTCCCATCCTGACGTTGACGATCGTTCATTCTCGTCGGAAACGCGTCGGGTGATGATGCGCTATCGATGGCCTGGCAATGTTAGAGAGTTGAAGAGTGCGGTTGAAAGGGCGCTGCTTATCTCAGACACTGCTGATATCATTCCGGCCGATCTGATGCTCGACAAGCTGCCCATCTCGGCCGCCGCCGAGGTCGATGCCGAATCGATTCCGGGATCCAACGCATCAGCCGGTACCGCCCAATCGCCTGACGACATCATTCCCCTCGAAGAGGTCAAGCTGAACGCTGTCGTTCAGGCGTACGAGATCTGTGAGGGCAATATCAACCAAACGGCCAACCGTCTTGGCGTGACGCGCTCAACGATCTACCGATTGTTAAAGAAGGCGGGTATCGAGAGCGAAACATAGAGGGGCCGGCTGGAACCGTCAGTCCTTTCACAACATCTGCCAACCTCCGCGCGATCAGTAATTCAAATAATTGGCGCGGTCAGGCATCTCCCACACAGAACGAACGATTCCGCCGGCCCCTAAGGCAGCTGCCGTGGAGCGTGGCTACGGAGGCTCACAACTGAAACTGTGAGTGTTTTTGGATGGTCTCCACAACGTCTGCCATTACCTGCATCGAACTGATTGCGACAAAGGACCAGACAAGCCTCCCTGGACACTCCGACGTTCGGACTGTAGCCAGTTGACTCACAGGCTGTTGAACATCCGCCGCGAAGTCCGGAGTGCGCGTCAACGCAGTCGCGCACGTTGTGTCGGTTCGGAGCAGTTTGTCGTTTGCCATCTTCGTGTCTGATCTCGTTGCATTTTTGTCAGCCGTACAGGAGGCATCGACGATCACCGGCTTCATTATTAGCGAATTCCGATCGTTTTCGACGAATGCCGCGTCTGATTCGACGAATGGGACCGACCGAGTTCGAAGGCGGCGTGACGGCGCCCGGATCGCTCGTTCGACCCTTGA
>JAGQWL010000070.1 GCA_020437385.1 Bacteroidota bacterium
TATTGTCACCCGGTCGCTCTCGTATCTCGAGCGCCTCGCAAAGGACGCCGGGAATGACGCGTACCTCCGCCTCGATCTCGCGAATGCGTATCTCAGAACGGGCAACGTTCAGGGCAATCCGAACAACGCGAATCTCGGACGACTCGAGGACGCGCTGGCAAGCTACAATCGCGGGCTGGCCGTCCTGCCGGGAGATGCAACGGCCGACTCGCTGATTCAACGGGTGCTCCGTAGCCGGGCCGTGCTCAATGAAAAGCGGGCCGAGGTGTTTGCCGCACTCGGGCTCGCCGATTCCGTTACGGCCGCCATCGGTACCGCGAACCGATTTCTGAATCAGCTCGCCACCGAGTATCCGAACGAAGCGACCGTACTCAGGGACCTCGCCATCAACAACGTCAAGTCCGGCGACCTCCTCGGCAATCCGAACTTCCCGAACATCGGCAATACCCGGGGCGCGCTGGACCGGTATCGGCTTGCCCTCGCGATCCTGGATCGCGCCCAGCATTTTGCCAAACCCGGGGAAGAATTCCTGCGTGAACGCGGCGTCATCCACGAACGCCTTGGCGTCATCTACTGGGAACTCGGCCAAGCGAACGATGCCGTAGCAAACTATCAGCGTTCGTTTGAAATACGAAAGAGCCTGTACGAGAAGTACCCCAATCACCTGAACATTTATCGCGACCTCGGTGTCGCGCATGAAAAACTTGCGCTCATTCACCAGGCGCGCAACGACCTCGCCGCGTCGCGGACTGAGTTCGAAAGCGCTCTTGAGGTTTTTCAGTCGCTCGCGGCAACCGATCCGGACAATGTGCAGGCGCAGCGATCGCTGGCGATCGAGTACCTGCACATGGCCGAGCTGAAGTACTCTCGCAACCTTCCGAATGAGGGAGACAAGCGCGCGTCGCGAACGTGGGCACGAAAGGCGCTCGAGATCCTGGATGCCGATCCGAATGCAAATTCGGACGACACACGTCTACGAAGTCTGGTCGAGTGGGCCGAGCGAATCGTCAGCCAGTGACCTGGGCCAGCGCGTGATCCAGGTCCGCCAGCAGGTCTTCAACGTCTTCGATCCCAACCGAAAGCCGGATCAGCGTCTCGTCCAACCCGATGCGCCGCCGCTCCTCGACAGGAACCGACGCATGCGTCATGGACGCCGGATGCTCGATCAGGCTCTCGACACCGCCGAGACTCTCCGCAAGTGAGAACACCGACGTGTTCGAGAGGACGGTGACAGCATCCGCCATCCTGTCGCCCTTCAGCGTGAACGACAGCATCCCGCCGAAGCCGCTCATCTGACGCCGGGCGATGTCGTGCCCTGGATGATTCGGAAGACCAGGGAAACGGACGCGGTCTACGAGCGGGTGATCATTCAGAAAGTGAGCAACAGCCTCCGCATTCGAGCAATGTCGCTCCATCCGCACATGCAACGTCTTAGTCCCCCGCAGGAGAAGGAAACAATCCATCGGCCCCGGGGCGGCACCGGCGGACTTGACGATGAAGCGAAGCGAATCGTTCCACCAATCATCATTCGTACAGATTGCGCCGCCAACAACATCCGAATGACCGCCGATGTACTTCGTCGTCGAATGCATCACCAGGGTCGCGCCAAGATCGAGAGGCTGCTGCAGGAACGGTGAGGCGAACGTGTTGTCGACGGCAACCTGTGCGCCGACCGATGCCGCTCGTTCGGAGACCGCGGCAATATCGATGATGTTCATCAGCGGATTGGACGGCGTCTCCAGCCAGACGAGCTTGAGATCGTCGCCGAGGTGGGGCTCCAGCGCCGAGGCATCCGTCAGGTCGATGAACTCGAAGCTCAGTCCGAAACGTTCGAACACGTGGACCATCAATCGACGCGTACCGCCATAAAGGTCGTTGCTGGCAACAACGCGGTCGCCCGGGTTGAGGCATTTCAAGACCGCATCAATCGCCGCAACACCGGACGAAAAGCAGATCCCATGCTGCGCGTTCTCAAGAGCGGCAAGGTTTCCCTCAAGCGCCGTCCGCGTCGGATTGGAAACCCGTGCGTACTCATAACCCTTGTGCTCGGCGGGACCGCTTTGTACAAACGTCGACGATTGGTAGATCGGCGTCATGATGGCGCCCGTCGCGGGATCCGGTTCCTGTCCGGCGTGAATGGCGCGTGTACCAAAACCCTGCTGTTTTCCCTCTTTCATTCGGAGGCCCTTGGAATGGCGGATAGATGGACGGCTCAGCGGCTCGATAGAAAGACACTTCGACGGCCGATTCGAAAACTCGATTCACTCAATATGCCGAAAACTACAAACCCGGACCTCGTTTCCGAAGTCCGGGTCTGAAAGACTGCATCAGTTGCTCAAGTCTCGACTATTCCTCTTCGAAACCAGCACACTTGGAGACACCCTGCGCCTTGTCAATCTGATCCGTCTGGACGTAGGCGGTGTAAAGCGCAACACAGATGCCCGACGTATCGCCACCTTCACCTTCGGTAAGCTCCTTGGCGTTTTCGAGCGGACCGATTGCCATCTCGAACGTCGCCGTTCGCTGCTTGGCCAACTCGTCGATCTGTGCCTCCATGCTTCGCTTGTCTTCCGACGAGAGATTCGGATTTCCGCGCATCTTGTCGTCAAGCGCAGAGATTTCCTCGTTTATCGCGACCGCCTTGTTCTGGTAGGCCGCACCGAGGTTGTACCAGGCGTTGGCGTATTCCGGATCCAGACGCGTCGCCTTCTCGAGCTGCATGACGGCTCCGTCATAATCTTCCTCGGAGAGAAGAAGTGAGCCGAGGTTGTAAAGGTAGGTGGTGTTTTCCGGATCCTTCTCCAGACCTTCGACATACTTCGCCTTCGCGCGATCCAGCATTCCCGCCGTCTGGTAGGCGTTGAGAAGGTTCACGGAGATGTCGGAGTCGTCCGGCCACTTCTCGGACGCCTCTTCGAGCAGGGTCACGGCTTCAGCCGCACGATCCGCCTGCAGCAGCAGTCCGCCGAGGTAAACGTAAGGGTCGACTTCCGTTACACCGTGGTCGATCCCCTGCTTCAAGGATTCGATAGCCTTGTCGTTTTCGTTCAGACGAAGCAGTGCATACCCCTTGTAGATGTAGGGGTCGGTCGAGTCCGGCATGACCATGGACGTGTTTTCAAAGTACGTCACGGCATCGCCGAACTTGCTCTCGTCATCGGACGCCTTGTTGAACGCCTGAACGCCGCGCTCAAATTCGCGGTAGTAGGCATTCGTGCGGGCATTCTTGACGTCCTCGCCGAGGCTGCCGGCTTTGTCAAGCGCCTCTACCGACTCGCGGAAGAGCGTCGTGTGTTCGGCGGCATCCGTCGTCATGAACGCCTTCTCCTGGAGGGCCTGAGCCTTCATCGACAGGGCCGCGGCGTTGTCTGGATTCTTTTCAAGCGCCTTTTCGAGATTGACAAGGGCCTGATCGTAATCCTTGTTGTTCATGTCCAGCTTTGCTCCTTCGACGTTCGGGTCGTTTGAGCAGCCGTCTGCACCGACGAACAACATTCCGCTGACCATCAGTGCAAGAAAAAGGGGAAATCGTTTCATTTGATCCGCTATTCAGTTCGATGCGTATGTGAACGAGTGCGCTCGAAGATTCCTCGTCGAGTCACAAAGAGACCCGATGCACAGCCATTCTAACGCGAAATTACGCTTCAAGTGCCCGCACACCAAACAGTTCTTCAATACTTTACGCATATCAGAACTCGCTTCCAATTGGCGTTTCACAAGAGCAGAGACACGGCTGAGGGCCGTCAGTTGCCGTTTCGGAACCCATAGCTGCCAGTTTTATCATGGACTCCCGGTCAGCCGCAATCAGGGCATTCTGCGATGGACTTTTCGATTACGCCGGGCTCTTTCCGCCCGCGGCGCTTGACCTGCGCACTGCTGTCGCCGCCTACAGACAACACCGTAAAGCACGGCAAAGCTGGATGTTGGGGGCATTTGTTGTTCCGGCCGCCCAGCTCGCTGATCTGGATCAGCTCCTCGAATCCGAAGAGCAAATCGACCTTTCGGTTCTCGTCGCGACCCGAGCCACGTCCGACGCGTATTTCGACACACTTCGACATCATCTTGACTTCGTGCGATTGTTCGTTGCCGAAGATCCGGTCAATCGTAAGGTCGCGGGACTCGAAACCAGGGCACCACAGGACGTGAAGCCGGAGACGTTCATTGACGACGTGACGAAGACGGTGCTGAACGCGGGAATAGACCCGGGTTGCACCTTCATTGAGGTGGCGCTCGACCTACGCTCGGTTGAACTTGACCGATGGACGAAAAGCGCGGCAGCGCGCAGGACCATGGCCCTGAAGGCACGATGTGGTGGCGTTTCCGAGCAAGACGTTCCGAGCTCCGAATCAGTCGCGGCCTACCTCATCGCCTGCCACGCCAACGGATGCCGGACGAAGTTTACGGCCGGACTGCACCACCCCATCCGTGGAATGCATCACACGGGCTCGGTGCCGATGCATGGCTTTATCAATGTCATCGGAGCGGCCATGCTTGCGGGGAGCGTCGGCGACGCAACGGGTCTGTCCGCGATCGTGAGTGAAACGGATGCAGCGGCGTTCGGCTTCAACGAAGCCGGTTTCTCGTGGCGCGGCCATTCGGTCGATGAAACGGAGGTTCGTCGCTGTCGGCATGAGTTTGCCCTGTCGATTGGCAGTTGTAGCTTCGATGAACCGATTGAAGACCTGACTGCACTAAATATTCTACCGCGGCCCGGCCAGTAATTTCGATCCGGCACAACCTGGATCACGCCGCCTGAGACGCGCGCCGCAAGCCCACCAAATCAGAATCGGAACCGCAACATGTACGACCCAACAACAGATCCCGACCTCGAATCCTTCGTTTCGGTCGATCCGGCTTCCGACTTTCCGATCCAGAATCTCCCGTTCGGGGTCTTCTCCACCGATGCGGATCGAACGCCCCGCATCGGTGTGGCCATCGGCGACATGATTCTCGACTGCTACTATCTCAGCGAACACGGCCGGCTCGATGCCGGGGGGATGGGCGCCCGCGTGTTTCAATCGGCAACATTGAATCGCTTTCTCGCCCTTGGTCCGACCGCATGGAAGGAGGCACGCGCAACAATCAGCGAACTGCTCGCCGCCGGAAACGCCACGCTGCAGGACGATGCCGTCTTGCGGGGTGCCTGCCTGCACAAGGCATCGGACGTGACAATGCTGCTTCCGGTCAACATCGGCGACTACACCGATTTCTATTCGTCGCGCGAGCACGCGGAGAATGTCGGGACCATGTTCCGCGGAAAGGACAACGCCCTGATGCCGAACTGGCTGCATCTCCCGGTTGGCTATCACGGCCGATCGAGCAGCATCGTGGTTTCGGGAACGCCGGTGCGACGTCCCTGCGGGCAACTGAAGCCTGCCGACTCGGATCCGATCTACGGAGCGACCCGGCGACTCGACATCGAGCTGGAGGCGGGATTCATCGTCGGCGTGGGGAACGCGTTGGGCACGCAGATCTCCGTCGCTGACGCCGATGACCACATATTTGGAATGGTGCTGGTGAACGACTGGAGCGCCCGCGACATTCAGAAGTGGGAGTACGTCCCATTGGGGCCGTTCCTCGGAAAGAGCTTCGCCACGACGGTGTCGCCGTGGGTCGTCTCCCTCGCTGCACTCGAGCCGTTCCGGACGTCGGGGCCCGAGCAGCAGCCCGAACCGCTGCCCTATCTGGCATCCGGCGGCGATCGTTCGTACGACGTTCACCTGGAGGTCGACTTGATCCCCAGCGGCTCCAGCGAGGCGACAACGATCATCCGCTCAAACATGCGGCATCTGTACTGGGACATCCGGCAGCAGCTAGCCCATCACACCGTGAACGGGTGCAACACCCGACCGGGCGATCTCATGGCGTCCGGCACGATTTCGGGGCCGAAGCCCGAAAGTTTCGGCAGTCTCCTGGAACGAACGTGGAACGGCAGCGAGCCGCTGACGCTTCCGGATGGCGGAACGCGAACGTTCCTGCTCGACGGAGACACGGTGGTGATCCGTGGCTACGCGGCCGGCGACGGCTACCGAGTCGGTTTCGGGGACGCGACGGGAACCATCCTGCCTGCCATCGGATCCTGATCCGGAGCGCATCGGGCCGGCTCGTGATCCGAACAGCGTAGTTAGCAGGTCTGTCAGGGTGACCGCGTAACGCGCCGGCCGCCGCGACACTTTTTCCGCCCCCGCCTGACAGACCTCCGCCGTGGTCTGACACACGGTACGTACCGATCTGCCGTGTCGGTCAATGTGACAAATCGGCCCGGCTCGCCGTCTGACGCTTTTTCCACTTGAGCCACATGGCACGTCCGTTGTTTTCTCTGAAGACATCAACGGAAAGCAGGTCCAGACGGACAAAAGGTCAGGACGGAGAAACGTCTGTTTAAAGACGATACGCAACGCACCTGACCGGCTTCCACCGGTTACATGTGTGCTTGAATGTTGAGCATCCGAAATTGAACAAGCAGAACTCCATGAGGTTAGCCATGAACAACCTGATCAGAATCAATCCCCGCGAAACGAAGCGACTTCAGACCGAATTCGATCGACTCTTCGACTCGTTCTTCCCGAACGCCGAAACGTTGACGAACCCAAGCGTCTGGACGCCGCGCGTAGACCTTTCCGAAAGCGAAGAAGCGTACTTCATCGTGATGGACGTGCCGGGCCTCTCGAAGCAGGACATCAACATAAGCCTGCACGACGGCACGCTTTCCGTGGCCGGCGAACGCACGCTGGAACGCAAGAAGGAAGGCGTTGATTTCGTGCGCGTCGAACGGAAGAGCGGCAACTTCTTTCGAAGCTTCTCGCTTCCCAAGGCCGTAAACAAGGACGGAATCCTCGCAGAGTACACCGAGGGCGTCCTGACCATTACGGTTCCGAAGGCGGAAGAAAGCAAACCGCATCGAATCGACGTCAAGTAGCCGTTCGGATTCAAACCGATGGCATGGGCCCCGGCAGCATCGTGTTGCCGGGGCCTTTTTATATTGTCGCCGATCTCCATCAACCCAAGGTCAGATGAGCCTGCGAATATCCGCCCCTCTCCTGCTGATCGCGCTGTCGCTGGCGGCTTCCGCGACGCCGTCCTACGCTCAGAAGCGATCGCTCGACCATGACGCCTACGCGATCTGGAATCGGATCGACGCCCGTGCAATCGCTGACGACGGGGCATTTCTTTCGGTTACGTACGGACCGGAGGACGGCGAACCTGCGACCGACTTCCACAATCTCCGCGGCAACGGGACACTGCACGTCGATCGCGGCACCGGCGCGGTCTTCGTCGGCGGAAGGCGCTGGGCGGCCCTCAAGATCATTCCGCCCAAAGAGATGACACGAGCTGCGAAGCTCGACGGGAAAAAGAAGGACGAACTGCCGCCGGACTCGCTCGCGATCATCGATCTGCAGACAGGTTCTCAGGTTCGCCTCGGCCGTCTCAAGTCGTTCAAGGCATCCAAACGCGATGCGCCGGTCATCGCCTACCTGCTGGGTTCGGTCACGGATTCAACGGCCTCGGACTCTGCGGATGCTACGCCGACAGAAGACAAGAAAAAGAATCGGAAAGGCGGCGCGACGCTCGTCATCGCAAATCTGGCGGCAGACCGGGAGTGGCGATTCGAGAACGTCGGCGACTACACGATCTCCGAGAACGGAACCGCTGTTGCCTTCTCGAGAAGCGAGGCGGACAGCGTGTCAAACGGAGTCTACTCGGTCCGTACCGCAACGGGTGCGATCGCACGGTTGCTCAACGCGCAAGGGTCGTTCAAGCAACTCGCGGTGTCTGAGGCCGGCGACCAGATCGCCTTTCTGCATGA
>JAGQWL010000071.1 GCA_020437385.1 Bacteroidota bacterium
CGGCTCCCCCTGACTAATCAAAACCGTGTCACATCGCGGGCTTAATGGATACGACCATAAAGAAGGTTTCGGATGTCGAGTATGATCTCGAAATCCGCGCAACAGCAAACGACCTCGCAGACGAATTCAACACTGCTCTCAAGGCCCAGCGTGCTCGAACGAGTATGAAGGGTTTCCGGCCCGGAAAGGTGCCGATCGGCGTCGTCAAGAAGCTCTACGGAAAGGCGCTCGCTTTCGGTGTTGCCGAAAAGTCGATTCAGGAGACGTACGAATCGAGCGTAATGCAGCAATCCGAACACGACGTTCTCGGACGGCCGAAGATTACAACGCTCGATTACGAAATGGACGGTGACCTATTTGCCGTCGTTCGTTTTGGTGTCAGACCCGATTTCGAGCTGGCCGGAATGGAGGATCAGACGGTTTCCCGACTGGTGCACGAAGTGACCGATGAGGAAGTGCGTCAGGAGATCGAGGCATTTCTCGAGCAGCGTGCTGAGTACACAGAGTCCGAGGGTCCGGTTCGGGCCGACCAGCTTGTGGTCGTGGACCTGCAGCAGGTAGATCACGACGGTAATCCCATTCCAGGTCGCAAGGACGAGGGACTTTCGTTTTACCTCGGCGAGAAGCGGGTGAAGGACGAGTTTCGCGATGCGGTTGTCGGCGCGAAACCCGGCGACGTCGTGACGATCAAGATGTCGCACGACCACGATGACGGTACGTCGCATACTCACACGTACCTGGCAACCATAAACGAGGTCAAGGATCGCAAGCTGCCGGAGCTGACGGATGCGCTCGTGAAGGAAGCGACGTCAGACAAGTTCGAGACGGCCGATGCCTTTCGCGATGAGGTGCGTTCGCAGATCGCCAAGTCGTGGGAGAAGCAGTCACGCGATCTCCTCGAAGGGATGGTGGTTGAGCGTATGCTCGAACTGAATCCCGTTGACGTCCCGGAATCCGTCATCGAATTGTACCTCGACTCGTTTGTCGATGACATCACGAGGCAGGGTGAAGGCAAGGTTCCGGAAGGATTTGACGAGGAGGCTTTCCGAAGCGAGATGGCACCCGAGGCCGAACGTCAGGGACGATGGATGTTGATTCGGGATCACATCATCAAGGATCGTGAGATCAAGGTCGGCGACGAAGATGTTGAGAAGCACATTCTCTCCGAGTCTGGACTGGAGGGAATGGACCCGCAGATCATTATGCAGTACTACCGGAACATCCCAGGCCTCATCGAGCGAACGAAGCAGCGCCTTGTCAGTGAGCGCGTATTCGACCATCTGATCGAGCGGTTCGAGCTGATCGACAAATCGAAGGACGAGATCGAAGCAGAGCGGAAAGAGGAGATGGAGGCGCGACGTAAGGCCGAGGCATCACTCGCCGGAGAGGCCGAAGGTGAAGGCGGGTCCTGGTGGAGAAAGCCGATCGAAAAGTGGAACCAATGGCGCAATCCCCGGTAGCAAACGCCAAGATTCTAGCGACCACCACCGCACCGATCCGCCGGATCAAAAGCCTTATCAGCCCGCCATGGTAGAAGACTTTATCAAGTTCACGAAGAGCATCACCTCGATGCCGAGTTCAATCCACAGCGGTCCGTTTCAAGACCAGCCGATCGGTGGACTCGTGCCGATGGTTGTCGAACAGACCACTCGGGGAGAGCGCGCCTACGACATCTTCAGCCGTTTGCTGAAAGATCGTATCGTGATCATCGGAACGCCCATCAACGATCAAGTCGCAAACCTCGCAGTCGCGCAGCTGCTTTTCCTCGCCAGTGAGGATCCGGATCGGGACATCAATCTTTATGTCAACTCGCCGGGTGGTGGCGTATATGCCGGGCTTGCCATCTACGATACGATGCAATGGATCAATGCCAACGTGGCGACCATCTGCGTCGGACTCGCTGCCTCCATGGGAGCGGTGCTGCTCGCGACGGGGGCGGCGGGGAAGCGGGCGTCGCTTCCCAATGGACGCATCATGATTCACCAGCCGCTCGGCGGCACGCAAGGCCAGGCTTCGGATATCGAAATTCAGGCGCGCGAAATCCTGAAAACGAAGAAGCGACTCTACGAAATCCTCGCCAACCATACGGGCAAGGATGTAACGCAGATTGAAGCGGACTCAGATCGCGACTACTGGCTCGACCCTACCGAGGCGAAAGAGTACGGGCTCATTGACAACGTTCTTGCGAAGCAAGCGCCGCGACCAAAGGAAGACTAGTCGGCGGCCGCAAGCTTAATCATCAGGCGGTGAGGAATCCCCGCCTCAATGAACTCGTCACCAACTGTGGTGAAGCCCATCGATTCGTAGAAAGGGCAGAGGTGTGCCTGTGCGTGCATCATGAATGAATTGAAGCCGGCAGATCGCGCGTCCTCGATAAGGGCCTCGACGATCGCACGGCCGATTCCCCGTCCGCGGAATGGCTCGCGCACGGCAATGCGCTCCAGCTTCGCCACCGAAATCCCCTTGTAGATAGTTGATCGCCAGCGGGCTGTTGCAGCCGGGTCTTCGGCCGCTATCGCCACGAGGTGCCTGGAACAGCAGTCGTATTGGTCCCACTCCTCTTCCGGCGGACATTCCTGTTCCTCGACAAAAACTTCCTGGCGGATGTCGCGCGAAAGCTCCCAGTTGTCCGCTTTCGAGACGTGGATTATCGTAATGTCGGTGGTGGTCATGGCGCCCACGAGATTGTTTCGGCCAGGCACAAGTTAAGAATTGGCCCGTACAAGCGTGAAGCGGGAGCAACGAGTGTGCCGTCTGAGCGGCGCCCCCTGAAAATCCTCAAGCGGCCGGTTGAGCCCGTCGATTCAGGCCGAATCGATGCCTGTTTGCTGCTATTTGCCCTTCGGCGGAATGATCTACCTCGACTATAACGCGACGACCCCGGTTGATCCGGCTGTCCTCGAACGGATGCTTCCGTATTTCTCGGAGCGTTTCGGGAATCCCTCCAGCGCCGCCCACGCCATGGGCTGGACCGCAGAAGCGGCGGTCGATCGAGGTGCCGGTCAGTTGGCCGAGTTGTTGTCGTGTAACGCAGGCGATCTGGTGTTCACAAGCGGTGCAACCGAAGCAATCAATCACGCGATCAAAGGTGTAGCGTCCGTTCGCGGAAAGGGCGCTCATTTGATCACGGTTGCCACGGAGCACATGGCGGTTCTCGATTGTTTCGCCTCGCTTGCGGCAGACGGCTGGCGAACGACGGTGCTTCCGGTCAACGGCGACGGCATGATCGACCTTGATCTATTGCGCGATTCGATTGCGAACGACACCGCGCTCATCGCGACCATGTGGGCGAACAACGAGATCGGCGTGATCCACCCGATCGCAAAGATTGCTGAGATCGCCCATGTCGCAGACGTTCCGTTGTTCGTAGACGCCACACAGGCCGTCGGAAAGATTCCGGTTTCGGTTGAAGGGATTGATCTGCTGGCGTGTTCGGCGCACAAGTTTTATGGCCCGAAAGGGGTCGGAGCGCTCTATGTTCGTCGGGGACGCGGTGCCGTGCGGCTCAAGCGATTTGTCGATGGCGGTTCGCAGCAACGTTTGCAGCGCGGAGGCACGCTCAACGTAACCGGGATTGTTGGGATCGGGCAGGCGGCACAAATCGCAGCCGAGCGTCTGTCCGACG
>JAGQWL010000072.1 GCA_020437385.1 Bacteroidota bacterium
GCCTTGCAGCAGAGTATTGGGCGCTACGATGAGCTTGTCTAAATTGTTGCGTTTGGATCGAGAAGAGTCTCCTTCTGATCGTGTCTGGACGCGGCATTGGACAGGACGATTCGATCAAGTAAGAGATGTGTCCGACGACGTAATGTTTAGTTGTCGGCCCTGGGGCCTTCCGAGCTGCGAATTCCGGAGAGTGCGGCAGAGTTCTTTGACGGGAGCACCATTATGATTCGTGTCCTCAGCATGGCATTCGTTTCGTTGTCCGTCGCGGCGTTACAGGCCGAAGATTGGCCTCAGTTTCGAGGACCGAATTGCACAGGGATTTCGCACAGCAAAGCGACCTTGCCAGTCACCTTTTCCGAGACCGAACACATCGCTTGGTCAAAAGAGCTTGGTGATGGCATCGGATGCCCGGTTGTTGCCGACGGTCGTGTGTTTACATCGGCGATGGTTGGGGATGACGAAGTCGGACTATTTGCGTTTGATGCGGTCACCGGCGAGCTTCTCTGGAAGCGAACCTGGCCGACCGGCAAGCTGTACGAAATTCACAAGACCAACAGCCAGTGTGCGACGACTCCTGCTGCGGATGCCGAGCGATGCTACTTCTACTTCAGCACGCTGGGCATGATCGCCGTTGATGCGAAGACCGGCGCCGACGTATGGCACCGTGAGCTGCCCGTGCCGTACTTCGTGTTCAAGTGGGGTGCCGGTATGTCACCGACGCTCTACAAAGACCTGCTGCTGTTCTGCCAGGACGACGACCTGTACCCGGCCTTTTACGCCTTTGACAAACGCACCGGCGAGACGCGTTGGAAGGATGACCGCAACGACATGGCGGTGAATTACACTCACCCCGTTGTTTGCGAAACGGATCAGGGAGACGAAATTGTCGTCGGTGGGACGGGCATGTTGATCGGCTACGATCCTGCGGACGGTACGCGTCTGTGGACGGCTCGGACGCTGCTGAGGAATATGAAGACGACTCCCGTGAGCCGTGACGGCGTGATTTACATTTCGCTCCAGAGCGGCGGGATTGCGAATCAGTGGCTGGCATCGGTCGATCGCGCGGAGACGGGCAACAGTGATGGCAAGTTGACCCGTGAAGAGATCCAGGCTTTTGTCGGCCGAGATCAGGTGCCGGAAGCGTTCTACCGAAAGACATTCGGCCGCGGCGATCTGGATAATGACGGTGACCTGGAAGGCAAAGAGCTGGACGTCGCCTTCCTCCATCCCGACAACTTTGCCGGAGCCACAAATACCGCTAAGAACCCGGCCGATGAATTCATTGTCGCCGTCAAGGGCGGCGGACGAGGTGATGTGACCGAAACTCACGTTCTCTGGAAACACAAGACGAAATACACCGACCACATCGTCTCGCCCATCGTTACGAGCGATCGCATGCTGCTCGTCAAAGGCGGCGGAATCGCCACGTGCTTCGACACGGCTGACGGTGAATCCATCTACGGTCCGGCCCGGATCAACAACGAGTGCGAATACTTCGCCTCTCCCGTCTACGGAGACGGCAAGATCTACATCGCCGGCGAGAACGGCCGCATCGTCGTGTTGAAGGATTCGC
>JAGQWL010000073.1 GCA_020437385.1 Bacteroidota bacterium
AACCGTCAACCCTGAACCGGCAGCTCCGCTCGTCACAATCCTCGACCTCGGCTAGACGTACAAATCTGCCGATGACATCGAAGACGCGAACTTCCCCGCTGCGCGCGGACGTCGATCCGGCTACAATCCAGGCAGTATTGTCGAAGGGATTCGGATAGGCCGTCATATCGAACCGGTGCGCGGCGGCGTTTACAACCGACTCCGTATCCGAGATCGTCACGCCCGAAATTGTCGCCTCATGAAGCTCCACGTACCAACCCTGTCCGTCGTAGCTGCTGACGACCCCAACTCCGGGCGCAAAGGTAAACAACGCTCCCGCGTCAAGGGACTGACTTTCGAAATGAAGTTCGACGCAGTTCTCGAACACACCTGCTGAAACGGTGACCGTCAATCCATGCCGGCTCGAAACAACGAGCGTATCGGTCCCATTTCGGATAAATGTGTACGACACGGAATCTGGCATCGAAAAATCAAAGAGCAAAACGTCCTGGTCGTGGTGGCGCGTCCAGATATTGCCTTGCTTGTCTTGCCGCAAGATGTTTGCGAACGACGCCGGGTAATCTGTAACGAAATACGTCGTATCGTTCACGACGACGATCTCCTTTACGGCGGACGATCGGTCCCACACCGTGTCAGCCGGCGCATCACGCGGTCGCAAAACGGTGATGTACGTCCACGCATCGCCAACGTCCAGAGGAAAGAAGGCGCCGGTACTGTCGCCTTGTTGGGATGTCACGCTCTGGCCGTGCGCATCCCCGCACGCCGCGAATGCAAGCACAAAAAGGATGGAAAAGGCCCGAGTCATTACTTGCTCGCGTTTCTACAGATTGCAATGCTGAATAGCGGCAGGTATCTCCCTGCGACACTCCCCGACTCTCGCTCCCCGATCCGGCGCGCTCCCGCCGCGACGTAGAAGCCCTCAGCGTGCGGATCTCCCTGAATGACGAGCACGTCGGCTCCGCGAGATCGAACTGTCGACTTGGCATTTTCGATAAGCGCCATGCCGACACCCCGGCGGATCACGTCGGGTTCAACAAACAAGGCGTCAAGCTCCCACTCAGTCGATGATACGCGCCTGAGCGCAGAAAATCCGACGACAATTCCATCCAGTTCGGCGACATGAAACAGATGTTGCGGATTGGCAACATCGAGTGCCGAAAAAGTGAGCTCGTCGCGGCACGCGTCCATGAATTCACGGGAGTATCCCCAGTGGGCCTTCGACCGCATCGCGAGATCCGACAGGTAACCGCCCTCGTCCGCCCGCGCCGATCGAATTGTCAGCGCCGCTCGGTGATTCTCGTCCATCGTTAGTCCGGCGTCTGACTCAGCCTGAAATAGTCAAAATCGACGTGCCCACCCGGGGTTTGCGTCGAATAATCGAACAACGCGAACCGCGCACCCATGAAGTGCCCCAGCGTATAGCGCATCCGAAACGGGCTGCCGATCGGAACCCAGTTTTCGCCGTCGAGGCTGTACGACAAGTTCGCCTGATCTTTCATGTCGCGAAAGTCACAGGCCACACGGAGGTACACGACATCACGATCGACCGGCAGCGACGCCAGCTCGCGGGCAGCTCCATCCTGGTGGGCTACCATGACGACGTTACTGCGTCCGGCGGTGCGGCGAACGCCAACGAATGCATAGTCTTCCTGAAGCAACCCGAGACCCGCGGTGTCGCCGTCGTTCAATCCGGAAGCATCCAACTTCGTCACCGCAGATGACACCGGACCGAATGTACGCTGTGTGAGCGTGTTGCGCGTGTCCACCAATGAAGCGTCGGTCCGGCCTGTCGTCAAGCGCAGAAATCCGGGACGGTCCGTGAGTGACCAGAGTCTCTGAACCGGATTGTGGTTCCACTGCCAGACAGGTGCGAGCGCATCCGAGCTGAATTCGTCCGATGCGACGATACCCGACACCCCGGTTCCATCGCTCTCGACGTCCAACGTGTTCGGCACGCGCCCGTCCGCGCCGAGGACGGGCCACCCCGCTTCCCACGTCGTCGGCACGAGATACGGAATTCGCCCCACCGCTCCGCGATCTCCGAAGAGCAGCGCATACCAATCGCCCTCCGGCGTATCGACAATCCCTCCCTGCGCAATTCCCTGATCCTGGAGTACCACACGTCCCTCCCACGGCCCGTCCAGACTGTCCGCGCGATAGACGAGCTGCGTGCGCATTCCTCCGCGCGGCCACGCGATCAGAAACAGATAGTAGCGCCCATCGATCTTGAAAAGCTGGGAGCCCTCTCCCGGCACATAGAATTCCGTTCCGACGATTCCACCAACGTTGTTTATCAGCACGCGGTCGACGCGATCTTGCTTCACGGATTGCGCGTCGGGCGTCAACTCGAGAATGCGGATGTCACCGGCGCCGTACACCAGAAAGGCCCGACCGCCATCGAAAAACAACGACGCATCGTGAAACAACCTGCCAAGGGATGCCTTCCGCCATGGCCCTGTTTCGATGTCATGCGTTGTAAACACATACGACTCTCCTGTCGTGTACGAAAAGGTCGCAACGTAGAAGATCCCGTCGTGGTAGCGCAGACTGCTCGCCCAGGAGCCGCGCCCATACGCGTTTTGCCCGGCGCGCAGGTTGAGCGCGTCAGCGTTCGCGAGGGTCTCGTAGACGTATCCGACCAGGTGCCAATCGACGAGGTTGTTCGATTTCAGGATCGGCACTCCGGGGCTCAGATGCATCGTCGTGCTGGTCATGTAGTATGCGCTGTCCACTCGGATCACCGACGGGTCCGGGACATCGGCCCAGATGACCGGATTATGGGCAGCGACACGTTGCGCGTTGACCGAAGTTGGAACGGCACAATACAGGGTGGCTACTGCGGACAGCAGCAGTACACTCCAGGGGGGCGTTTTTCGGAACCTGCACATGCCAACAAGATAATGGTTGGATCCGTGTCGTCACGAGAACAAAATCCACTCGGGCATTCAAACCGCGCCATCGGAAGCAGTATTATCGAATGGACCACGTAAAAGTCAACGCAATGATTCGTGCCAGACGACTAACTCCGGTTATCGGTTTTGCTTTTCTTGTCTTCGCCATCTGGCTACTGAAGCAGGAACTGCGAACGTTCAGCGTGGCGGAAATCGAGTCCTACCTGCGCTCGCTCCCGCCTTGGCGCATCCTTGCTGCCATCGCCCTGACCTCAGTCAACTACCTGGTCTTGACCGGCTACGATGCCCTCGCGATCAGGTACGTCGGCGAACGGTTGCCGTATCGTAAAACCGCACTTGCGTCGTTCGTCGCATACGCGTTCTCAATAGCCCTTGGTCACGCCGTACTGACGGGTGGTGCGATTCGGTATCGCCTGTACAGCTACTGGCGGATCTCCGGCGAAAAAATTGCCAAGATCGTTGCGTTCTGCGGCCTCGCCTTCTGGGTCGGGTACCTCTCTCTTGGCGGCCTTGTCTTTTCGCTAAGTCCGCCGGTCACCCCACCCGGATTTCGCATTTCGCCTCGCCTCCTCGGCATTGCGTTTATCGGACTCTTCGTCGCGTGGCTGTTGGTCAACGCCTCCCGGCGCAAACACATTCGCATACTTAGGTGGACCGTTGATACGCCCGGGGTTCGCTCGACGATCGCCCAGGCCTTTGTCGCTTCGCTCGACCTTACCGTCGCCGCGACTGTCCTGTGGGTGCTGCTCCCGCCAGAAACGCCGCTATCGTTCGGACATCTGCTTGCTGCCTATCTGTTAGCCGTTATCGCCGGCGTTGTGAGCATGGTCCCCGGCGGCCTCGGCGTGTTTGATGGACTGCTCGTCGCGCTCCTTTCGCCGACCGTTCCGGCCACCGTTGCTGTCGGCGCGCTGGTCGCCTACCGCGGCATTTACTACTTGCTTCCGCTACTTGCTGCAACAAGCACGTTTGTAGGCACCGAGCTGGTGCGAAGCCACACCATCCAGAAGCGAGCAGGCGCGGTAACCGACGCGCTGCGGGTTTGGTTGCCAACGCTCATTCCAAGGTCATTGGCCGCCCTGACGTTTGTCGCGGGCGCACTGCTTCTCGTCACCGGATCACTTCCTTCCTCTCCCGGCCAGATCGACGCTGTCGCGCGCCTCGTTCCCGTTCCGGCCATCGAGTTGTCCCATTTTCTCGGAAGCGTCGCGGGCGCTGCCCTTCTCGTCGTGGCACGCGGCCTGGGACTGCGTCGAGACGGGGCGTACTGGATCGCAATCGTCTTGTTGGGGATCGGAATTTTGTCCGGTGCGATGAGAGGACTCGGCATGGCAGAAGCCGTGCTGCTTGGAATTACGCTGGCTTTCCTGCTTCCCTGCCGCCGGTTCTTCCGGCGTCGAAGTGCTCTCCTGGCCGGACCGCGCACGCCTGGATGGGCACCGGCAATCGTCGTGGTCCTGACGGCTGCCGTCGCTATCGGATTCTTCGCATACCGCGAAGTCGAGTATACCGGCGAACTCTGGTGGCGCTTTGCGGTGGACGCAGATGCCCCGCGATTCCTTAGAGGCGCTGCAGGCGCATCCGTCGTACTCTTGTTGGCCGGTCTCGTCCGGCTCCTTCGAAGTCGGCCTCGTTCCGTCGGAGAACTGCCCACGGAAGAAGCCATTGTTCGAGCCAAGAGGATCATTGCGTCAAGTGCAGACACCGAATCGAATCTTGTTCTCTTGCGAGACAAGCGGATTCTCTTTCCGGATCAGTCTGAAACGAAGCAAGGCGACGGCTTTCTAATGTACGCACCCCAGGGCGCAAGCTGGATTGCGATGGGAGCCCCAATCGGCGACCCAATCGCGCGAGACGACCTCGCCTGGTCCTTCCGTACGGCGGCGGACGAAGCCGGTGCACGGATCGTCTTCTACGAGGTTTCCGAATCCGATCTTCCATTAATGCTCGACCTCGGACTCGTGCCATACAAGTTGGGTGAGGAGGCTTCTGTTCGCTTGAGCGACTTCACCCTGGATGGTGGCAAGCGAAAAAACCTGAGACGGATCCTGAGAAAACTCGACGATGCCGGCTGTACTGTTGAGATTATTCCGGTGGACAATGCAAAAGCGGTTCTGCCAGAACTCAAACGTGTATCCGATGCGTGGCTCGGCGAAAAATCAGTTGCGGAAAAGGGCTTTTCACTCGGCGTGTTCGACGAGAGGTACCTGACGAACTTTTCGATTGCTGTTGTGCGCATGAAGCTGGGTGAGGAGAGCCGAATCGTGGCTTTCGCCAACCTGTGGCTGAACAACCGCCACGAGGGGACTGCCGCAACTGCCATCGCAAAGACAGAAATGTCCATCGACTTGATGCGGTTTGATCGCGAGCGAGCGCCGGAGGGCGTTATGGATTACCTGTTTACAAAGCTGATGTTGTGGGGAGCGAGTGAAGGATATGGGGCCTTCTCGCTTGGTATGGCACCACTTTCCGGGCTCGACACGGAAACGGAGACGCGTGCCCTTTCTCCGCTGTGGAATAGAGTGGGCGCCGCCTTGTATCGCCACGGCGAACATTTCTACAACTTCCAGGGGCTTCGCGGATACAAAAACAAGTTTGATCCCGATTGGTCGTCGCGTTACCTCGCAGTGCCACGCGGAAACGTTGCGCTAGCCGGAGCGCTGGTCGACGTGACATCGTTGATCGCGGGCGGACTGGCCGGAATCGTGCGCAAATAGGATCACCCAGGGCGGCACGAAATCGCTTTCGCGACGTTTCATCCCGATCAACTGACTTTTCGAGTCTTCGGTCCCGACCATCGATATGCAGCGCTTCCTGACCCTACTCGTTCTTGCCATCGGCATCCTGCCGTCGCTCAACGCCACCGCACAGTTCACGCGTCAGGATACCCTCCGCGGCTCCATCACGCCCGAGCGTGCATGGTGGGACCTGACGTTCTACGATCTCGACGTAAGCGTCGACCCCGCATCGAAAAGCCTCAGCGGAACCAACACCGTCTATTACAGGACGCTCTCGCCGGCAACGCGGATGCAGATCGATCTACAACCCCCGATGCAGATCGAGTCCGTCGCACAGATGGGCAAACCGCTGGACTTCACTCGCGACGGCAATGTCTACTACATCGACTTCCCCGCCATGCAGCAACCGGGCGAGTCCGGACACGTGACCATCACGTTCGGCGGCTCTCCCCGGGAAGCCATCCGCCCGCCATGGGACGGCGGACTCACCTGGTCGCAGGACAACAACGGCAACCCCTTCGTCGCGACCTCGAACCAGGGTATCGGGGCAAGCATCTGGTGGCCGAACAAGGATCATATGTACGACGAAGTCGACAGCATGCGCATCCACCTCACCGTCCCCGACTCGCTTGTCGGAGTGTCAAACGGGAGGCTGGTCGGTGAATTCGACAATCCGGGACCGACACACACTTTCGAGTGGTTTGTCGATAATCCGATCAACAACTACGGCGTCAACGTCAACATCGGAGACTACGTTCACTTCGGCGATACCTACGAAGGCGAGAACGGTGACCTGAGTCTCGACTACTACGTCCTGCGCGACGACCTCCAGAAGGCCCACAAGCAGTTTGCCCAGGTTCCCGGTATGCTCGATGCGTTCGAATACTGGTTCGGACCCTATCCGTTTTACGAGGACGGATACAAGCTGGTCGAAGTGCCTTACCTCGGCATGGAGCACCAGAGCTCGGTGACTTATGGTAACGGATTCGAAAACGGCTACCGCGGGATGGACCTGAGCGGGACGGGCTGGGGACTGAAGTTCGACTTCATCATTATTCATGAATCGGGGCACGAGTGGTTCGCCAACAACATCACGTACAAGGACGTGGCGGACATGTGGATCCACGAAGGATTTACTGCCTACGCCGAAAACCTCTACGTCGACTACCATTTCGGCAAAGAGGCCAGTGCGGATTACGTGATTGGAACGAGGGGCCGCATCCGAAACGACATCCCGATCATCGGACCCTACGGCGTCAACCAGGAAGGCTCAGGTGACATGTACTACAAGGGTGCCAACCTGCTGCACATGATCCGTACACTCATCGACGACGATGACAAGTGGCGCGGCATCCTTAGAGGCTTGAACAAGACGTTCTACCATCAGACCGTTACGACACAGCAAATCGAACAGTACATCATCGACGAAAGCGGACTTGGCCTGCAACCGGTCTTCGATCAGTATCTGCGAGACATCCGTATTCCGGTTCTCGAATATCGTTGGGCGGATGGGCACACTCTCGCCTTCCGCTGGACCAATACGATAGAGGGGTTTGGGATGCCTGTAGACGTTCACGTTGCTGGAAATACGTATCGGCTGGATGCGAAGGCTGACTGGCAGACGGCGGAAGTACTTACGACGGGAGATGTATCCGTTGATCGCAACTACTACGTGACCAGTGATCAGGTAGACTGAACGCTACGTTAACCAGGAAGTGAGCCGCAACAGGCAGTTTCCGCGTTTTTTGGGATGGGTTGAGTTTGCACCTCGACTCAGACGCCCGATCTTCGTCTGAAGCAGACGAATGGCTGCGCACAACCTTACACGCACCCGCCGATGACACGCCTCTCAGGACTCCGGTCCGCTCATTCCTTCGCACGTACGTTCCCCATCGTCTCCTTGCTGTTCGCGACCGTAATCACCACGGTGGTGACGCGTTCGGCCGAAGCGCAGGTTCACGGATATTATCGCTTCCCATCGGTAAATGGCACCGCCGTTGTGTTTTCGTCGGAGGGAGATCTCTTCGTCGGCAGTACCAATGGCGGCAGCGCGTTCCGACTGACAAGTCACGCCGGGCAGGAGACCTATCCCGTCATCTCGCCGGATGGATCCAGTGTCGCATTTGCGGCAAGTTACGAAGGCACCACCGAGGTGTATGTCATGCCGCTCGGCGGCGGCTCGCCCACGCGCCTCACGTGGGACGGCGGCTCGGTGCCGGTTGCGTGGACGCCGGACGGCCGCGTCGTTTATCGCACCTACCGATACAGCACGCTCCCCAGCGACCAGCTTGTTATTGTCGATCCGAAATCCATCGCACGTGAACGCATCCCGCTGTACGAAGCAGCAGAGGTGACATTCGCGCCCGATGGCACGCTCTACTTCACGCGCGAGCCGCGTCAGGGCAGCAACTCCCGATGGTACAAGGGCGGTCGTGCACAAAGCATCTGGAAGTGGAAAAAGGGCGACAAAACAGCAACTCCGCTCACGGCAGACTGGCCCGGCACGTCGAAGACGCCATTCTGGTACGATGGACGGATCTACTTCCTTTCTGACCGCGGTGGCCGAGCAATGAACGTCTGGTCAATGAAGACGGACGGATCCGACGTACAACCGCTGACCCGGCACATGGACTTCGACATACAGGAGCACGCGCTATCGGGCGGCTCAAACGGTGCAACCATCGTCTACCGGATGGGCGCCGATCTGTACCGCCTGGACGTCAATTCAGGCACGTCCGCGTTGTTGACCACAACGATTGTGTCGGATAACGAACAGCGACGCGTGACGTGGGAAGACAACCCCGATCGCTACATAACGTCCGCCGAGATATCTCCCGACGGATCGAAGATCGCCCTCACGGCTCGCGGCGACGTGTTCGTCGCGCCCGTGAAAGGAGGCCGCGTCGCAAACGTTTCAAGAAACTCCGGCATCCGCCATCGCTATGCGCGGTTCACCGCCGACGGAAAGAGCCTGCTGACGTTGTCCGACGCATCCGGCGAGGTCGAATGGTGGAGCGCTCCCAACGACGGCATCGGAAAACCGAAACAACTTACCCATGGTCCAGCAATGCTTCGACTGTCGGGCATTCCGTCGCCGGACGGAAAGTGGCTCGCCGAAACGGACTATGATCGGCGAATCTGGATTACGGATCTCTCGTCCGGCAAGACAAAGCAGATCGCAGAGTCCGGTCAATGGGCCTCCCAGGGAAGCGGATTCGTCTGGTCCGGCGACAGCCGCTACCTCGCGTACTATGCGGTCGGCGATGTGCGACTCTCGAACGTGGCGCTGTACGACACGAAGGAGAACAAGACGATAGCCGTGTCCTCCGGACGCTACGAAGATTGGAGTCCGTCGTTCAGCCCGGACGGAGACTGGCTGTATTTCTTGTCGAATCGCGACTTCAACGCGACCGGCAGCGCGTGGGGCGCCTATGCGTCACAACCCTACTTCGACCGACAAACGCGGCTCTACGCCATGCCCCTGCATGAAGACGCGACATGGTCCTTCAAGGAGCCGGACGAACTCGCACCTCCGGACACAAGCTCGGCAGTTAAAAACAACTCGAACTCGGCAGACAACAACAACTCGAACTCGGCAGGCAAGAACGCCACGAAGGATTCCCAGAAGAAGGTGACATCCAGCGAACGCGTTGCGAGTCCGGGCCCGCTCCACATTGTCCCGGTTGAACGCGGGAACTACGACCAAGTGACGACAAATGCGAAGCGGTTGTTCTGGCTGGCCAACGAGCCCGGTGGTTCCGGGAGCGTGCTGCGCGCGATCGATCTGAAATACGAGGCGGAGCCGATCGACATTGCAAAAGGTATCCGAGGATACGACCTGTCCCAGGATGGAACGAAGCTGATGATTCGAAAAGGGAGCGATCTGTTTGTGATCGACGCGTCCTCAGGGAAAGACGCAAGCCTGGACAAGGCGAAGGTCGATCTCTCGGGATGGAGAATCCCTGTCGACAAGAAGGCGGAGTGGAGTCAGATCTTCGTGGACGCCTGGCGACTGCATCGGGACTATTTCTACGATCCGAACATGCATGGCGTTGACTGGGAGGCCGTTCGAAAGAAGTACGAACCATTGGTTGACCGTGTGGGCGCTCGCGAAGAACTGGCCGATCTGCAGGCACAGATGGTGAGCGAACTATCCCTGATGCATTCCAACGTCGCGGGCGGCGACACACGTTCAGGCGAGGACAGTGTGCAGCCGGCGTCCCTTGGGGCGGTCCTTGAGCGCGACGAGGCGACCAGAGGATTTCGAGTCGTACACGTCTACGAGACCGATCCCGATCTCCCGGACGACACTGCTCCACTTGCGCGACCCGGTGTAAATGTCGGCGAGGGTGCGATCATTCTGGAGGTCAACGGCGAAGCAACCGCAGCGGTCGACGACATCGGGCTCCTGCTTCTCGGTGAGGCAGGCAAGCAGGTGCGTCTCTCGATACAGGATCCCGACGGAAAGACGCGCGATGTCGTCGTCGAGCCGATTACAACGGGAGCGGAGTTCGGTCTGCGCTATTCGGAGTGGGAATACACCCGACGGCTGGCAGTTGATGAAATGAGTGAGGGTGACATCGGCTACGTCCATCTTCGCGCAATGGGCGGCGGCGACATCGGCCAGTGGACGCGAGAGTTTTATCCGGAAATCAATCGGCAGGGCATCGTGATCGACATGCGCCGGAACAACGGCGGCAATATCGATAGCTGGGTGCTGACGCAGCTCATGCGTCGCGTCTGGATGTACTTCAAGGGACGCACGGGAGCGCCACACGGAAATATGCAGTACGCGTTCAACGGCCACATGGTGGTGCTTGTTGACTGGCGGTCGTCGTCGGACGGCGAGGCTTTCCCGGATGGATTTCGACGACTTGGGCTTGGCGACGTGATCGGCACGCGTACGTGGGGCGGCGAGGTCTGGCTGTCGAGTTCGAACCGGCAGGTCGACGGCGGTGTTGCGCGCGCTTCGGAATCAGGTGTCTATGCGGATGGCAAGTGGTTGATCGAGGGGTGGGGCGTCGTACCGGACGTCGTCGTGGACAACGATCCGCACGAGACGTTCGAGGGTCGCGACGCACAGCTCGAGGCCGCCGTCGCCCACCTTAAGAAGCTGATCGAGGAGGATCCGCGGCCGGTACCCGATCCGCCTCCCTACCCTGTTGTGAAGCCTGGAATCGGGTATCCGACGCCCTATGACGCCGGGAACTGAAAGGCGATTCGAAAGATCGGAACCGGCGCGACTTGGATAACGTTATGACGTCATAACGTTATTGCACCGACCTGAGCGGACTCCTGAACATGATCGCAAAAACAAAGCGAGCCACGGTCTACCTGGAAGAGGACATCCATAAGGCACTGCGCCTGAAGGCTGCAGCCGTCGAAGCGTCGATGTCCGACATCGTAAACGACGCCCTTCGCGCAGCCTTCGCGGAGGATGCTGCGGATCTGACCGACATCCGGGACCGAGTCAACGAACCGTCAGTTTCTTTTGAGACATTCGTCACGAGGCTGAAGGAACGTGGCGAATTATAAGATCCGCGTTAAACGATCGGCGCAGAAAGAACTGGAGGCAATCGGAACGAAGAAAGAGCGGCGGCGCATCGTGTCCGCGATTGCCGCGCTGGCCGCTGATCCGCGACCGGTCGGCTGCAAGAAGCTTTCTGCAAGTGAGTATTATCGGATACGGATCGGAGACTACCGGGTCGTCTATGAAATCGCCGATTCGGTATTGACGATTCTCGTAATCAAAGTTGCACACCGTCGAGACTCCTACCGGTAGTGACTCAGCGATCAGCCGTACGCGATGGTTTACTGAAATGGATGGCGATTGACAACTGCAATCTGATTCCGACGGCAACACAAATCCTGTGAACTGTCGTGCATATCCACAGCTGACCAGAGCTTGAAAGCAGTCCTGTATAATCACTTCGGCGAACGCCCGACGTTGGTCGAGGTCCCCGACCCGAGCCCGCCGC
>JAGQWL010000074.1 GCA_020437385.1 Bacteroidota bacterium
CACAACCCACTTACTGAGCGCTGGTCACTGATGACTGCTCAGGTCGCGAGCGAAGCGAGCTGCCCCCATTCTCCCATTCTCCCATTCCGATTTCCACCTGATCCACGACCGGCGACGCAATATTTCGTCGCGGCCTGCGTTTTAGCGTCAGATCGGCGACGCAACAGCCACACTTCTTCGTTCGTCGCCCGTCAGGATTGCCGACACACGCACTTCAGCAACCACTGACACGTCCGTCGCGGACACATTCAAGGTAACACGCATGAAAACCAACCGACTCGTCGGCTGGAGCAGTGCGGGCGCATTTTCTTTCGGCCTCCTGCTGCTGCTGCCGTTTATCGACAACAGTACCACAACCGTGATCTCGAGTCACAGCAGTTTCCACGAAGCGCATCAGTCGCCCTCGGGATCGTATCGGACCGACCCTTCGAATAACCACACGTCAGTTGATCTGCCGCCGCAACCCGACGGCAATCGACCCTTCACCACGAATACCGACAGCATCGGCGAACCGAAACCAATTCCGCCGTACATCGAACGTGCACTCGACTGGCTGGCATCTGCACAGTTCGAAAACGGCGGATGGGGAGCCGGAACCCACGCGAATCAGGGCGTCCGCGATCCGCATGCGGTATCGATCGACCCCGCCACGACCGCGTTCTCCGGCATGGCGCTCGCCCGCGCCGGCAATACACTCACCGAAGGTCCGTACCGATCCAATCTCAAGCGTGCACTCGACTACCTGCTCGCGGTCGTCGAACAATCACCGGCTGACTCGCCGGCGCTCACTGATCTGAACGGCACGCAGCCTCAGGTCAAGCTCGGGCGCTTTATCGACGTCTCGATGGTGTCGCAATTTCTGACGCGGATGCTTCCGGAAACAGAGTCGGATGCCAAATACCACGCGCGTGTGAAAAACGCGCTCGACAAGTGCGTGCATAAAATCCAGCTCGCGCAGAACGCGGACGGTAGTATCAGCGAGGGCGGATGGGCAGGCGTGCTTCAGTCTGCCATGGCCAATAATGCGCTCGAGGGTGCCGCCGATGCGGGCGCGAAGGTGGA
Organism: Bacteroidota bacterium; assembly: GCA_020437385.1. Lineage (GTDB taxonomy): Bacteria > Bacteroidota > Rhodothermia > Rhodothermales > JABDKH01 > JAGQWL01. The sequence goes on from JAGQWL010000074.1 coordinate 1,063, forward strand.
CAAGGACGCCCTGAAGCGCAGTCAGGACTACCAGCAGGCAAACGTTTCAGCAGACGGATCGGTGCGTACCGAAGCGGCAGCCGGAGTCAGCCTCTATTCAATCGCCAGCGCGCAGCGTGCCGCTGCCCCAATCGTCCGCGACGCGAGGCAGCGAGTCGAGCGCGCAAGGAAAGAGGGAAAAATTTCGGAGGAAGCCGAACTCGACGCGACGACGCTGCAGTCCATCGGTTACTCGGAAGATGAGGCGCGCCGCGCGGCAGAAACCGTTCGATCCTACGAAAAAGCAACCGAGATGCTTGGAAGTGACGACGTTCTTTCGGGCTTCGGAAACAATGGCGGCGAGGAGTTCCTCAGCTATATGATGACGAGTGAGGCGCTCGCATCGGCCGGTGGAGCGGACTGGGACAATTGGTATTCCCGAATGAATCAGCGGCTTGAACATGTCCAGAATCAGAACGGAAGCTGGAGCGGGCACCACTGCATCACGAGTCCGGTGTTCTCGACGGCGGCCGTCATCATGACGATCACCGCAGATCGCGACGCCTACCGCTTCGCACAGAAGTAACCTTTCACGATCGTGAGCAGCCACAACAGGATAGGTAGGTTCGGTCGCAGCCGCAGTGCACGTTGCACAATGTCCGTGCAGTCATCCGTGTCGCGCGGGCGCGTCAGGATGTTGTTCGTCATCGTGGTGGCTGCGACCGCCACTTCCTGCACGATCCGTTCCGATGAGCCATCCGCTGTCCTCCTGCGAACCGTCGACTACCTGTCACGAACGCAAGCGGAGGATGGCGGATGGCACAGCGGGACCCACGGCATCCTTCGATCCGGCCAGGCGTGGACACCGTTCGTCTTGCAGCAACTCCTCCTGGCGCGCGAGGTCGGCGTGGACGTTCCGGATCAAACGATCGAACGCGGACTCGACTTCATCCGCCAACACGTGAATGAGGCCGGTGTTCTCGGACTCTCCGATCCAGCGATTCTCGAGTACCCGAATTATTCGACGGCGGCTGCGCTTACTGCCGTTGTGCTTGCGGGCGACGCGTCGTACAACGAACTCGCGGACGTGATGGCCTCGTACCTGCTTGCACAACAATTTGTTGAGGACCGTGGCATCGGTGTGGAGCAACTGGCGTATGGATCGTGGGGATTCGGTGAGCGAACACTCCGCTTCGCGGAGGTGGGGCACGTCGATCTGTCCCACACGCGACGCGTTGCCGAGTCACTGCGCCTGTATCGGGAACGACGCGCAGGAGGGGATGCCGCTGTAGATTCGTTCATGCAGGCGATCGACAGGGGACTGGCTCGTTCCAACGCTTTTCTTGGCCTCGTCCAGAAATTGCCTGCGGACGCACGTGTGGTTCTCGGCGATCATCCCCAGAATCGATCGCCGTTCGACGGCGGATTTTATTCGTCGCCGGTGGTGCATGGGACCAACAAAGCCGGAACCGCGACGGATGCATCGGGGAATGCGTACTTCGTTTCATACGCGACGACAACAGCCGACGGATTGCTTGCGCTTCTGGCCGCTGGTGCGGACCACAATGATGCGCGCGTTGTGGCTGCGCGAAGCTGGCTGCGCGCACATCCCGCACTCGACCGACCCGAAGGAATCACTCGCGGCCGACCCGGCGATTGGGATCGCGTCATGTTCCTGTATCACCTGGCGTCTCGATCGCTGGCCTACGAGCACATCGGCGAAACCGGGTCCTGGGGACAGGAGGTAGCCGCGCTGCTGGCCGATGCGCAACAGCCCGACGGCAGTTTCAGCAATCCGGAAGGCGGCCCAAACAAGGAAGACGACCCGATACTTGCCTCGGCCCTGGCAATGGAGTCATTGACTGCCGTCCTGCGCGCACGCCGAATGACAGATTAGGCGAATCTTCAATCGTGTAATTGTCAGTGGTGGCAATTAGCTTGGCGGTAGTTTCGTTATTCTCCCGCGGACCATCCGTCCATTCGCCACCGGAATGTCGGTACCTGTCAGGATACTTGTCGTCGACGACGAACCCGATCTCGAAGCACTGGTACGCCAGCGTTTTCGTCGCCAGATCCGCGCAAACGAATTCGATTTTCTGTTTGCAGCCGACGGCGTCGATGCACTCGACCTGATCAACGAGGATCAGTCCATCGACATTGTCCTGACCGACATCAACATGCCGCGCATGGACGGTCTTACGCTGCTGCAGCGTTTGTCCGAGGTTGACCGCGTGCTCATCGCGGTTGTCGTTTCGGCATACGGTGACATGGACAACATCCGCGTTGCCATGAACAGGGGATCGTTCGATTTTCTGACGAAGCCGATCGATCTGCAGGACCTCGAGATAACGGTAAAAAAGGCATCCGACGTGCTGCGGCGGCTCAAGACCGCGGCGACGATTCGCGACACGTTCAGCCGATACATCTCGCACGAGGTGGTCAACGAACTGTTGACGCGGCCGGACGCGATCGAGCTCGGTGGTGAGCTTCGCGAGGTCACGTTGATGATGTCGGACCTGCGCGGCTTTTCCGCAATTTCCGAACAGCTTCCGCCGGATCGTGTTGTCGAGCTGCTGAATGTGTATCTGGGCTTCATGGTCGATGTCGTGCAGCGTCACGGCGGCGTGATCGACAACTTCATGGGCGACGGACTGCTGACGGTGTTTGGTGCTCCTGTCGCAAGAGGATCGGATGCGTCCGACGCGATCGCCTGCGCGATCGACATGCAGCTTGCCATGGCAGATGTGAACCGGGAGCTGGGTTCCCGTGGATTGCCTGCTCTGGAAGTTGGAATCGGTATCGACACGGGTAACGTCGTCGTCGGAAATATCGGATCGCAGAAGCGGATGAAGTACTCAGTGATCGGGAGTCACGTCAACCTCGTAAGTCGCATCGAGTCGTTCACGACGGGCGGGCAGATTCTGATTTCTGACGGTAACCGCCGGGCGTCAACCTCGGATGTGGATGTGGAAGACGCTCTGGAAATTGCCGCAAAAGGATTCTCCGAAGCGATCGAGGCGTACCTCGTCAAGGGAATCGGAGAACCATACAACCTGCGCGCGCCCCGATTTGACGATCCGGCACTACCGGTGCCCGCACCGTTCAACGTCGTATTCCGGACTATCGGGGGAAAAACCGCATCGGGAGAAACCCACGAAGGACGCGTTGTCGCACTCAGCCGCCACTCGGCAGACGTGAGTACAAAGGCACCGGTAGACGTCTTCTGCGACCTCGTATTTCCGGTGACGCTCGCAGAGTCGGGTTCGGAGGCAATGGCATACGCAAAGGTCGTCGGGAAAAGCGGCGAGCTTCTCAACCTCCGCTTCACGTCCGTCACAGCCCCGATCCTTGACGAATGGCAGACCCGGGCATCCGCCTGATCCGTCGTCCCGAGCCACTGCGGTTTCCTCGTCGTATCTCAATAACCCCCGGGATTTGACGGGATCATGAACTCGAACCGCGGCGATCGCTCAGGTCCAACCCTCGGAACCTCTCATGCGACCAGGAACGCACATCGCGCAACCTACTCGCCGCGAACGCTCCGACCGAAGAACCGAAGCATCTCCGCAGACCTTGCTGCCCAGGCACGCTCGGAGTGATTCGCATCCGGGGCGATGACAAACGAGAGAGTTGATTCGGTCCAGCCCTTCTTAAGCAGGAGCGAGTGCAACACTTCTGCGCCGTCCACCATCTCCTTTCCTTCGTCGGCACCCATATCGAGCCAGATTCGTTGGCCGGTAGACGATTTCAGCGACTGCACCTCTTCCAGGACAAATCGATTGTCCCACCAGACAGAAGGTGACACGACCAGCAGCGTACCGTAAACGTCTGGATGCTCCAGCCCAACGTGGAGCGTGATCAGTCCGCCGAACGAAGAGCCTCCGAGCCCCGTATCGTTGGCGTCGGGCAAAGTCCGATAGGTCTTGTCGATGAAGGGCTTCAATTCCTCGATCAGGAACTGCCCGTAGGCATCGCCGCCTCCGCCTTCCGGAGCGCTGGACGCGGTGAAACCTGTCGCCACTCCGTCGGCTCGGCTGAAGCGCGCCGTCATCGCTGTTCCGTCGATACGATAGGTGTCGTCGGCCGTACGGATACCCAATCGTTCTTCGCCAGTGTCGACATCGATCATTCGAAGGGTATCCGGCGATGACACAACGCGAATTATCGCGTCGCCGGACCGGTACCGTCCGTCGTAAGCTTGCGGGTCAACCGGCGTCTCGCGATCGAATACCATAACCTGTTGTGACTCGGATGGCGTGTACTCGTACGTTCGCTGGTTCGTGTTGCCGACGCCCACGATTATCATCGGCGGAATGTCGCCGGATTCGATCAGCTCCTGCGCATGCTCGTCGAGTTGCCATTCGGCACCGGCCGACCAGGCGTCAAAAATGTTCTGTCCGTCGTGCATATACAAAACAGGATAGGACGCTGTCGTGTTGCCGTAGCCCGGAGGCAGATAGACGTAGATGTTCCGGGGCAACACGAAGGCAGACGGGAAGTCTTCGTGTGTGAGCACCGTTCCCGTGACCGTGTGCTCGATCACGTCTGGCTCGGAGTTGAAGGCCCGTTCGATCACGCGGTCGGTTGCCGCATCGAACGCCCGGTTTCGGCCGTCTTCCCATCC
>JAGQWL010000004.1 GCA_020437385.1 Bacteroidota bacterium
CCACGATGCAATCCGCACTCAAGGGGCTATTACGCACCGGGATCATTCGCGAAGACGAAAACGCCGGAAGCGTCAAGTACCGACTCGAGGATCCGTTCTTCGGAGAATGGGTTCGGTTAGTGGTGGGATGATGCAACTTTCTTTTGTCCCCAAAAGAAAGTTGCGCAAAGAAAAGGGCCGGGCTGGATTTGTTTCGGCCCCACCCGTCGCCTCAACCCGTTCGGAAGTGCTGTACGCCGAAACAAATAATGCCCGGGAAAAACTTCCTTGGAGAGGAGCAGCCAATCCTACGTTCTCGCAGAATCTGCGATTCTGCGGAAACGAGGAAGACTGCGTCGCGATCGTCGATCGCGGAATCGAAGATGATAGGAAGATAAGCTCGCTTCGCTCGCGAAGTGAGCAGTCATCAGTGACCAGTGATCAGTCGGTTTGTAGGGTCTCCTGGCCGCGGGTCGCGGTCGCGACTCGTCTACGCGATCCTATGAGTTCCCGAGGGCTATTGCCCTGCTTCGAAGAAACCACTGTGGCTCGGGATGGCTCGAGCCAATCGTACTTTCTTACGTTCCTCCGCTCCTACTTTCAATCTGCGCTACGATTCTACGAATCCACGATTCTACGATTCGTGTCACCGGTCAAATGAGTTCCCGAGGGCTATTGCCCTGCTTCGTGCAAACCATCGGGGCTCGGGATGACGCGTACTTTCGTCTTTCGCCCCGCCTTCAGCATCACCACCTCCTCCCTGCGGCGATACCGAAACCGAAACTCCCCGCCGTCCGCCGACGTCGCCCAGGCATCCGTCAAATCGCCATCCTTCCAGTCCATGTCGATCGTGACGTTGCCGCGCGCCTTGAGTCCGCGGATGCGACCATCCGGCCACGACTCCGGCAGCGCCGGCAGCACCTCGATGAAACCCGCGTGCGACTGCAGCAGCGCCTCCGCCACACCGGCGGTGAATCCGAAATTCCCGTCGATCTGAAACGGCGGATGCATGTCGAAAAGATTTTCGACGACGGACTTCTGCAGGAACAGGTCGATGTTGTTCTCGACATCCGCACCCGAACCGAGTCGCGCACTCATGTTGATCAGCCACGCCCTGCTCCATCCGGTGCCCGCGCCTCCGTGATCGAGCCGGTATTGAAGCGTCTTCTTCACGGCCTCGTACAGCTCCGGCGTCCCGTCGCGCGTGATCCTGTTGCCCGGATGGAAAGCATAGACATGCGACATGTGCCGATGCCCCGGCTCCGCCTCCTCGAACGGCTTGTCCCATTCGAGCAGCCGACCGTCCGCCCCGACCACCGTCCCTGATCGAAGATTCGCGAGTGAGCTGCGGATCTCCTCAATTGTCGGATCGTCCATGCCGAGCACATCCGCCGCGACAAGCGTATTCGTGAACACTTCGGCGATGAGCTGCTGATCAATCGCTGCCCCCATCGTTGTCGCGGCCGATTTTCCATCCGGCGCGATGAACGAGTTCTCGGGCGACGTCGACGGCGAGGAAACCAGCTTGCCGTCATCCGGATACTCGACCAGCCAATCCACATAAAACAGGGCAAGGTCGTGCAACACCGGATACGCTCGCTCGCGGAGGA
>JAGQWL010000075.1 GCA_020437385.1 Bacteroidota bacterium
AGTTCAAGATCACCGTACGAGAGCTGCAGCTTGTTGAACGATGCGACTGACTCGCTGATCTCGTTGCCGTTCGCGTCGCGGTAGTCGAAACCGTATCCGCTCCACGAAGGAACACCTTCGACCTTGTAGCGGATGTTCGCCCGGTACGTCGTGCCGGCCGTTGCCGGGAAGGACTGTGCCAGCGTGTGGCCGGAGCTCAGCTTGGCCGCTTTGTCTCCACCGCCCATTGACTCGAAGGAAATGTTTCCATTGGTGTACCAATCCGATTTGCCGTTCTTGAGGCCAGGATTGTCGACCTGGTTTCCAAGCCACAGCAGATTGCTGGTCGTGTTGGACGGCTGGTTGCGAACAACATCCATCGAAGACGTGACAAGCGCGTCCCGTACCTGAGCCGCCGTCGCATTCGGATGCTTGGCGAGGTACAGTGCGACAGCACCGGTAACGTGCGGCGCTGCCATCGACGTTCCGCTCATCTCAGCCTTCTCGGCAGTCATCGTCGACGGTGCGAGCGAGATGATGTTCTGTCCCGGCGCCACGATGTCGATGAACGCACCGTAGTTCGAGAAGTCAGTGAACTTCGCCGACATGTCCGACGCACCAACCGTGATGACGTCCGGCACGTGCGCCGGTGAAATCACCGAGGCGTCCATGCCCCAGTTGCCGGCAGCAACGACCATCACAACACCCGCGTCGATCGCTGCCTGAACGGCGTCGTCAAGCGCGGTGAAGTCCGTCGTCTCGACATTTTCGCCGAGGCTCAGGTTCGCAACCATCGGAGTGGACGGATTCGCGAGCTTGCGTGACAGCAACTCTTCAACCGCTTCGAGTACCACCGAAGTCGGAGCCGTGCCGTCGTCGTTGAGAACCTTGAAGTTGTGAACGCGCGCTCCCGGTGCGACACCAACAACACCAAACGCGTTGTCGATCGCGGCAGCGATGCCCGCAACGTGCGTACCGTGGCCGTCGTAGTCAGCCGGATCGTTGACGGACGGATTGCGTCGGTCACGATGTTCGACAACATTCACGTCGTCATTGCTGACGCCGGTGTCGAGGATGTAGACATCCACGTCGACAGATCCGCTTCCGTCGCCGGAGTGGGTCCAGGTGTCCTGGCCTCCGATAGCCGCGACACTCCACGGAATCGTCTGACCGGATCCTGCGTCGGCCGATGATGCCGGCGGGAGTTCCACCGTCATGTCCGGCTCGATCCACTGTACGTCAGGATCGGAAAGCAGCGACTGAAGGAAGCTCGAGTAGTCCGGATTGGCGAGGCTGTCCGTGATTTCGACCGCGATGCCGTCGAACACTTCGTCGTACGTGTAACGCTCGAGGATCTTGTAGCGTTCGAGCGTCTTCATCCGCTCGATAACCTTGTCAAGCTGTGCGGCGTTGTTTACCGACACAATCAGGCCGAGGTAATCTTCGTCTCCGTCCTTGCCGACTCGCTTGCGCATGGCGCGGCGAACAAATTTGGCATGACGGAACTTCGCGTTGTTCGTAATGGCAGGTGATTCAACCTGGTTCGCCGGCTCAGACAGCGAAGACAGATCGTCCGTACATCCGGTGAATGCCGTCACCAGCAATGCTGCAGCAAACAGCATGAGCACGGATTGTGGAAATAATCGATTCATTGCAATACCCAACCTTTGGTACTGTATCCCCGCTCGCGCAGATGAGGGATGGCAGTGTTCGTGTCGTGCGAGAAGTGCACGTGCGCGAGCCGGCAGAGATAAGCGTTTGCCGACCGGACACGAATTATTTTGAAGCTGTATCGACGAGGAGGCCATGCATTTTTAAGCCCATCGCCTCCTGCACGAAAGCTTCACGAACCGGGAATCACGCAGAGCGCCGAGGCGCTCCACTGATTCCGGTGTTTCCTACTTCGTTCCTCCGAGGCTTCCGAAAAGGTCCGTGCTGCTCGTCGCCTTCGTAGTGTCGGACTGCGTTACGTCCGTGACACCCGTCAGCGTTACGACCGGCATTCGTTCCCGTTCGAGAACTTTGGAGTACACGCCGCTATCGGCAGAGTCGAGCTCGGAGGCCGGGCCGGTGAGACTGTCGCTACACCCGCTCAGACCAAGACCAACAAAGAAGACGGCGGCGAGAAAAAGAGAAGATTTCATTTCAAATAGCGCCGCGGAGGGCGTTTTCGAATGACTATCTCCCCGCCCGCATAGATAGGGGTTACTAATGGACGCCACGGTGCGAAATAGTACACCGCGTATGCGGGCCGGCTTGCGCCGACCGGGCGTCGTCCGGAGAGTATCGACAACCGCGATCTTCGATTTAAGCGGCGGGGCCATTCGTCGATCACCCTTGCGGTGTCGCTGCCGTTTCGTCATCTCGGGACCGGCTGGTCAGCGGCCCGCCCCCGTCAGCGGGTCATTTTCGCCACTTCTGCCCCTCGTTCGCCAAAATTTGGCATTCCATTCTGCTTAAGCGTGTGGGTGCCGGGTCGATCCCAACCGTGTCAGATTCCATTCTTCACGTTGGGAGGCTGTAACAGCTACAACAGTCAAATCGCATTACGTCCGCTTCCACGCGCCATTGGCAGCCAGGCCACACCTATATCGCTTATTTGCCCTCCTCGCACTGCTCCTGGCAGGCGGAGGGTCTCTTGTGTCCGCCCAGGATCGGCGCGACCCGGAGAGCTTCCGCAGCATCAACCAGTACATCCACGACATCTGGGATGACAACGCGGGCCTGCCTCAGAACACCGTCCGCTCGATCATGCAGGATCGGCAGGGGTACCTGTGGTTCGGCACGGACGAAGGAATTGTTCGCTTCAACGGTACCCGTTTCGACGTCTATGACAAGCTGAACGTCGACGAGCTGGACTCGAATGCGATCCGCCGGATCTTTGAGGACAGTAAGGGCCGGCTCTGGATTGCACTCAACTTCAAGGGACTGGTCATCCGCGAGAACGGAAGGTTCCGGAAGTTCGGCACCGAACAGGGGTTTGATGACAAGTACGTAACCGACGTAGCCGAAAGTGCCGGCGGGATCATCTGGATCGCCACGTCCGAGTCCGGCCTCTGGTTTCTCGACGGCGATAACCTGATGCAGTACACGGCTGCAAACCTGGCGTCCGATCGCGTCCTGTCGGTTGACGTTACGAGGGACGGCACGGTCTGGATCGGAACGAGAGACGGCCTGTTTCGCAATTCGGTTGGTCGGATCGATCGCTTTTCGGTTGCAGACGGACTCTGGTCCAACGAGATACTCTCCGTCGAGCATGACGACAAGAATGTTCTCTGGGTCGGAACGCGCAAGGGACTGAACAAGATCTCGGGAAGCGAGGTCAGCCGCGTCTCACTCGAGGACGTCCCTCAGGGCATCGGCATTCTGTCGATCGTGACGGCTCGCGACGGGAACGTCTGGGTCGGGACCGACGGCTACGGACTGAGCCGCTTCGACGGCGAGACCTGGACGTCGATCAATGTGCGCGGCGGCCTGTCCCACGACATCATCAATACGATCTACGAAGACCGGGAAGGCAGCATCTGGACGGGATCGGACGGCGGTGGACTCGATCGTTTCCGACAGGGGAAGATCACGACGTATACGACGCTCGAGGGGCTGTCGCACGACTTTGTCCTGACCGTGTATGTCGACGATGACGGAGACCGATGGTTCGGTACCGAGAATGGCGGCGTGACACGGATGACCAAAGACGGCATCTACTACTACTCGACGCGCAATGGGCTTTCCGGCGACTACGCGACGAGCATCATCAAGGATGATGACGGCATCGTGTGGATCGGAACACTCGACAACGGTCTGAACGCGTTGCTGCCGAACGGACGGATCGTTCAGTATTCGAAGAACGACGGATTGCCCGGCAACGGAATTACGTCGTTCGCGATCACGAGAAACAAAGAGCTTCTGGTCGGAACGGATCAGGGACTGGCCAGGCGGGTCGGCAACCGCTTCGAGTTAATGGATCTGACGGGTGATGACTCGAACGACAACGTGCTCACGATCCTCGAAACCCGAAACGGAAATCTGTGGGTCGGTACGGCCGAGAACGGCGTGCGACGCGTCTCTGATTTCGGCGTGACGACGTACACAACTGCGGATGGTCTCGGGGACAACACGGTGCTGTCGCTCTACGAGGATGCGAGTGGAACAGTGTGGATGGGTACGTACCAGGGAGGTCTGAGCAGGCTGCGCAACAACAAGATTACGACGTACTCGACGCGAAACGGCCTCTTTAATGACGTCGTTTATACGATCCTCGAAGACGACGAGCGCGGCTTGTGGATGAGCTGCAACAAGGGGCTCTTCCGCGTGGCGATCGACACGTTTGATGATTACGATCTGGGCCGCATCAAGGAAATCCGCAACACCGTCTACGACATCAACGACGGACTCAGGAGCCACGAGTTCAACGGGGGTGTTCAGCCCGCCGGATGGAAAGACGCAAAGGGTCAGTTCTGGTTCGCAACGGTTGAAGGAGCGGCAATGGTCAATCCGCTCAAGCTGCCGCGCAACAACACGGTTCCGCCCGTTGTGATCGAGGCGATCCGCGTGGAAGGCACGAAGGTCGCAAACGCGGACACGCTGCGAAAGGGTACAGAGAAGATCGAATTCGACTACGCGGCACTCACGTTCATCAATCCGGAGGAAGTATCCTATCAGTACAAGCTGGAAGGGTACGATCTCGACTGGACGAACGCGGGTCCGATTCGAACGGCTACGTACACGAACATGGATCCGGGTGAATACACCTTCCGCGTGCGTGCCGCCAACAGCGACGGCGTGTGGAACACGGAAGGGGCGTCGTACTCGTTCTATCTCCAGCCGTTCTTCTATCAGACCCGCGGTTTCTGGGTGCTGATGGCGCTCGTCCTGCTGGTGATGGCGGGATTCATCTACTGGCTCCGGTTCCGCGCACTGAAGGCGAGGCAGCGTGAGCTGGAGCGCATCGTCGATGAGCGCACGCGCGACCTCGTTCGGGCAAAGGAGCAAATCGAGGCGCAGGCCGAATCGCTAAAGGCGCTGGATCGCTTCAAGACGCGCTTCTTCAACAACATCTCGCACGAGTTTCGGACGCCGCTCACACTCACGATCGGCCCTCTCGAAAATGCGCTTACGGGCACTTACGGGCCGCTTGGACCGGCAATGCGCGCGCAGGTCGAGATCATGCTTCGGAATTCGCGAAGGCTCCTCCGGCTGATCAACCAACTGCTCGACCTCGCGAAGCTGGAATCCGGCAAGATGAACCTGAAGGCGCGGAACGGCAACCTCGTCGCCTTCACAGAAGGCATCGTGTACTCGTTCACGGCCTTCGCGTCCGAGCGGGGTATCGATCTCAAGTTCGAATCGGACATGGAGGACGCGGAAGTTCTTTACGATCCCGAGAAGATCGAGAAGGTCCTGTTCAACCTGCTGTCGAATGCGGTCAAGTTTACATCAAGCGGTTCGATCGACGTGCGGCTGATCAATCACGAGGAAGCGGGTGAGATCGAGTTGGCTGTAGCGGACACGGGGCCCGGCATCCACGAACGCGACATCCCGTACCTGTTCGATCGGTATCGCCAGGTCGACGGAACCGTATCGACGATTCAGGATGGTACCGGAATCGGTTTGTCACTTGTGAAGGAGCTTGTCGACTTGCATGACGGTCGTATCGAGGTGGAGTCTGAGCTCGGCGTCGGATCGGTCTTCAGGGTATTCCTCAAGCGCGGTACGGATCACCTTTCCGAGGACCAGATCGCGAAGGAAGGCGATGTGGAGTCATCCCGTTACTCGCCGCTGAATTCGATGGCCGAGATGGTC
>JAGQWL010000076.1 GCA_020437385.1 Bacteroidota bacterium
CATACAGCCAGCAGCCTTTCCATCTCCTTCTCCTCTCGCAACCACTTGAGCGTCGAACGCTCATGCTGGGGATGTTCGTCGGACTGACAATCCCGCTGTCCGCCAGTTATGCGATCGGGATCACTCTTCCATTCGCGCTTCGAGCATTGACTGGCGTCGATGGCACGGCGTTGATGCTGACTCTCCTGTCGGGTATCAGCTTGACCGCAGTGTTTGTCGCTATCGCCCTTACAATTGCCGTTTCAATCGACGATCATGCGAAGGGCTTCGCGTTAGCCATACTGACGTGGCTCCTCCTGACTGTATTCTACGACGGGCTCATACTTGTGCTCATCCGCGCTTTTTCCGAGTACCCGATAGAACGCGCGGTGGTTGTAAGCGTTATTGCGAATCCGATTGACCTCTTTCGCACCATCCAGATGCTCCACTTCGACATCGCGGCGTTGATGGGCTATACCGGCACCGTTCTGCATGACTCGCTACTCTCGCCGATGGGCCTCGTAGGTGCCGGAACCTCCACAATCGCTTGGATTACCCTCCCGTATGTGGCGGCGCGGCGGCGGTTCATTCGCAAGGATTTCTGAACGGAGATCTACGACCGACCAACACCTCAACCCTCACACCTCCAACCGTACAAGCTGCAGCTCAATCGCGGTCAACAAGTCTTCACACGTCTGCATCGACGTAGGCGTATCCGCCTCGTTGATAAACTCCTGTATCGCGTCCACCACAATCATCACCACGTCTACCGGAAAATGAAGCTGCCACTGCATCTCCGTGCGCACAATCGCAGCATGCGGCGCCTTCTCCCGGACACGCTCCCCAACCTCAAAGGCGCTCACAGTAGGTAGCAGAACGGATATCTTCTGACTCGCATAGGGTGCAGCCGGCTCGGGAGGGGCCGAGCGCCAGACAGGCCGACAACCAAACCTCGCGAGAAATCCGTTGGCCGCCGCCTTCTTCGCGACCGACCTGTCGTACGGCACAACCTTCTCCCTCAAGACGCTGACCAGCGCCTGCTTCTCATCCGCCCGATAGACAAACCGCGGGTAGGGCGAATAGTCCACAACCTTGATCAACCCGCCGTAACCGCGAAGTTCGTGCGCAACTTCAACCTCTGCACGACTCTTGAGTGCGATGCCGACCTGGATCATAACGCCGATGGTGGTTATCCCTTCCAATCGCGAGAGAAATACACCCTCTCCGCGACATCACTGTACACCGTGTCACGCGGCTGTTCGTTCCACTCCGCCGTCAGATCCCTGAAAATCGCTACCCAATCGGCAAGTTCGTATCCGGCCAGCAACGATACCGGCCAGTCGCCGCCGAACATCATGCGGTCCAGCCCGAACGCCCGGACCGTGTGATCAAGTACCGGCCTGAGCTGGTCGATCGCCCCGCCCTCGGGAGGCAGGTTGTTCACAAGTCCCGAAACCTTGACACAGACATTCGGTCGCTCGGCAAGTACGAGAAGATCCGACTTCCACAAAGGATATGCGTCCGTGGCAACCGGCGGATTGCCGCAGTGGTCAAGTACGAACTGCGTGTCCGGCGCACCGTCGACGAGGCGAGTCGCGTCCGCAAGCTGATCGGGGCGAACACACAGATCGAAAACGAGACCGCGTCTTCCGAGGAGTCGCAGATTACCTGCCAGTGCCGCCGAATGGATCGACTCTGCGGGCGCAACATGAAACACACGCCGGACACCCGCCAGCACCGGATCGTCAATTGCGTCGAGATGGCGCTCAAAGTCATCGAGCTCCGGTCTGCCGGACGCCACGTACCGAATGTCCAACGGATGATCCGCCATCGAACACTGCCGAAAGTGCCTCGCCTCGGCACGCTGGTCGGAAACGTCAACGTCGACCTCCATCAGGACCGCCTTCGTTATTCCAATCGCAACCGCCCGATCACAGTACGCTTCAATCGTGAACGAGCGCTGTAGCGCGTCGATTGACTCGATCCAGGGATACGCGAAAAGATCCGGCCGGATAATATGTACGTGCGTATCAATCACGAGAACCCCGGCATGCTGCAGACACCTCCATCGATCGGATACGCGTTGCCCGTCACGAATGCGGCTTCGTCGCTGCACAGGTAGTGCGCAAGCGCCGCAACCTCGTCGGGAGTGCCCATCCTGCCCATCGGCTGGTAATCGGATAACTGCTTGAACACGACGTCCGTGCTGTCCGGGTAGTTGCGCGCCAGATAGTCATCGACGAACGGCGTGTGAATCCTTGCCGGACAAATACAGTTGCAGCGGATTCCCTTCTTGACGTAGTCGATCGCTACTGAATACGTCATCGTCAATACAGCGCCCTTGCTCGCCGAATACGCGAAGCGTTCCTTGACACCCACCAGCGACACGATACTCGCCATGTTCAGGATTACCCCTCCGCCCGCGTTCGTCATGGCAGGCAGCACTGCGCGCATCCCGTTCGCCACTCCGGCGACGTTAACATTAAAAACCCGCTCCAATTCTTCGGGCGGCGTGTTTTCGATATCGCCAATGCTGCTCACCCCTGCGTTGTTTACCAGGATGTCGACCCGGGAGTCGTCCCGGATGATGGTATCGATCGCAGATTGGACCGAATCCGCGTGCGAAACATCCACCTTGCTGGCCGTCGCCGATCCGCCTTCGTCCACAATTTGATCCGCGACCGCGCCGGAGCGATCCGATGCCGTGTCCCAGATGTGTACGTGCGCGCCGGCAAGCGCAAACCGGCGGGCGATTGCAGCACCGATTCCACTTCCGGCCCCGGTCACAACTGCGATCTTTCCGCTCAGACTGAAAAATTCTGTTTTCACGTGCTGCCTTTGTTGATTCGACTACGCTGGTTAGCCTCTCATCTTTCGCGACGTGATGGCGCGATCAAGATGCGAATACCCTCCATCGACAAATATGATCTGCCCGGTGACGTGCGAACAACGATCGGAGGCAAGAAACACAACCATGTCCGCAACTTCATCCGGCGACGTCATTCGCCGGCCCAGAGGAATCATGCTGCCAACGTCCCGACGAGCCGCATCCGCGTCTTCAGAATGTTGGCTAAGCCACGACTCGTATTGGGGCGTCCACACCTCCGCCGGAACCACTGTGTTAACCCGAACACCGCTGTCTGCCAGGTCGACCGCCCACTCGCGCGTCAGCGCATTGAGACCGCCCTTGCTCGCAGCATATCCGCTGGTCCCTCCCTGCCCGGTCACGGCCACCTTCGATCCTACGTTTACGATAGCACCCTCACTCGCCCGCAACAGCCCCACACAGGAATGCGTGACTGCGTACAGTGCAACAAGATTGCGTTCGATGGATCGCCTGAACGCATCGACGCCGGCGTCAAGACCTGCCGCATCATTTACGGCGGCGTTATTGATGAGGATATCCAGTCGGCCGGCTCTCGCCGATAGGTCCGCTGCCATTTCCTTAACGGCCGCCTCATCAGCCAGATCCATCTCATAGAAAACGACGGGACGGGCAGCGTCTCCCGCGCGCGCCATCGAATTCAACTCGGCCGCCAGATGCGCCCCGCGTTCGGCGTTGCGATCCGCGAACGCCACTGCAACACCCTCAGTATGCAATAATCGAACGACGGCCTCGCCAATTCCCGACGCGCCACCCGTAACCAAAGCGACCTTTCCCTTCAGATGTAAATCCATGCGGCGGCACTCAAGGAAGGTGCATGAGACGTTCGAGCGGAAGCCATTGTTGGCCAACCGGCGTTCCCGGAAGTACTTCCTGGTGAGAGTCCGTTATCGGCCACCATTTGTCGCGTGTCACCGGGTCGTCCGCGATGATCTTCTGATCGCTTTCGAGGTCACTTCCGACGTACTCCATGTACGAGATCAACAGCTTACGTCCGCCAAGCTCCATCAGATAAATGGAGTAGTTGCGGAAGTTGGCCCGATGAATGGCAGCGACCACCTCCGGCCACACCTCCGAATGCAACCGTCGGTACTCCGCCTCAAACTCGGGTTTCAGCTCGACAGCGGAAGCAAACCGCTGAATACCGTCATTGGGGATTTCCGGATTTGTCGGGCCGTGACCCGATGTTGGTTTCGTCATCCTCCTCGACCTCCGTGATCAGCTTCGATCGCTGGTTGCGAAAACGCCCGCTGCCGATAAGGTAATCAACCGGTGAGTTCGTCCCAATCCGCCGGCTACACCAGCGGCTCGTCGGACTCATCGGGACCGCCGGCTCGAAACAGCGTTGCGCTGCGGATGAACTCATTTGCCGATCCCACCAGGATGAGGCGATCGCCGGCCTCGATTCGGAACGCACCCGAAGGGTTGCCGATCGTTCGTCCCTGGCGCCTCACGGCCAGCACCGTGAGATTGTGATTCTGCCGCAGGTCCAGCTCTCGCAGACTTCGTCCGGCTACCGGCGCCCCCTGCCGTACGACCACGGCCCGCGTATGCAATCCCTCTTCGTCCAGACCCTGCAGAACCATCAGGTGTGCTTCGTGGATACTTCCGCGAAAGACCCGGTAGTCGCCGCTTCGAATGGCACTCGTCTGCCGCTGGATCTCTTCGGGCGTGATCATATACGACTGCAGAACATGCGTGAAGACCCGAATCGCTGTTTCAAGCTCCTCCGGAACGACGATGTCCGCACCGGCGGACTGAAGCTTCTCGATGCTGTCGAGAAAGCGCGTGCGCACGATAATCTGAACGGTCGGATTCAGGTAGTTGACAACTTCAGTAATGCGAAGCGTCGCCGCCTCGTCGCTCACAACGACGACGCAGATCTTGGCAGACCGGACACCGGCGTGTTCGAGGATGTGTGCACTCGCCGCATCTCCCTGCACGACCTTGTAGCCTGCTTCTTCCGCATCACGAGCGAGGGACGGATTGAGTTCAACCACAATGAACGCGATCCCGCTGTCGTGGAGGACGTTCGCAAGTCGAACCCCTCCCGGCCCGAACCCCGCAACAATCACGTGGTCCTCCATGCTCGCCGCCGATGCATCCGTGCCGTCTGCATCGCTGTCATCCTGCGGGGTCACCGAACGCACGAGCTCTCCGAGTTTCGGGGCGAACTGGATGAACAGCGGAGTCAGTGCCATTAGCAGGACCGTAACGGCGATGAACGTCTGCGTGCCCGTTTCACCAAACCCCGCGGGCGACAAGCCGACGGCAGCTCCCGCTCGCTCCAGAACGAAGGAAAACTCACCGATCTGGGCGAGCGTCAGCCCGACGGCCGCCGCGATCCGCATCGGATATCGCATGACGAGAACCCCGGCCGCGGTCACGAGAACCTTCAATACAAGCACAACGGACGCGGCCGCAAGCACGAGCCAGAGATTGGCGAGCAGGAAATTCAGGTCGAGCAGCATCCCGACGGATGCAAAGAAGACGGCGTTAAAGATGGTCCGGAGCGGAAGTATTTCGCTGAGGGCATGTTCGCTGTAGCGGCTTTCACTTACGACGAGACCGGCCAGGAACGCGCCCAGAGCCAGGCTGACTCCCGCCTGACTCGTGATCCACGCGGTACCGAAACAAATCGCAACGACTGTCGGCAGAAACAGCTCCCGCTTTCGCGTAAGTGCAATGCGCTCGAGCAGCGTTGGCACCAGCGTTCGAGCACCAATCAGTACGGCAACGATAATCAGTACGGCCTCCCCCAGCGTCAGGAGGATGCCCGATGCCGAAACGTCGTCCCCTCCGAGCGCCGAGACGAGAAGGACCATCACAATTATGGCAAGGTCCTGAAAGATCAGAATCGCAAGCGCGAACCGACCCTTCGGGCTGTCGGATTCGTTGCGATCCGCAAGGAGCGTGAGAACAATCGCCGTACTGCTGAGGGCGACAAGAAAACCGGTGTAAATTGCGGCTTGCAGGCCGATGCCGAAAGGAACCAGAATTGCCACGACAATGGCGGTTGTCCCCAGCACCTGCAGTCCGCCACCAACCACGATCATCCTTCGGATGCGCGCCAGCTTTTCGAGGCTGAATTCGACACCAATCGTGAACAACAGAAGTATGACACCCACTTCTGCCATGCTGTCGATCAGTTCCCTGTCGGTCACGAGCCCGAGGGCTGTCGGACCCAGCACAACACCCGCGAGCAGGAAGCCGACGATCGGAACGAGCCGAATTCGGTAGCAGAGGTACGCGATAAGAATACTCGCCGCCAATAACGCGACGAGTTCACCCAGGAAAGGGAGTGTGATGCCGGCAAGCGTAATCATATCGCAGGACGAAGGAGTCGAATTGCCGACACACTCTCGGAAGGTATCGGCGCGTCTGCGGTCACACCGTGCGGCAACAAAAAGGCGCGGGACCGCAGGCAATGATACAAAAGCCTGTCGGGTCCCGCGCCGAAATCAAATGCAAAAACGCGCAGCCCGTCTAACGTTCGAGCAGTACCGAGTGGGTGACACTTGTCCCGTCTCCGTTCATTCGAACGAAATAGACGCCTGGCACCAGTCCATCGGCGCTCAGAGACAATGTTCGGGACTGGCCCGACTCCATGGTTCCGCGGAACAACGTCTGGACCCGTCTGCCGAGGACGTCGAATACGTCGACCGACACGTCCTGAGCTCTCGCTGAAGAGACCACCACTGCCGCACGGTCAATGAAGGGATTCGGGTAGACCTCGATGCCGATTCCCCCCGACGCACCAACTACGACCTCGGTCATCGCCGAGTAGGCAAACGTCCCGTCAACGTCGACCTGTCTCAGGCGGAAACGATGCACACCGGGCCGACCGACTGCGACGTCATAACTGTATGACAACCTTCGGTCAGAGGTCCCGGCACCGCTTACGAATCCTGCATCGACGAACTCGCCACCGGGCGCCTGATGCTGAACAAAAAAGCCCGCGTTACCCGACTCGCTCAACGTCTGCCACGAAAGACGCGCCGTCGATCCGGACACCGTCGCATTAAGAGTGGTCAGCTCAACCGGCAGCGATGTCTCATTCACCTCGTAATCTGCGGCGATCGGGTTTCCAAACTCGTCGACTTCAATCGATGCCGAGACATGACTTTTGGTAAGAAACTCGTAGTAGTAGTGATAGGAGGTAAAGCCGAAAATCCGTGACTTCTCGATACGGTAAGATCGGAGAGCGGCATACGAACCAGAAGGCAGCACCAGTGTCCCCCAGCCATCCACCGACACCGTCGTAACCAACGTGACGGATATGAAGGGCGTCCCATTCACCTCAGACGTCTGATCCGTCGAATCCGTGTATCCGAGCCCATACGTATAGGGCAGCCACAGGTCCAGCGACGGCGGATCGTTGACAATCAGCACGGTGTCCGGCGTTGGTGGCGCATCATCGACATTTCCAGTCGTACCAATGCCGAGTATCCAGATTCCGGAGTCGGTCGCCTGCTGATAGATTACAGCACTCGTGTCGGAAGGCGTAGGATTCTCCACGTCCCACGCCTGCGTTGCGATCGTAGCAGAAGCGAATCTGGGATCGTCGGCGCCCGGCTTGCTCGACCACGAAGTCAGGTAGTCCACTGTCCCGATCCCACTCAACGACCACGTCATGTTCGTGAAATCCCACGTTTGATTTGCTCCGCCGGCGGCAATGATGGCCGCTGCGCCGGTGGTCGTCGTCGCGTCGTAGGTTGAGATCGTCTGCCGAGTGCCATAAAGCGCCTCAAAGTCAGACTTCACGATCGAGATCTGAGCGTCGGCGGACAAGGCCGCGCCAAACTGAAGTGCAACGACCGGTATGACGGCCGCACGAACCAGGGAACTGTACCACTTACGCATAGTGCGCCTCCTTCGGATTCTTGCTCACGCCCGTCGCACGGGTCCGATTGAGACGGGCGAAATGGTTCAGAAAGTCGGAACCTTCCAACAAGAAGAATGCGTAATTCCTGACAGAATTCTGTCAGCCGCGGACTACTCTTCCCCCAACTCGTAGTCAAGGGTCAAGGTGTGCGCGCCTTCTGAAGTACGCATGATCTCCGCTGACCCGGTGATCCCGACCAGCTCGCCGCTTCCCGACCCGGGAACGATGTGGCCGAACGTAGACGGTTCGATGCCGGGTCCCGCAAGGGCGCCATGCTGGATCACGAATGAGCCACGGCGACCATGGAGTGAACCCTCGACCAACTCGGACGCTACGTAGCCCGCTCCGGCGGCCAGATTCGATGGATCCGCTTGACACATAAGGACTTCGGCACTGCTCTCGCCATCCAGATCGCCACGGAACAGCTTGCGAACGACCGTTCGCGCAAGACGCGGACCTGGTTCGGAATCGCGGTAAGGCGTCTCATCCCAGTCCGTGATATCAAAAGGACAGAGTGCGCGTATCCCCATCGTTCTCTCGTCGAGTTTGCGTAGCCGAAGTATACGAACCCATCTGCTATTCCGCCCTGATGAATCCGGATGCATCGGCGGCTATCGAACGTGAATGATCCGTTGATCCGACACAAAGTCGTCGCCTTCGAACCGAAGCACGTATACGCCGCTCGGGAGCCGATCCAATGATCCGAATCGCAGCGTCTGCTGTGAATTGCCGGCTACGCGACCGTCGAACAGGACCTCTTGCCGCCGCCCCAGAATGTCGTAGACAGACATCCTGAGGTTCTGCGTTTCCCGAACCGCGAACCGGACCGTGATCGCATCCCGAAAAGGATTCGGATACGCGGAATCGATCTCGAATGCACCGTCAAGCGTCGCCGATACGGCAACCTCGTCGGTGTACGTCTCCCCGCCCGTCCTGTCGACAATCATGACCCGTACGAGGTAAGTACCAACGTCCTCCAGGGGCATACTGAAGTCAAAATCCGTCTGATCCGATCGAGGCTGGATCCCTCCTGCCGTCTGAAACTCCGTCTCGTCAACGGCGCGCCGCTGAACCACGAAATACTCGACACGCTCAGATCCGGACGCCTTCCAGCGAAGGTTGACGCGCCGCCCGCTCGAAACGGCCGATAGCGACGACACCTCGACTGCCAGGATCGAATCATTCACGTGGAAGACTCCCGTTTGGACCGAACCGTCGGCAGTCGTGACGTGGATCGGACCGGTCGTTGCACCCGCCGGAACGTCGGCCCAGATCTCCGTGTCGCTCACGACACCGAATGCGATTGCGGACGTCCCGTTAAACGTCACCGATGTCGTGCCGGTCAGGTTTTGCCCCGTTAGTGTTACGCGCGTGCCGTATTCGCCGTACTGCGGGTCAAACTGTGCCACCGCGGGACCGATTACCGCCGCCGTCAGGACCGACGCGGGAATAACCTGTCGCGTTTGTGAAGCGGACATCCACTCCAGGATCGCCGTCGCCCCACCGGTGTGCTCATAGTACTCGAGCTTGACAGGATAAAGCTCACCGGCCTCCAGCGGAATCGTGCCGCTCCACTCAGTTGGCGCCTGAAGGATCCACTTGTCGATCACGAGCTCGCTTCCGATCCACAGCCGCACACCATCGTCGGTGGTGGTCAGGAACGTGTATTGCTCCGTGAACTGAGGCTCGATCCAGCCCGTCCACCGAACCGAAAACTCATCTGCCCCCATTGCGGGATCCGGTGAGCCCGAACCCCAGGTGAAGTTTACTGAAGCGTCCGTACGCATCATCCGCGTTCCCGAAAACGTCTCCTCGTCGTAGTAATCGCCGAGCAGCCCCGCTTCGCCCACAATGATGTAGCCCGCCTTGTGTTCGGTGTAATAGCCGCTCAGACTGTGGACGGTAAGCGTCACGCCATACGTGCCTGGAAGCGTGTACGTGTGGGTCGGATTCTGACCAAAACCCGTACTCCCGTCTCCGAAATCCCATTGCCAGGAAGTTGCACCCGTAATCGTCGAGGCGTCTGTAAAGCTGACGGTGTGCGGAACCGCTCCGCTTCGATCATCCGCCGCAAACTCAGGTGTCGTCAGGCCGAAGACCCGGAGTTCTCCCAGCGAGATGTAGTCACTCGTTCCTCCGGGCGCACCGATAACCCGAATCGCATCGCCCCACTTTGCCTCAAACAGAAGTGTGTAGGTATCGAAGTTGATGCCGTTGTCGTGCTCGTATGGTTTAAGCACATTCAGGTACGTGACAGATTCCCACACGCCATTTCGGCGCACTTCCACATCGAGGTCGTCAAACCAACCACCGTCCGACGATTGGATGCCTTGCTGCAGAATCAGCTTCGACAAATGGCGGTCGCCGTCAAATGTGTACCCGATCCAGTCCGTCGACTTCGAGGAGCCGTCAAATGTATCGTACTGTAACGCCGGATCGGCCGCGCCCTGCGGCGGCATGACGCCATCCGCAATGACGCCGATGTTCGGGTTGCCTGATCCGACAGGATTCGTCACGAGGGCGATAGGCGTCCCCGAATCTGTGATGTCCGCCTCTCCGGGTCGGCGAACTTCGACGTAGTGATACACCGTATCGGACAGGCCGCCGGTGTCTGTTGCAATCAGGCGGATTTCAAGGAAAGACACTTCTTCAGGTACCCCGTGTTGCTCCAGCGGGAAACTGCTCGTCGCACCCTGGTCCTCGAAGAAATCAGGATGCGTGTGCGAGTTGTGGTGTTGCCGTACAAGCCAGTCGTACGTCAGCTGTCCTGCCGAATCCTCCGCGTCGACGCCGGTCGCATTTAGAATAACCGTCTCGGTGTTGGCGAACGACGCGCCGTTGGTCGGCGAAAGGATCTGTGCAGTTGGATAGGTGTTGCCGACCGCAATCTGCACGAAGGCGTAGTCCGTTGCGTTGCTGCCATCCGAAACGCGAAGCGAAACCCGAAAAACGCCGTTCGTGGTGTATACGTGTTGTGGATTTGCCTGCGTCGACGTGCCGCCATCACCGAAGTCCCAGAAGAAATCCAACGGATCTCCGTCCGGATCCGACGAACTGCCCCCGGTGAATTGAACCACGAGCGGAGCATAACCATCCCTTGGAGTGGCGGATGCTACCGCGGACGGCGGCGAGTTTTCGTTGCTGTGCCGAATACGGTAAACCTGGTTGTCCGAGATGTTCACATAGTACAGATACGACGAGACGGGGTCATAGCGGATGTCAACGACCGGTCCGAGCCCCGAGCCAAAAAGCTGGTGGTCGCTGAGCGTGTTCGATGCCGACACCGCCGAAGAAGAAACCCATCCACGCGTGTAATCCGCATAAAAGAGTCTGTCGGAATACTGCGACGGATAACGATAGCCATCGTAGATGTCTCCCGAGATGATCGCATTAGCGGCAAGGCCGGACGGATTGGACAGGGACGTGTTGCTGTGGTGCCAGTAGTAGGTCGGGGCGTCGTGCGTGAACGGCGGCGATGTACAATACGTCGCTGCCGGTGCCTGATTCTGGTAGGACGAGTGCGGGAGCGGTCCCTCGTAGCACGGCCAGCCAAAGTTTTCACCACCAAACGAGGCAGTGTGCAGGTCCTCCCACGTCCCCCAACCGACATCGCCGATGAAGAGCGTTCCAGGCTGCCCGTCGGCAGGGTCGGTGCTGCCGTCCTGCTTCAGCGTGAACCGGTAGGGATTCCGCAGTCCCAGAACCCACACCCGCGACTGGTTGTCCGAGGCATTGCCCGTGTAGAAAGGGTTTGACGGCAGGCCGTCCCCCGTTTCAGGATCGACTCGCAGAATCTTGCCGGCCATACTTTGCAGCCGCTGTGAGCGAAATGCCCCGATGTCCTCGCTGGCCGGAAACAGACCGGGACCAAAACACGGCGCATGCAATCCGCCCGGATCGACCACGTTGAAGTCGGCGCCGTCGCCGGCACCAACGAGCAGCGTCCCGTCCGAGCCAAACTGAAGCGTACCAATGGTGTGCGAGTAGAAGCAGGAGGGGATGGCCTCCGGAAAGGTCTCGCCGATCAGCACCTTCCTCGAAGCAGGATCCACCACATTCGGATCGTCGGCGGAGACGGTATAGCGCGTGAGCCGCGATGCCGCGTCCTGTCGCTGATAGTCCCCACTTCCGTCACGATCAAATGTATAGAGTAGATAGACGTTACCGTTATTCACGAAGTCCGGATCGAGGGCAAACCCGAGGAGACCGCGGTCCCAATGATTCAGCACCTCGGACTCGATGTCGATCAGCGGCGTCGAGAGCTTGACGCCGTTATCCACCACGTACACCCTGCCGCGCTTTTCGGTAACAAAGATTCTTCCGTCCGCAGCAAACGTGACGCCGACGGGCTGGCTGAAGGTATACCCGGGCGCAATGGGTTCGGTGTAAAAGCCACTTGGAAGGGCGTCGGTCCCCACGGGAGCCGTTGCCATCGCTTCCGGATCGATTCGGACTTCACTGTCAACGGGATCGGGCCCCGCTGCCTGTCCACTTGCGTCGAGCGCTGCTGCAAATGCAAGCAGCAGAAGAGCCGGAATTCGTCTCATGTTTCAGTAGAGATGCGTTAGATAGCTTCGAAATGCATTGACAGGCGCCGGCAGAAGCGGTCGGCACCTGCTGTGCGGACGAGCCGAATGAAGTGACAATTCAGCGTCCGGTTTTCTCATTTCGAGACCCGATCGGCGAACGCCGACTCTTGAACTGAACGACGGATCTCGAAATGTCTTACTGAGAGGGGTATCCCCGTCCCGCCGCGACACAATCCAGTTTTCGTGCCAGCAAACGGTCAAGGTCAGAATTTCTGAATCGGGCGACGGAAATCACAGTCTGAGTTTGCGGGCGTGCCCGAAAAAGCCTGACCAGATATCGCCGCGGTCCTCAATCCGCTTTCGGATGTTTCGGAGTGAGAACGTGTCGGATTTGATGGCGTCAAGCTCATCCCATCCGACGGGTAGCGCAACCGGCGCTCCTGCACGGGCCCGAAGCGCATACGGAACAACACTGTTCTGACCGTAGGCATTCCGCATGACATCGATCAGCAGGCGCCCTCGCCTCTTGTCCTTTCGCATCTCGGTTGTGACAGTCGTCGAAGATGCGGACGCAACCTCGTCTGCGATCTGTCTCGCAAAATCGCGCACCTCGTCGAAGGTGTGTCGACGCAGGATCGGAGTGCGAACGTGCAGGCCTTTGCTTCCGGTCGTCATGACGAACGCCATCAAGCCGCGTCGCTCAAGTGCTTCCTTGACGGCGCGCGCGGTCTTGCGAACGATATCAAAACCTCCTGAGCCCGGATCCAGGTCGAATACGACCTGATCGGGGTGATCGGGACGATCAAAGCGGCTGGCCCAGACATGGGGGGTGATCATCCCCTGATTTACGAGGTAGATCAGGGAAGCCGCGTCGTTGCAGAGAACATGATCGATCGTCTCGTTGCTGTCTTTCATCTCGAACGTCTCGACGCGGATCCACTTCGGGAAATAGGCCGATGGCCGTTGCTGCACAAACACCTTGTCGATTGACCCGTCGCGCCAACCCAACCGCTGCATCATCAGTGGGCGGTCTTTTGTATAACGAACAACCAGACCGGACATTCGGTAGTAGTAATCGATGATGTCCTGCTTGGTTATTCCGTCCCGATCGTAGATGACGCGATCTGTGTGCGTCAGCTCGATCCAGTGTCCGCCGGCACGGATGCCTTCCTTGCCGTCCTCATTGTCAGCATGAAGATCGTTCATGGGTATTCAGATTTGCCTGAGCCTTTCGAAACTCGTTTCTGACAGCCGCGTGGACCGGGATATTAGAGACGACAACCACACGTACCTTGCGCCGAAGTTACTCCTTGCTGCTCCCGTGTCTGCTGCCCCTCCTGGTGTTTCTTTTCGCCTGTTCGGCCACGAATTCGGACCCGGGCGAAGAGGATCTTGCGATTCTCTTCATCGGTAACAGCCTGACCTACACCAATGACTTGCCGGGCGTTCTGCGCGATATGCTGAATAAGAACGGCAACGCGCGCGTATTTGTCGAGGCGATCGCCGAGCCCAACTTCGGCCTCGAAGATCACTGGATCAACTCGAAGACCCGTTCGCGTATCAGTTCCGCCCCGTGGGACTATGTTGTCTTACAGCAGGGACCCTCCGCGTCGAGCGAGGGTCGCACGTCGTTGATCGGTTATTCGAAGGAGTTTGCCACGATTATCCGCGATGCTGGAGCCGTGCCGGCTCTGTACATGGTGTGGCCGGAGGAAGGGCGTCTTTTCGACTTCGCCGGTGTCCGGGCCTCATATCTCGCCGCCGCCGACAGTGTGGACGGGCTGTTCCTGCCCAGTGGAGCGGCGTGGGAGGAATATTGGAATCGGGATGGCAGTGTTCCTTTGTATGGTCCCGACGGATTCCACCCATCTGCGGAAGGGACCTACCTTGCGGCCGTCGTCATGTGGGAGCAGTTCACGGGCGGCGATGCGAACGATCTGGACAACATACCGGGTGCCGAGTACGGCGGAATCAAGATTACCGCGAGTGTTGGCAGACAGCTCCACGACGCCGCCCACCTGGCCAACTCAAAATACGCGCGCTGATTAAGCCCGCTCATCCGACGGCGGCATCGGCAACGTCCAGCAGCCGGCGCCTGCCGTCCGCAGTATGCACAACGGCCCCCAGCCGCGTAAGAATTGACAGCAGCCCGAAGACGAGCCGGTTCAGGAAGATAAACTCGGATGAACCAACGGGCGACCGATGGCGGTAGGCGTCCCTTCCGGTCAGACGTGGCAGGAGATCCTCAAAACCCTGGAGCAGCAGGTTGGCACCAAAATCAAAGGTGTCGTGCCGGTATGGCTCGGCAATCGTATTGCCTACCTGCTCAAGGATGTCCAGCATGAACGCCCTGAGATCGTCGGGCTGCTCGTCGCTAACGAGCAGAAGCGACCGGTACTGGCGCATCAGGGCTTCCTGGTCATCGGCAAGGCGGGCCTTGAACAGCAACAACAGATCATTCCGGAACGAAACCGGAAATCGCTTGATGCAGCCGAAATCCAGCACTCCGACACGCCCATCATCACGGAAAAGAAAGTTACCCGGGTGCGCGTCTGCGTGGACTGCCAGGTTGTTCGCGGCAACCTGTTCGTGCGCGAAGTCCCAGAGCGTCTGACCGAATTGATTCAGCACTTCCTGTGATGGGTCCGTTGCCAGAAATTCGTCGAGATGACGACCTTCGACAAATGTCATCGTGAGGACTCTTTCGGATGAGTACTCCGGAATCCAGCGTGGCGTCAGAATGCGATCACTGGTGTACTGGGCCGCGAAGTATTCAATGTTCTGCCCTTCCTGCAGGTAGTCCGTTTCTTCAAACATCCTGGCGCGCACTTCATCGAGAAAGGGTTGCACGGCGCCTGCATCGACAAATCTTGAAGCGAGGCCCTTCATGATTCTGAGATCCGAGTCGACGCTTTCTCGCACATTCGGATACTGGATCTTGACCGCGACGACCCGGCCGTCCTTCAGCCGTGCGCGATGCACCTGGCCGAGTGACGCGGCTGCAACCGCAACCGGTTCAAACTCCTCGAAGAGCGACTCTGGCGGCTTCCCAAGACCCTGCTGAATGAGCCTTCGGACCAGCGCCGTTCCCATTGGCGGCACCTGGTATTGTGCCTGAGAGAGGACATCGACAAACTCGCGGGGAAGCACTCCAGGATCAATGCTGATTCCCTGCGCAAACTTGAGCGCCGTTCCGCGCAGACGCGAGAGCTGCGAAAAGAGATCGCGCGCGTTGCGATCTCGGAGGGCCTTTCGCTCTTCGTCACGTGAGCCGGCACCAACTGAGCGACGTGCGAGATAACGGGCGTAGTTCGCCCCCATCTTCAGGCCCGTCTGGGCAGCAATTCTGCCGCGCTCGAAACGTCCCGAAGGAAACTCGTCCGCGCCCTCTTCCGATTCGGCACTCACGCTTCAGAGCCCTCCTCCCTCCTGGAAAGACCCAGCCAATCCCGAACGATCGGGATCTTGCCGATGGGCAGGTAGCCGGCCTCTACACCGTAACGAACCAGATCGACTGACTTTTCCGCAATGTCACTCGTCGCAACGGCGGCCCACCACGATACGACCCGGTCAATCAGCGCGGTCGAACGCTGCCGATCCGTCGATTCATCCGAAAGCCAGCGATCGACGACCTGCACTACCGATTCAGACATTGCGAAGCTGACCGGCGGCGCGCCGAGAAACGCGCGGTTCGCGGAGAAGACATCCGCCGCGTTCATGATATCAGCAAGAACCGCACGCAACGCCCCCTGAAAGGGTGAAAAGGCGCCGGCCGCGCGGGCCGAAAAAGTCCGTCGAACAAACGCCTCGTTCGACTCGAACTCATCCAGCAATAGAAATACGAATGTCGCCATTCGTTCTTCGAAAGCAAGGAGTTCGAAGCCGGGAAGCGCGCGAGCTTTCTGCTCGGCCTCGTCAACGAGCAGCACGTAGCACGCCGAAAGCACGTGCCCCGCGCCTTGAAAGCGATCGAGAAGTTGATCCTCGGTAATCCCGGCTGCTGTCGCGAGGTCCGACGCCGTAAGCAACGTCGGGGCCGAATCGTCGGACCGAAACAGCGATAGCGCTGCGATCAGTATCTGGCGGTCGAGTTCTTCCATGCGGGCGTCTACGGACGCACCTGCCGGAAGTTCTATCTGAGCACAACTACCGTCTCGAACGCATCGAATTCCATCGCGATCAGTCCAGGATCGAAATAGTGGATGTCCCGCTGATTCCGGGGAGGTCGATACGGACGAAGTAGGTGCCGCGCGCCGCGTGCCCGAGATTAACGCGGATCTCCTGCTCACCCGCACCGACATTCAGATCGACGGCCTCAATCGTGCGTCCAAGGATGTCAACCACTGTCACGTGCGCCTTCGCGTCCCGCATGGCAACGACCGGAACCGCGAATGCACCAGAAGAGGGATTCGGGTACGCCTCACCAATAACGAAAGCCTCGGACGGCCCGTCGACAGGGCTTGGGGGCGTAATCTCAATGCCAAGCTGTTCGGTGATGCGAAATATTTCGCCTTGAAGCGAACAGATGTACAGCTCGCCCTGCTCGTCCTCGCCGAAGCCGACAACTCTCGGAGTCGATGTATCGATAAGCTGCTCGGACATGTCTCCGTCAACATCGATCGCATGGAGCGTGCGATTACCGAGGTCACCGAAGATATACAACCCCGAGAGTGACGGTGACGAACCCCTGTAGAGGTATCCACCCGTCACGACGGTTCCGAATGTTCGGTCGTAGTCGAATATCGGAAGAGTCAGACCGGTCTGATCACACGTTGTGCTCTCGAAGCATGACGACCCCTCCATGATTGGCCAGCCGTAATTGGCCCCGGATGTAACGAAGTCGATCTCTTCGTAGGAACTTTCACCCACATCGCCGGCCCAGATTCGACCATCGGCTGAAATGCTGAACCGCCACGGATTCCTGAATCCAAACGCGAAGATCTCTTCGCGCGCTCCGTCGACGTTTCCGAAGAATGGGTTGGACGCCGGGATCGAATAGTTATTACCTCCGGACGGAGTGTCGACGTCGATTCGCACGATCGTTCCCAGCAGATTGGAAAGGTCCTGCGAGTTCATGTCCGACGAACCTCCGTCGCCGAAGCTGGCATACAGGTATCCGTCCGGGCCGAACGCGAGATCGCCGCCATTGTGAATGGCGTTCGGCTGGTCAACCTCGAACAACACGACCTCTGAGGATGCGTCACCAACTGACGGGTCATTCGAATCGACACTGAAACGGGAAACAACGGACCGAAGCGGATTATCCGCCGTGTAGTTCACGTAGAAATAGCCATTGTTCGCAAAGTCCGGATGGAAGGCAAGTCCGAAAAGACCTTCTTCCCCGGTAGTGCTTATCACGCGGTCGGATAGGTCCAGAAAGATCGGTGCGGTCGTGAAGGCCGGTTCGTCCTTGAACCAGCGGATGACGCCTGCCCGAACTTCGACGACAAACAGTCGATTGCTCCCGTCGCCCGCATTGCGAAGAGCCACGGGCTGATCGAAGAGTGGGCCGACCGGTTCGAGCACAACTCCGGTGATCTGAGCCCGGGCGCTTTGAGAAACGGCGAGAACAAGAAGAAGCGCGAGCAGAAAGCTGCCGGCGGAATGGAAGAAAACGAGGCACGACGCGTGCCGTTCGCGAAATCTCATCGCAGAAAAGGATGTAGTTGTTTGACGCCTGTCCGATTTCAGAAACGCAATAATCCGGGCGATTGGGCAACCGAAATGCCCGAAGAGCCGCCCCGCGTAACGAAAAAGGCGAAGAAAGACCGAATCGCAGACCATCGGTTCTTTTTTCTGTCACGCGAACGCAACTGATGTTGTTCTGGGCCTACGCGGCTAAACCGAATCTTCGTAATTTGGCGACATGAATACACTGCTTTTCCTGGGGGCGACCTTGCTCCTCCAACAGGTGCCGCCGTCCTACAACGGCAGGGATAAACAGATTGACGTCGCGATCCCCCGGATCGAAAGTGAAATCGAGGTTGATGGCGTGCTCGACGAGCCGGCGTGGCAAAATGCCGCTCGCCTTACGGGCTTCTCCCAGTACCAGCCGGTTGACGGCA
>JAGQWL010000077.1 GCA_020437385.1 Bacteroidota bacterium
AACGGTCGAGCGCCGAACCGCGCGAAACGCGGGTGGCACCGCGAAACTGATCGACCGGATCGTCGGGTTTGGATGTGCCGGCGCCGCGCAGGTCGGTTTCGAGATCGTCGAAAAGCCAGGACGGAACCTTCCGGTCCTGCGCCGGTCCGAAGTCGAATCGAACCGATTCGTCGATCAACGCGTCGTCGCCTTCTTCAGGAAGCGGCGGCAGTTCAGTGAATTCGTGTCGATCTGTTGCCGCGGGTTTCGCTACCGGCGAGCGCTTCCAGTCACTTTCAACCGAAACTGTCGGTCGGGTGAGCGGTTGCGATCGGTTTTCAGACGGCGGCAAGGTCGAAACGTCGTCGCGGGTGTTGTCGAGGTCATCAGAAGAATCGACCGGCGTGGCAGACGATGAGGTCTCCTGACTTGTACGCCAAGGAAGCTCCAGGTCTTCGTCTGATGTTGAAACCGGCTCTTCATCGTCGAGATTGACCCATGACGACTCGGCTTCCTGATCTTCCGCCTCATCGTCAACCTCGAGATCGGGCGGCACGTCGACCGTTGGCCGATCGGACTCCGGACTTGAAGGTTCGTCGTTGTTGTCGCCCTGACGCGTGCGATCCACCATCGCTTCGTCGTCTTCAACCGGAGCCGGTGGCTCGTCGCCCATCGGTTCGTCGTTTTCCGGATCTGTCTGCAGGCGTGATGCAGGTGCGGATGGAGTGAGCGTCGAGGGCTTGCGTGTTTTCGTGGTTGCCTGGACCGTGGTCGGAGCGAAGCGAGCCATGACCGATTCTTCCTGGCCCGACACCACATCCATGGCGGCACGGTAGCGGCGGATCGCATCGTAGGTCCACGTGCCGATCCCGACGGCCGCCAGCGCCAACGACATGCCGACGACGATAGTGCCGATTTCATCGTCAGTTTTTGCGATAAGGGCGGAAAACGTAACGATGGCGAGCCCGACTCCGGCCGTAGCGATCGCGGTGCCGATCGAAGCCAGGGTCTGTTTGCGTATGGTGGCCTTCACTTGCTCGAATTCGGGAAGCGAATTATTGGGATTCGCGGAGCCGAAAAGCCAGGGGCCAAGATCGCGCAACGCGAAGCCCGCGAGCATCATCAGCGCCCCGAGACCTAATCCGACAACTACGAAATCCACACGACCACCCAAACCGGACATGCCTTTGCAGGCACTTGTTCGAAACGAGACGGGGAAGACCGACACATCCGGCTGACGATCTCGCCGGCCGGAGCGAATGAAGCTCTTCGCGAGCGCATGTGTCGAACCCCTTCCACACGTTTCGCACAGCGCACACGCTAAGGATGCGCAATAGCTGCCGCGAACGCAACGTTTAAGACCCGTGTTTGAATACGTTCGCTTCCATTAGACAGAGAAATCGCTTTGGGAATGTAGGTTGAACCGCTCGCGACATATACACCGGCTCGTGAACTGGCAATCTCGATTGGAATCCCAAACCGGAATAGTGTCGACGCTTGACACTGCATAGTGTCCGTACTAATCTGTCCGTACAGTCCCGAGGAGCCATCCGGGGAGGATGCTTCCCAACTGTGCCGGAGACGGCGTTCGACTACGCGGGGTAGGTTCGGACGAGATTGCTCCGGAACGGGATTGCTACGTTGCCGGTG
>JAGQWL010000078.1 GCA_020437385.1 Bacteroidota bacterium
CCATAAGGCAGCGCTTCGCCCCAACGCTCATAGATCTTCTTCGCACCCAGCTCGGGCATCAAGGATCGGATCATTCGAACCCAATCAACGATGACCAACTCCACGCGTCGGATCCACTGGTTCCGCTTGCGCATCCGGTAGTAGGCCTGCCTGCTCATTCCGTGGACTCGGCAGATGGCTTCGACCCGGTATCCAGCTTCTTTTGCAAGGCAGCGAGCGATGCTTTCGTGACGGACTTTTTTTTTATGTCCACCCCGTAGTCCTCCTCCCACACCTCCAGCGTCGAGCGAAGCGCCAACACCTCCAGCCGAGATTCCGACAGCGCATGCTCCAACTCTCGAATCCGATCTGCCTGAGCCTTCAACTTGTCATTCTCATCCTTCATCTGCACCCGTACCTGTTGCGGAAGCAAGTCCGATCGACCGTAAGCCTTCAGCCAGCCCCGGACCGTCGAGCCACCTCCTATATCGTATATCCTTCGGGCCGCCTCCATCGTCAACTCCCCCCGCTCGATCTGCCCGATCACCTTCAACTTAAAAGCACTACTGTAGCGTACTGTTCTCTTTGTCGACATGATAATACCTCCGTATCATCTGTCAACCTATTTCAGGACGGCGCCCTGGTCACTGGTCACTGGTCACTGATCACTGATCACTGATCACTGGTCACTGATAACTTCGCGAGCGAAGCGAGCGTCCCCCAATCTTCTGCGTTTCCGCAGCATCACAGATTCCGCGAGGGCTCACGCCAGAGGTCAGCCGCTTTGAGCCGATTAATCGATTCGATCGCTTCCTGGTTGTTCTTGTCCGCCAACACACGAAGCTGACTTGTCAGTGTCGCCAGGGCCTTTGCGGCCGATTCGGACCCGACGGCGGCCCCGTCTGCAAGCGGGCCGGCGAGTCCAACAACGTCGGCCGGATCGTGAAACCCGTTGGCGTTAGACTGAAGCAGGTAGTACACATCGAGAGCGTGATCCTTTGCAGTCCGAATGATCCTCTCTTCAGCCTGTCGGTTGTTGTCTTTGAGCGCCCACATCAACCCGATCAAAAGACCGTTCTGGTGGCCGCGGCTTGCCGCTTCAATCAGAAGATCGAATGCCTTTTCAGAATCGGGGTCTCCGCCATAACCGTTCCTGAACATCATTGCGGCCATTGCCAGACTCGTCGCACTGGTGTCCGCAAGGAATGCGGCACGCGCCTGTTTGTACCATTCGTTCTGCAGATTTGCGGAGTTGGTGTCCGCGGCAAACCGCACCTTGAGCCACGGCTGCAACTTACCATCGGCAGTATGATTCCCGAGCGCGATCATCGCCGGAATATGACCCATCTGAGCTGACAGCGTTGTGTATCGAAGGGCTGTCTGCGGATCATCCTTCTGGATGCGCTGCGCCTTTGCGAGCAACGCCTCAGCCTCTCTCTGCGGGTCCGTCCTGCACGCTGAAACGAGCGTCGCCACCAGAAGCAGCAGGATCATTGGCTGTGAATGCAACCTGCAAGTCGGCTTCATGTCGGTCGTGGTCTGATTGGAATACCGTGATGGTATCGGAGACGCGCGACCACCGATTAAGAGGGGCGTTTTCGGGCTCGCTTTTCCGGATTCCGACGCATTCGTGTTGCGAATCCGCAACACGGGTACCCTATTCGGCCGAGGAATTGTACGCTGCGCGAACGACTGCCTGACACATTCCTGATCTTCCTTTGCCCTGTCTTCCTCTTCTCCCGCTCTTCCTCTTGTCTGCCCTGCCTGTTCTCCGCTATGCCGCTTCTCTGCCCTGCCTCTTCTCTGCGTGAAGCGCCGTGGCGCCTTCATCTGTCAAAGCGCAGCCGCCCAGTCTCTTTTGCCTGGATAGAAGTCGGCCTCGGGCTGCACCCAGAGATGCGACGCCTTCAACCGATGTATCGAGTCACTCGCCGACGCCTCGCCATTTGCGGCGGACACGTTCAGCGAGTAGGCCAGTTCCTTAAGCGCAAACTCAGCTTCCCGATCGCCCTTCTCGACGGCCGTGTACAACGGCTCCGCGTAGGCGATCACATCCTTGGGATTGTCGATTGCATTCAGGAACGCCTGGATCCGATACGCCACGGTCAGTCCTTCCGCCTGCGTGACCTCGATCAGCTTCTCAGCCAGGTCTCGCTGTCCCTTGTTTGCGGCAAAGACCGCCTGGAAGTACACTGCGACGTCGTGTCCCTTCTTCGCCGCCTCGACGGCCAGCTCATTGGCGCGTTCCGGATCGGCCGGCCCACCCAGCCCGAGTCGGTAGAGATAGGCAGCGTTGGCGAGTCCCCGACCACTCTCTTCGTCAATCCAGGCCTGACGAGCCTTCCTGAACCACTCGTTGGATTCACAGGCGCCCGTGGAGTCATGCTTCAGAAAGATGTCCAGCTTGCCGTGAACCTCCCAGTTGCCGAGGGCAATCATGGCCGGCGCAAATCCCAGGTCAGCGGCCTCTTTCGCGAGCGCGATGGCCTTGTCCGGGCTTGTCTTTTGCATAACCCTGGCCATGCCGAGAAGGCGTTCAGGGCGACTCATTGATGAGTCTGCGCATCCTGCAATCAGAGCGACGAGTAGAATCGCCGCAATCGCCGAAGTAGGGCGATACGCACGAAGTTTCGTTTCCATCGGGGTCCATTACTGATTGGTCCCAATGGTATCGCGACGCCTCGATTGCGGGTTAAGGGGTTGCGTTGAAGATCGGGTGAAAGAATCTCTTGAAAGGAATGAAGGAATGAAGGAATGAAAGAATGAAAGAATAAGGGAGGTCATGGCAGTGCTCGTGTCGAACCGGCAGGCCTCCGAAAGAGGCATCGGACCTAATGACGCCTGAGAAGATGGAATCGCCGTTCCACAAATCGTGGAGCCGGGTTGAAGAAGCGTGACCGTCGCGTCAAAAGGATTCCTACCTCTCCTTCATTCCATCCTTCATTCATTCCTTCATTCGGAACGCGATCGAAGATCGCGTTCAGCATCCTTCCCTGGCCCGCTTCGTCGGGCGTTGGATCACCGGTGCGGTCGGCGCGATAACCGGAGGCGTTGGCAGTGCAGTATCGACGCTCCCCGCCGCCGCGCCGCCGCGCCGCGCCGCGCCACCGAAATGCTTCGCCACCTGTTCGACTTCGGCAAAGCCGGCCACCTGTTCAGGTGTCGCATCTGCCGCGAGTGTCGGATACAGTACTTCCTCCTTCCACGAGCTCAAACCGCCAAGCACCATGTAGACGGCCTTGTATCCCCGCGCCTTCAACAGGAACCACGCCTGCGCTGAATGGATGCCGCCACCCGAATAGAGAACGATTCGCTCGTTGCGCTGAATCGGATATTCCGCGAGGTCGTTGAGCTGGACGTTCTCCGCTCCCGGCAGGTGATACGCAGCGAAATCCTCCGGCGTCTGGAGGTCCAACAGGCGGAAATTGGTCTCACCGCGAATCAAATCATCGGCAAGCTTCTGGACCGTCACGTGATCAACCTCGTTCTCCACGATCAGCGCCAACTCCCTCGCATCGATCGTGACCTTCTCGTTTGACTGCGTCGTTCCCGCAAGAGAGACGAGCCCGAGTACCACCGCCGCAATCGCAAGAAATCGGTTCAGCGCAGACCCGTAGAGCACGTGCCACAATCCGCTCGTCTGATTCATTGTCATCTCAGTAGGTTGTTTGTGTCGCGATTGTGACTTCGATGGTCTCTTCGACTACCGTCTCGCCGGACTGCCGCTCGTCTGAACCGCCGTGTTTTTCGGCCCATCGCTTCTCAAGGTATTCGGCACCGAAGAAACCGCCGACCGCGACGGCAATAACAATCAGCATGACCAGGCCATACGAGATGTTGAGCAGCTCCGGAAGCGTTACAACACCCATATTGCCGGTGAACATGAAATCCGCAAACAGCGGATAGGCCTCGCCAAAGATGAAGATGCCGAGGAACACACCGACTCCAAACATCACGGCGTCCAGGCGTCCGGTCGCCATCGCGACGATCGATGTCCCCGGACAGTATCCGCCCAGGATGAAACCGACCCCGAGAAACGCACCGCCGAGCAGCTGTGAATACAGGTACGTCGTTCCCTTGTATACAAGCGAAATGTCGAGCAACCCGGACCACGACAGGTAGAAGATGCCCAACATCGCCGTGATGATCGCGCTGAACATTACCTTAAAAACTGCGAGGTCCTGGAAGTAGAACTGTGCGGCCAGCTTGCGCCCGTTTCCGAAACCGGCACGTTCCAGAACAAAGCCAAAAAGTACCCCGATCACAACTGCGATAAGAAGTGACACCTCATCGCCGAAGTAGCCGAACTTGAAGAATGGTGCGTTCATGTCCACAACCTCCGGAAAGAATAAGCCAGCGCGTACGCGAGCGCGAATACCATCAGCATGAATGCCCAGCTGCCGACGTTCAACACCGCGCCGCCGGATAAGCCCTGTCCGCTCGTGCAGCCACGCGCGAACTTGGCGCCGATTCCCATCATGGTGCCGCCGGCGAGTGCAAAGAGCAGCCGTGTGCGGACCGAAATCCGCGGTCCCTTTGCGACGTTGCCGGTCAATCGGCCCGCAAGTGCAGCCGAAAGAAACCCACCAAGGAAAACGCCGATGACCTCAAAAACGAGCCAGCTCTTGAGCGGGTTGCCTCCGATGCCGTTTTGCAGGTAGCCCTGGTAGAACTCGTTGCCGGCAGCATGGGCGGGGGCAGCCTTCTCGACGGCCAGGGCCGTCACTGATGAGAAAGCGCCAGACGCTCCAAGTCCGCGTCCCATCAGGACGTACGCGGCGAGCAGCACGAGCCCGAGGAGAACCCCGGACACATACGGATTCCAGTACGGAGCGGCCCCTGCCGTATCGGGCCTTATCAGTGCAGCGGAAGCACCGTATAGTTCATTCGGGGAATGATCTGATGCCATGAATGTCTGCCTCCAGCTAGATCTGTTACATGTGGCTGGCCTGGCCAGCGTAAACAATGATGAACCTGAGCGCAATGCCGCCCGCTACCACGAGCAGCGGGGCTACGACGGTATGGCGGATCTTGTGGCGTACCATCAACAGTTGCAACACCAGCGGAAAAATGATTCCCGCACCGACAACAAAGACCCAGAACACGCTCGTGTAAGAGCCGCCGAGAAACAGGCCGGCGGCGCGAATATGCGCCTCCGACGCGCTCGTCATTCCGATCAGAAACAGCCCGATGATGACAAGCTCCACCACGAGCAGTCCGTTGTCCGCCCGAACCAACAGATCACTTT
Organism: Bacteroidota bacterium; assembly: GCA_020437385.1. Lineage (GTDB taxonomy): Bacteria > Bacteroidota > Rhodothermia > Rhodothermales > JABDKH01 > JAGQWL01. Next base: position 5,228 of record JAGQWL010000078.1, read on the forward strand.
CGGACCTGTCGCGTGCGATCATGTGAACAAATGCGGCGGCACCGGAAAGACCCGACGTCAGAAACAGTGGTCCGAGCAGAGCGCTGTTCCAGAGCGGACGAGAGCCCATTGCACTGAGGAGTATTCCGGTATAGATCCCGAGCATCACGCCGAGCACCACGTTCAGCGTTCCGATCCATCGGACCGACCGATCATCGGCGGCAACCCGCCCCGATAGCTTGACAATGCCGTCCCACAGGCCGAGGATCGACGGCGGGCGAATGAGCATTGCCGCAACGAGAGCGGGATACACGAGCAGGAGAATCCAGGCACCCCACGACATCGGGGACGTAATCTCGAACGTCGTATACAGCCGCCAAAAATAGAGCTTGTGCTCAAGGTCCAGAAACAGTGCGAGCATCCCGGCCGAGAGCACAATGAGGCTGATCAACGGAAGCGACCGCGCCACGCTTTCCCGCCCGCGAAAGCGGCCCGTCAACAACAGATACCCCGTGATGACCATCATCCCGGCAACGAGGCCCCCGACGAAGAGATAGATCGGGATCTCCCAGCCCCACACGTGGACACCCGGATCGATGAGATGGTTGTGACGCGTTGTAGTGAGCTCCAGCATCAGGATCGCCTCACGTCAGAAAGAAGATTCTAGGATTGGTTCCGGCTTCGGGCAGCAGCGTGTGGTTGTCACGCGACTTGATGAGCCGGCTGACTTCGCTGTTCGGATCGTCCAGGTCGCCGAAGTGCATACACTGGGTCGGGCATACCGACACGCAGGCGGGTTCAAGCCCTTCCTTCACGCGGTGCAGGCAGAACGTACATTTGTCGGCGTACCCTTTCGGGTTTATGAAGCGTGCGTCATACGGACAGGCCGCGAGACAGGCCTTGCAGCCAATGCAAACTTCCGGAGTCACCTGGACCGTCTGGCCAAATTCCTCCACGTGACTCGCGCCGGTCGGGCAGCAGTACACGCACGGCGGATTGTCGCAATGATTGCAGCGTTCACTCCGGATCTCCATCTGCACTTCCGGAAACTCGCCCTTTACTTCGGTCGTGATCCAGTCACGGCAGAATCCCTCCGGAACGTCGTTTTCGGTTTTACACGCCACGACGCAATCCATGCAGCCGACGCACCTGGTGGTGTCTATGACCATTCCAAATCGTGCCATCGCTACGCACCTTCAAGTTCAATCGTGACAAAATTGACGTTCATCCCGGTGCCTCCCATCACGGGATCCATCACATACTTTGTTGCGAGCTCGGCATCACTTGCGCCCTTGCCAAACGCGCGTCGCATCCCTTTGGCGGTATGACCAAAGCCGTGAACCATGTACACGCAGTCACCTCGAATCCTTTCGGTCGCCTTTACTCTGATCCGATTTGAAACCACACCGTCCTCGTTTTTCAGACGTGTGTAATCGCCGCTCTTGAGGCCATAACGCCCGGCAACATTCTTGTTGATCCACAACTCGTTTTCTTCCATCATCTCGGCAAGCAGCGGATTCGTCTGCGTGCGGCCAAACGAGTGCATCGGCGCGCGACCGAACAGCAGTCGGAACTGCCCAGGCCCCGGTTGCGGATGCTCCGTGAACGTGGGCACCGGGTCGAGGCCGTGCTCCGCAAGCTGCGTGGAGTAGAACTCGATCTTGCCGGACGGCGTGTAGAACACCGGCTCCAGCCCGTCTTCGATGTACAGCGGAATCTTCGGCCCGTTGATGATCCCGTCCCGCTTCAGTCCATCAAACGAATACCCTCCGGCCGCCAGCCGGGCCTCGAGGTATTCCTCGATGTTGGTCCAGGGGTAGTATCGTTCCAGCCCTAGTTTCTTTGCCAGTTCGCGGGCGATCCACCAGTTGGGCTTCTGGTCATCCGGCGATTCAACCACCGGCTGCCTCAGCGCGATAAAAGGCTCCCGGAAAGGCGCGGCGTTGAGATCGTCGTATCGTTCGAGATAGACTGATTCCGGCAGCACAACATCCGCCCATCCGGCAATCTCGCTCGGTATCACGTCGACCACAACCAGCAGATCGAGACTCTGGATCGCCTTGATGGTCTCCTCCTGATTCGGCAGGGCGTTCAGTAGGTTCGTTGCATAAACCATCCAACCCTTGATCGGGTAGGGCTCGCCCGTAATTGTCGCGTTGCGGATCCCGGTGGTGAGCTCTTCGTCGGCAAACGGATAGGCATGCCCCGGATTGTCGACGTGTTCACGTTCCGGCTTCGGGTAGGCGGGATAGCCGTCGTAGCCGGGTACCGGCATTCCCGTCGGCGTGTAGAATCCGCCCTTGCGCCCCCAGTTTCCGAGCAGCGCGTTCAGGAGCGCGATGGCACGCGAACGCTGCGCATCGTCTCCGTACCACGTCACGTGTCGGCCAGGATGCACAAGCGAAGCCGGTGCGTAGCGGGCCATTTCGCGCGCCGTGTCGCGGATCACCTGCGGCGCGATCGTCGTGATCGGATACGCCCATTCCGGCGTGTAGCCGGCAATCGAGGCCTTGAACGCGTCGAACCCGAAACCGTATTTCTCGACGTAGTCCTTGTCGTAAAGCTCTTCGCTGACGAGAACGTTCATCCACGCGAGAATCAGCGCCATATCCGTTCCCGGCTTGATCGGCAGGTAGTACTTCGCCTTGCTCGCTGCCACCGAAAATCGCGGATCAACAACGATGACGGATGCGCCGTTTCCGACTGCGTCAGCGAACTCCTGCACTTGCGTGTTGTGCATGTTCTCGCCGAGGTGCGATCCGATCAGCGTCAGACATTTCGAATTGCGGATGTCCGTGCGTTCCGGCGAATACACGGCGTCGCCGAACGTGAGGTTGAATCCGACTTCGCGCGGGCCGCGGCACTGGGCGTACGACGGCGCGGCAATATTGGGCGATCCATACGCCTTCACCGTATGCTTGAGGAATGTCCCGCCCACGCCGTGACTGAAGAGGGCCATCGACTCAGGACCGTACTGCTGTTTGATCGCCTGCATCTTCTCGGCGATGTACGTAAGCGCCTCATCCCAGGTAACGGCGACCCACTCTTCCTCACCCCTGTTGTTCTTGCGGATGAGCGGAGTCCTCAGGCGATCCGGGTCGTAGTGCGCACCAACGCCGCCGGTGCCTCGCGGACACAGGCGACCCCTGCTCAACGGATCGGCAGGATTCCCTTCGACCTTCCAGAGTTTCCCATTGCGGGTATACGCAATCGCGCCGCATTTCCAGAAACAGACATCGCAGTAGGTCGGGATCTTCCGGATCACCTCTCCATCCTCAACCGGACGAGAGAAAGCCGGGCGCAGCGAGCCGCCGGCCACTGCGACGGCACCAACCGTCGCGCCGGTAGAGATCTTCAGAAACCGCCTTCTTGAAACCGCAGTCATTGTTGAAAATCTGTATGCACCAGAAAGCCTCTTGCGAGTCACTTTCGGCTGTGTTCGAGTACGGTGCCAGTCGTCGGAACGACCGGGGGCAACCAGCACTGGTCGCACACAGATTATCGACCGTAGATTTCGGTACGCGGCGGCCCGACACTACAAGTCGGGCAGGTAGCGGACTGATTCCGTTGTAAGGGAATTGATTAGAACAAGAAGTGAACTTGTACTACGAGCGGTCGGCCGCGGTAACAACCGTCAGCAGCTCGATCGACTGCACAACCTGCCTGGGCTGCGATCCGTCTTCCTTGACGGCACCGCCGCAGGCACCTCCGCAGCCGCCGCATGCGGCTTCACGGAACGTTACCCTCCTGTAGCCCTTCCGGACCAGGAAGACCAGGGCGGCGACAACAGCCACGCCGACAACGATGATGTCGATGTATTCAGTCACAGGATCGCAGAACCGATCTGAAATACGGCGACGGCGCCAACCCACGCCAGTACCGTCATATACACGAATGTGAACGCCGCCCACTTCCAACTTGATTCCCGCGCGATGGTCGCCAGTGTCGCCATACACTGTGAACAGAGGGCGAAGAAGACCATCAAGGCGATTGCGACGAGCGGTGAAAAGACGAGGGTCCCGTCGGAGCGTGTCGCCTTCTGCATGGCCGCCACAAGGTTGGAGTCCTCTTCAGACACGTCGGCACCGAGGTTGTAGAGAATACCGAGCGTCGAGATGATCACTTCTCGCGCGGGGAACGCGGCGAGTACCCCCACGGTGATCCGCCAGTCGAAGCCGGCCGGTGCGAACAGCGGCTGAACCGTATGTCCCAGCCTCCCCAGATAGCTGCGCTCGAGGAAGCGTGCCTCGATTGCCGATTTCAGGTGAGCGGCAAGAGCGGGATCCGTCTCGAACAGGCTGGCGGCCTGATCCGGCGTTACGCCGCGCTCATCGGCAAGCTGCTGCACCTGATCCGTTCGAACCGACTGTGCCACCTCCTCACTGCGAGGGAAGTACGACAATGCCCAGATCACGATCGACATCGCGAAGATGACGGTACCCGCGCGAACCACGAACTCCTTTCCCCGCGACCAGACGCGATAGGCAATGTCTCGAACCTGCGGGACACGGTACGGAGGCATCTCGAGCACGAACGGCGTGCGACGCCCCTTTAACACGATTCGATTGAAAATGAAGGCTACAGGCACTGAGATGGCCAGACCGACGAAATGCATCGCAAACAGCGTGAGTCCGGCCCACATCGGTCCGGTGACGGGCTCGATGAATGCGCCGATGAGCAGCACGTAAACGGGCAGTCTGGCCGAACAACTCATTAGCGGACAAACAAGGATCGTCGTCAGTCGTGCCTTCGGATCCTGAATTGTCCGCGCCGCCATGACGCCGGGTACGGCGCACGCGAAACTCGAAAGCATTGGAACGAAGCTCTTTCCGGACAGCCCGCACCATCCCAGCAATCGGTCCATCAGGAACGCCGCTCGCGGCATGTAGCCGGAGTCCTCGAGCAACGTGATGAACAGAAACAGGATCACGATCTGCGGCAGAAACACGAGTACGCCGCCGACGCCCGCGATCACACCGTTCACAACAAGGCTCTGCAGCATGGGTGTCGCGGCGAGCCAACCACTTGCGAGACTTCCCACAGCCGAAAAGACGCCCTCGATGAGGTCCATGAATGGCGTTGCGAAGGTGTAGATCGACTGAAAGACGACGTACATGATCGCCGTAAAGATGATGAGCCCGAACACACGGTGGGTGAGCAGGTCATCCACGGACTCACCGAAGGACCGGCGCGTGACACGAGGTCCATCGTACACTCCCGTAAGAAGCGTGTCCAGCCACCCGTATCGCACGAGCGACTCCACCTGCGACGGATTCCATCCGCCCTTTTCGATGTGCTCACGAGCCAACGTTACCCGCGGCCGCGATCGCTCCGGCTGGCGGAGCAGCCGATCCGTCGATGCGCCCTCGATGTCAAACAGCAGGCGGCGTAGATCCACATCGGGCATCTCCTGCTCGCCCGTTTCGCCGAGGTGACGGCGGAGGCACGAAACAGCATCTTGCACGGGCCGCGGCCAGTCCACCTGCACCATCGCCGGGCGATCCGCAAGTGCTTCGTTGATCACCTGCTTCAGTTCTTCCACGCCACGGCCCTTCGACGCAACCGTCGGCACAACCGGAACTCCGAGCCGGGCCGACAGGGTCTCATAGTCGATCTTCTTGCGTCCGGACTCGGCGGCGTCCCACATGTTCAGGACGACCACCATCGGAAGCCCGACTTCGGCAATCTGCGAGACGAGGAAAAGATTGCGGGTCAGATTCGACGCGTCGACGACGCAGACCACGAGATCGGGGCGCGGCTCGACCTCAGCGGTCCCCTCGAGTACATCGAGAACGATCTGCTCGTCGGGCGAGAGGGCGGCAAGACTGTACAGACCCGGAAGATCGATAACATCGACTTCCCTGTCGCCGAGCCGCATCGAGCCCGACTTGCGCTCGATGGTCAGTCCGGGATAGTTGCCAACG
>JAGQWL010000079.1 GCA_020437385.1 Bacteroidota bacterium
ACATCCCCGTCTCCGGATCCTGCGACGCCAGGATGTGATTGTATAGCGCCCGCTCGTAGTAGTCTCCATAGCGGACCTTCGGGTCGAGCATCAGGAGGTGCCGCGTGAGACGCAGCATGTTGTAGGTGTTGCACGTTTCTGCGGTGCTCGCGTCGAGCCGATCGCTGAGCTTGCCGGGTTCTCCGAGGAACTCGGCCATGCTGTTGCCACCGATCGCGTAGGTGTGGTCCGCTACCATCTGGTCCCAGAAGAAGTCAGCAATCGTCTTCAGTGAGTCGTCACCAATCAATTCGTACTGACGCGTGAGGCCGATCACCTTCGGGATCTGCGTGTTCGAATGCAGTCCGGTCAGGTTCGGTATACCGTGTGCCATCGGACCAAGTACCGCCTGATGATGAAACTTGCGGCTCAAGTCCATGAAGTGCTGATGGCCGGTGAACCCATAGAGATCGGCAAGCGCTTCATTCATCCCGCCGTGTTCGCACGCGAGCATGTTCTGCCATTGTTCATCGGTGAAATCCGCAGTCAGGTTGTAGGCCCACGAACCCAGCTTTCGTGCAACGTCGAGGGCCGGTTCATATCCGGCAAAGCGATAGGCGTCCAACAGTCCGGCGAGCTGCTTGTGCATCGTGTACCACGGTGCCCACACGCCATTAAGGCGGAAACCCGAAGTCTTGATGTCGCCGCGTTTCACCGCGCTCCAGAGTTCGCGTCCGCCGGGAATGGCCGACGTATACCCATCGCCAGAACGCTCCTGGATGCGCGCCATCTCGTCGACCATATACCGAATGCGCGCCAGCATCGTCGAGTCGCGCGTGACGGCGTAGTACATCGAGATTGCCGACAGGTAGTGCCCCGACGTGTGGCCCGCGAGGCCGTCCGTTTCCCATCCGCCGTACGACTGGCCCTTGGGTTCGAGGCCCGCCTCCACGAAGTAGCCGTAAAGCAGGCGGTCCGGGTCGAGGCTGAACAGGTACTCTGCATCGCGCCGCATGGCGTCGCGGAAGGGTCCATCGAGTAGCTGAACAGCGCCGAGTGGGAAGGCGCGCGCGACGAACGGCACCTCCGGCGTGACGGCGGCGTCGGCGGCAGCCGAAACGTCCTGCGCGTGAGCGTTGGTCACGGCCGGGGCTGCGATCGCGGATGCGATCAGTGTTGCAATCAGGAACGTGTGTGGGCGGCGCATACGGCGGTTGGATGTTTCCGAAATGTACGGAATGTCACCGGATCCCCGTGTTCGCGCGAAATTGACGCGCACCAGCCGTTAACTACTGCGCGAATTCGTCTGTCAGCTCGACGCATCAAGCCTGCCATGGAAATCCAGGCGTCGATTCGAAGCGTCATCCCCTCCGTTGGACCATCCGCCGCAAAAACTCACGCATGATCTCGAGATAGAGCTCCTTCCCCAGCACGGCGTCCTCCACCTCGTCGTCGATGTTCGGGTTGTCGTTCACCTCGATCACGACAACCTCATTGCCGCGCTGTTTCAGGTCGACACCGTAGAGTCCGTCGCCGATCAGGTTTGCTGCTCGCACGGCAACGTCGACGACCTGCTTCGGCGCATCCTCCACGGCCAGCGTTGTGGAGTCGCCGTAGCTGTCTTTTCGTGAATCGTGATTGTAGATCTGCCAATGCCCCGCCGCCATGTGGTACTGGCAGACGAACAGCGGCTTCTTGTTAAGCACGCCAATGCGCCAGTCGTACTCGGTGTAGAAAAACTCCTGCGCCAGAATCAGGACTGACTGCTTGAACAAGGTTTCAGCGGCGGCGCGAAGCTCGTCCACATCGGCCGCCTTCATCACGCCCCGTGAAAACGAGCCGTCGGGTACCTTGAGCACAATCGGAAAGCCGAACTCTCGCGCAACCTTCTCGAGTTGCTCCGGATGGTCCCGATAGAGCACGCGCGTCCGAGGTACGGGAATGCGGTGGGCGGTAAGGCGTTCGAAAAGGTAGACCTTGTTCGTACAGCGCAGAATCGATGAGGGATCGTCAATCACAACCATGCCTTCCCGTTCTGCGCGCTTGGCGAATCGGTAGGTGTGGTGATTGAGGGCGGTTGTTTCGCGGATGAACAGCCCGTCGTACTCTGCAATCCGATTGAAATCCTCTTTCGTGATCAGGTCGACGTCGATCCCCAGTTTCCGCCCGGCCTTGACGAAGCGTTTCAGGGACGCCTTCGTGCTCGGGGGGAAGTCTTCCTCCGGATCGTGCAGTACCGCCAGATCGTAGCGATACTTCTTCTTCGAGCGCGGCTTCCGCCACACCTTCCGCGAGAATGCGTTCAGGGCTTCAGCGAATTCGTCCTCCTGCGACTCGGAAAGGCCGTTGATGCCAATCGTGCGGATGGACTCAACTTCCCAGTGTGCCGTTTTTCGGAATGCAACTTTGAGAATCGGACAGGGGAAGAGATCGAAGAGTTGCCGGGCAAGCTCCGCCATCGCGAAGACGCGCGTGTAGCCGAAGTAGACGTACAGCTCGAAGGTAGAGGTGTCCGCGTCCACTCCAGCGAGACCTTTTTGCAGGGAGGCGTCGAGGCTTTCGACATCGAGTCCGTAGATGGACTTGCGACTCAGGTCATTGATGGTACGGACGGTGGGCAGCACGCGGTGGCCGCGCGCCTCTGCAAGCAGCGAGCAATAATAGCCGAGGCCGAGATAGCGGTAGCTCCTGCAAAGATTGATGACCTCGGCCTTGCCGGCGTCGCCGGGACCTTCCGCGAGGTACTGCTCGGCCGTGACGAGGTTGTCGCTCGGGAAGTAGGATTCCCAATCGCGGGCGTGTTCAACAACAACAATCAGCTTGCTCATGTGACGGCGGCGGAAGGACGATCCAGTTGAACCAGGTGGAGCCGGGGATGGGCCAATGTAGTAACCGCTGCCGTCGGAAGACATGAGGCGGTGCTGTATCTTGATGGCCCAATCGAACCACATCTTGATAGCCCAATCGAACCACAGGTTCCCCGTGGCACGCCAGAAAAGAACAACCGCCGCCGAATCGAGAACGCCCAGGCGCCAGAAGCGCACTCCGAAAAACGGCGGATCGCATTCCCGTTCCGGCAGTACGGAATCGGGCCCGGTCATCCGCCCGGCGAAGCTGGCGGACCTGGATGCGCTCGTCGCGCTCGAGACGTCGTCCTTTGACAGTGACATCCTGTCTCGGCGGAACTTCCGGTACATGATCACGCAGGCGAACGCGAGTCTGCTCGTGGCTGAACTCGCCGGGGCGATCGTCGGCTATTCGCTTGTCCTGTACAACCGTGGTACATCACTCGCCCGGCTCTATTCCGTGGCGGTCTCACCGGCAGCCCGCGGACACGGTGTCGGGGCCCTGCTTCTGCACCACTCCGAGGAGGCGGCCCGCGAGCATGACTGTGCGTACATGCGCCTCGAGGTTCGCTCCGATAACGATGCTGCCATCGCGCTCTACGAGCGTACCGGTTACCGCCAGTTCGACACGATCGAGGACTACTACGAGGATCACGAGACGGCGCGCCGATACGAAAAGCGGATTCTGGACATCAGCTCGGCTCCGATCAAGAAGACGCCGTTCTACGAACAGACGACGGATTTCACCTGCGGCCCAGCGGCTTTGATGATGGCAATGCGACGCCTGCAGCCGACGTTGAAGCTGGATACGTCGCTTGAGCTGCAGATCTGGCGCGAGGCGACGACGATCTTCATGACGACAGGAAGTGGGGGCTGCGGACCGCACGGTCTGGCGTTAGCGGCACACCGGCGCGGCTTCGCCGTCGAGGTGTTTCTGAATCGCGACCAGACGCTGTTCGTCCGCGGCGTGAGAAACGCCGAAAAGAAGCGAATCATTGAACTCGTGCAGCGCGATTTCGAGAAACAGATTGCTCAGACGGATATCAAGCTGCATCGGAAGCCGATGACGCTCACCGATGTCCAGAATCGTCTCGATGCCGGAGCGGTCCCCATCGTGATGATTTCGACCTATCGCCTGACGAGCAACAAGGCGCCGCACTGGGTCGTGGTGACGGGACTGGACGAGCACTTCGTCTATGTACACGATCCGGAGGTTGACGCAGACGAAGGAAAGACCGTACTGGACTGCAGCCACATCCCGATCGAGCGACGATCGTTTGAAGGAATGTCTAGCTACGGGACGCTCGGGATTCGAGCGGCGATCGTTATCGCGCGAACGTAGTCGCGCGATCAGAGATCGCGCTCCGGAAGGAATGAATGAGGGAATGAATGGGGGAATAGGGGAATGGGAGAATGGGGGCCGCTCGCTTCGCTCGCGAAGTGAGCAGTGACAGGCAAAGTTGTCAGAGGTCAGTTGTCAGTTGTCAGAATAGGACGCGTCCACACTTCTACTTTCCTACTTTCCTACTTTCCTACTTTCCGATTCTCCTACATTCCCTCCAGTCCACGATTCTACGATTCT
>JAGQWL010000080.1 GCA_020437385.1 Bacteroidota bacterium
GACCGGTCGCGGCGCGTTCGCCTCGCGCCCCTTGACGCTGAATTCGTACCGCACGCCGCCGATCAACTTCGACACCGCTTCGATCTGATACCGATGTCGCAGATAGAGCGGAACGAGCGCCTCCTCGATCGTAGCCATCGGACGGCCATTCCGGATCACATCCTCGGTAAAGTTCGACAGTGCCACCTGCCGCACGTCCATCTCGTTCTCGAGCGCCGCAATCGGGTCCGAACCGTTGTCCCAGAGGTGCGCATCCGGGTGGGCCCCACCGAGCGGACGCGCGTCCGTGTCCGAGATGTATTCGAGTCCGGCCGACCGCGCATCCTGCAGGATCTTCTCCAGCGCGGCCTCCTCATCCGTTCCATCCGGAAACTCCGAATAGCCATACGCGATTGTCACCTTGTCCCACTCGCCGATGCCCGTGTCGTAGGCGCGGTCCAACAAAACTTTGCCGTCAAAGGAAACGGTCGCGAGCGGCGCCGGATAGTCCATGACCGACGCGCGATCCGAAATCGAAGCCGCGAAATTGTGCGCGAGCCCGAGCGTATGGCCAACCTCGTGTGCGCCAAGCTGGCGGATCCGGGCAAGCGCCATCTGCAGCATCGGATCGTCCGGCGGAACGGTGCCGTTCTTGTAGGGCGCGAGCAGTCCTTCCGCAATCAGATAATCCTGCCGTACACGAAGCGAGCCGAGCGAAACATGGCCTTTGATAATTTCGCCCGTCCGCGGGTCGACGACGGACGCACCGTAACTCCATCCGCGCGTCGAGCGGTGCACCCACTGGATCGTATTGTAGCGGACGTCCATTGGGTCGGCGCCGTCCGGCAGCATCTCAACCTTGTACGCGCCTTCGAAACCCGCTGCGGCGAACGCATCCGCCCACCAGCGGGCGCCGTCCAGCAAGGCGGAGCGGATCGGCTCCGGCGTGCCTGGGTCGAGGTAGTAGATGATCGGTTCGACGACCGGGCTGGACGCGTCTTCGGGATTCGTCTTTTCGAGCCGATGGCGAACGAGGTAGCGGGTGACCTTGTCGTCACCGATCGGCGATGAGTAGTCGACATAGCTCAGGGCACCAAACCCGGAGCGCGGATCGAATGCCCGCGGCGTATAGTTGTCGTCGGGCAGGCGAATCAGGGACTGGCGGATGCGAAGCGTAACGGCATCCGCATCGGCGGCGACGGAGCGAACCCATCCGCCTGGATCAGAACTCGCGAACGTCACGCGTGCTTCGAGCTCGGTGTTGTCCGGAAAAGCCTTTGTACTTTCGACGTACGGCATGCTCCGGTTTTTGTCGACGTTGAAGGAGCCCTGGCGCGAGGACTTCAATCGTCCGGCAACGTCCATCGCGTCGCGTACGATGAAGTCCGTCGCGTCGACGAGCGAACGCCCGTCCGTTTCGGCAACAACCTCGAAGCCCCACACGATGCTCGTCGCGAAGGCGTCCTCGACGGCGGCGCGCTCTTTCGCGTTGTCGCTGCTCGCACGAAAGCGGAGGTTCGGCTGCATCAGATACGCGCGTTTGCCGACGCGTTCGAAGTGTACGACCTTCTCGCCGCCGAGAAGCCCGCGGTCAAGTCCGATGTCGTTCGATCCGAGCCCGGCCGGCAGAGAGGAGAGGTAGAGGAACTCCTGATCGAGTCCGACGCTGCCCTCGCGCTCGTCCGCGCCCGCCGCGCCGACTTCCAGAAAGATCTTCGCGTTAGCGGCATCCCAATAGATTGGAACGAAGCCGTCTTTCTTCTGCAGCCCCTCGGTTTTGTCGGCGATGGACGGCAGTGCGTCCTGCGCTGAGGCGGCCGAAGGGGGCAGGCAGAGGGATAGCGCGAGTGTTGCGGCGAAGACGAGCGGTCTCATGGTGGCTGAGCAGGGATTGAGCGTTGCGAGGCGGACCGGGCGTTCCGGCAGGCGCACCCGGTGTGTGGAACCTACGAATCTAAGAATCTCGGAATCTACGTGGGGCGGAGGTTGCGGAAGGCTTTGGAAAAACGCGGAAACGTAGAGACGCCTTTGAAAGAATCGTGGATTCGTAGAATCGTAGCCCGCGTGGATGCGTCGGCGGGGATGGTACTATCTGCCTCGTTGAATCACCGTAGGGCGTCGCGTCGCGAGATGGCGAGTGCAATCATACCTTCTACTCGGCCCACTCCTATTTTCTTATCTTCCTCGATTCCTCGATTCCGTGCAATCGCAGATTGTGCGAACCTATTTTCCTCGATTCCGCGCGATCATGTGATCGCGCGTCCCATGGATTCCGACAACCACCTCCCGTTCAAGACCCCCGCCCACCTCGAAAAGTGGCTCAGGAAGAACCACGACTCTGCGGATGAGCTATGGGTGAAGATCTACAAGAAGGACTCCGGCGTGCCCTCCGTCACGTGGGATGATTGTGTTGTTGCGTGCATCGCGTGGGGCTGGATCGACGGACTTAAACGATCACTCGATGACGACGCCTACCTTCAACGCGTCACGCCTCGGCGGGCGAAGTCGAAGTGGTCAAAACGAAACCGCGAGCACGCACAGAGACTCATCAAGGAAGACAGGATGCAGGAGCCCGGACTCGCTCAGGTCGAAGCGGCGAAATCCGACGGCAGGTGGGACGAGGCCTACGCGGGATCTGCGGATCTCGAAATCCCGGACGACTTCTACAAGGCCCTCAAGAAAAATCGTGCGGCCAAGAAGTTCTTCGAGACGCTGAATCGTGCGAATCTGTACGCCATCTATTACCGACTGCATTCGGCGAAGCGCCCCGAGACGAAGGCGCGGCGAATCGTATCGATCGTCGAGATGCTCGCGAAGGGGGAGACGTTTCATTGACGCGCGATCGCTGATCGCGCTGTGGGAATGGGAGAATGGGATTGGAGAATGGGAGAATGGGGGAATGGGAGAATGATGGAATGATGGAATGAAGGAGGTCATCCATCCGGCTCGGCCGTGGTTTCTTCGGGACCTCTCTGGGAGCGACTAGTGGTGATCCCGAGCCGCCGAGTTCCCTCGAAGCACAGAAGCAACCCTCGGGACTCAGGACTGCGCCTTCGAATCGCGACGACCTCCTATCTTCTTATCCTCTTATCTTCTTCGATTCCGCGATCGAAGATCGCGACCAACGATTCTTCCCCGTTCGGTGGCCTTTTTCCCCGTAATCGTCGCGATCCTACCCCACCTACTGCAACTGCCGTCCGAATCCGCTATACTCCGGTAAGCCACGGCCGGGCACCGCTTTGGACCCGCCCGGCCCGTTTGTCAGATAAACCCGGAGGTTGCAGTGTCAGGACAAACACGTGCGGGAGTCGCATCCAGCGACTCGTCCGCCCATTCTACGTCCCGTTCCTACTCGCGTACCGTTCGCCGGTATTACAGAAAACGAGACGCGCCGCTCGGCTGGTGGCCGTGGGGCATCCTTCCTTTGCTCGGGCTGGTCGGGCTGTTTCTCTACGGGCTGCTCAAGACTGCGCCCGACATTCAGAATGAAACCCAATCGTCCGTCCAGGCGAATCTCGTCAAGGCGGGATACATGGGGCTGGGTGTGTACGTTGATGGCCAGCACATCGTTGTGACCGGCACGGGGGACGAGAAGGACGAGGCACGTGTCGCAAGTATTGCGCGCGGTTCGACTTGCGATACGTGGATTGCTCCGGACCTCGTCTGTCCGACACGCGTCGGCGTAGACCTGTCTACCGACAAAGCCGCCGTCGTGCACAACTTCGAGTTTATCCGTGGCGCGAACGGGATCGTCCTTCGCGGTGATGTTCCAAATGAGGACATCCGCAAATCAATTCTTGCCGACGCGCGCGCGAAGTTTACTGATGTGACAGACTCGTTGCGCGTTACGGGCTTGGCGGCGATGCCGGGCTATCAGTGGGCGGCGGACAAGGCATGGGCTGTTCTTGCGGATGTCACGTCCGGCGGTGCGCGGTGGTCCGACGGCGTCCTGTCTGCATGGGGTCGTACCACGCGTGATCTGGAGGCGAGGCTTCGCAGTGGCTTTGAGAGCTCGGAGTATCCAAATCGGATCGGCGACTTTCGGCTCCAGATTGCCGAGGAGGTGGATGCATGCAATACGCAGCTTGCCGAACTGCTTGGCCAGTCGACGATCAACTTCCGCACGGCGAGTGCGGTGATATCCGCCAACAGTCAGTCACTGCTCGATCGGATCGCGGATGTCGCGAAAGGGTGTCCGGGCGATCTCATTGTCGAGGGCCACACGGACAACGTGGGTGATGCCGCCTACAACAAGAACCTCAGCCGGCAACGTGCGCAGGCGGTTGTTGACGCGCTCACGAAGCTCGGCATCGACCCGAATCGACTGACCGCGAGCGGCTTTGGTGAAGATCGGCCGCGCGCGAGCAACAACACGCCGGCCGGCCGGGCGCAGAACCGCCGCATCGAAATCAAGGTCGCGGATCTCAACTAGACCTCAACCAGTTTTCAACTTCAGTGGGAGTGAGTTATGAGTTATCTGATTGCCAAGTACGCGCTGCTGTTTCTTGCGACGACACTGCTGGGATTCATCCTCGGTTGGTGGTGGTCCCGGCGGCGCATTGTTGATGTCACCGAGAGTTATGAGACGTTGATGTCGAATGCGTCCGCCAACGAAACGTCGTGGAGTAAGCTGTGGGGGAGCCTTCGCGCGCTCGAAAGCCGGATCGGTGAGGTCGATGCAAAGGTTGACGCGATACCAGCACCGAAAGACGTTGACTTCGCGGACGTTTTTACGCGGATTGACGGCGTCAGGACGCTGGTCAACGGAATGCCAAAGCCGGAGCCCGTCGATCTGTCCCCGGTGCACGAACGTGTGACATCGGTCGAGACGCTGGTTAAGGGTTTGCCGAAGCCGGATAAGATCGATCTCGGCCCGGTGTTGGATCGTGTTGCAGCCGTTGAGTCGCTGGTGAAGAATCTACCCGCGCCGCCCAGGCCCGAGAAGGTCGATCTGGAGCCGGTTTACGAACGGATCGGTGCGCTGGAGACGCTGATCCGGGGGATCCGGATGCCAGAGGTTCCGAAGGTCGAGCTCGACCCGCTGCATGAACGCATCGGTGCGGTCGAAGCGTCGATCAAGAACATTCCGGCGCCGCCCGTACCGGAGAAAGTGGACCTCGGCCCGATCCGCGATCGGATGGGCAACATCGAGGCGCTGATCGGCGGTATTCCGGTACCCGAGCCGGTTCGTGTTGATCTGCAGCCGCTGCATGAACGCGTTGGAGCGCTTGAAGAGGCGATCCGCAATCTGCCTCGTCCGGCTGAGCCCGAAAAGCTCAATCTTCAACCTGTGCACGAGCACATCCATGCACTGGAGGGGATGATCCGAAGCATTCCGCAGCCTTCGGAGCCGGAGCGAGTCAGTCTTCAGCCGATCCACGATCACATCAATGCACTCGAGGGGATGATCAAGTCGCTTCCGTCGCCCGAGCCGCCGCATCCGGTCGATCTTGGTCCGATCAACCATCGCATAGCCTCGCTTGAAAAGGTGATCGCCGAGATGCCGCGTCCGCAGCCGCCGGAAAAGGTCGACCTGTCGCCGGTGAATCGCCGGATTGAGGAACTCGAGGCATTGGTCAAGGCGATGCCGAAGCCGGAGAAGCCTGAGTCGGTCGACCTGAAACCCGTTTACAACAGAATGGATCAGGTGGAGGCGGCGATTCGCGCGATTCCGAAGCCCGAGCGCGCGCAGCTCGTCAACCTCGATCCGCTCGACAAGCGCATCGCGAACGTCGAGGACGCCGTGCGCTCTATCCGCATTCCGGAAGCGAACCTGTCGCCTGTTCAGTCGAAGCTTGTCGATATCGAAAAGAAGCTGAGCGAAATCTCGATCAACCGTCAGGTCGCCGCAGCAACGGAGGCACGCAAGACGACAATGCGCTCCACCGGACCTCGCCTCCTCAAGTCCGCCGAGTATGGCACGCCTGACGACCTGAAGCGAATTTCCGGCGTAGGCCCGAAGCTCGAGAAGCTGTTGCACAAGATCGGCGTGTACTACTTCTGGCAAGTTGCCGATTGGCGAAAGTCTGACGTCAAGCAGGTCGACGATCTGCTTGAGGTGTTCAAGGGCCGGATCGAGCGGGACGAGTGGGTGAAGCAGGCGAAGCAGCTGAAGCGCGAGCCGGGGTCGGCGGTGAAGCCGTGATCGCGCGATCTCCGATCGCGCTCAGGAATGAAGGAATGAAGGAATGAAGGAATGAAGGAATGAATGGCGCTCGCTTCGCTCGCGAAGTGAGCAGTGACAGGCAAAGTTGTCAGAGGTCAGTTGTCAGA
>JAGQWL010000081.1 GCA_020437385.1 Bacteroidota bacterium
ACAAACGTATCGGCGGACGCATCGAGGCTAGCGCATCGCCACAAACGTATCGGCGGACGCATCGAGACTAGCGCGTCGCCGCAAACGTATCGGTGGACGCATCGAGACTAGCGCGTCGCCGCAAACGTTTCGGCAAACGCATGGCGACAGGACCGGGCAAGAGTAATCGGAAGCGCGCCGTTCGTTCTTCCAGCCGCTTCGGTCCACGGTTTGACTCAGCCACCAACAAGTTCGACGCCCTTCACGGAACACCGCCAGCGCGTCGGGATGACATCGCCCATCCCCTCATTCCCCCATTCCCTCATTCACCCATTCATCCATCCACCCATTCCCTCATTCCCTCATTCACGCATTCATCCATCCACCCATTCCAACGAACCCATCCTATCTTCTTATCTTCCGGCTATCTTCGACTCCGCGCGCGACGCGCGCGAACGCGCAATCACCGTGACCAACGTCAATCTCGCAGACAGCTTCGCCCGGCACCTCGCGTGGACGAGCGACAACCCGATCGGGCTCGAGGTTGTCGGCGCTGTCGGTCCGACTCTCCGGCTGTCGGATGGAAGCGAGCTCATTGACCTCATCAGCGGTATCGCGGTCTCGTCACTCGGTCACTGCCACCCGGAAGTTGTCGAGGTCGTACGCGAGCAGGTCGGGCGGCACATGCACGTTATGGTTTACGGCGAGCTGATCCAGACGCCCCAGGTGCGTTTCGCGGAGCGCCTCGCCTCGGTTCTTCCGGACAAGCTGAGTACGGTCTATTTCACGATGACCGGGACGGAGGCGAACGAGGGAGCGCTCAAGCTGGCGAGAAAGCACACCGGACGATCAAAATTTGTCTCGTTCGATCGATCGTATCACGGCGACACGATGGGTTCGTTGTCGGTCACCGGCCGCGACGTGTACCGCCGGCCTTTCGAGCCGCTGGTGCCGGGAGTGTCCTTTCTACCGTACAACGATGCGGTTGCACTGGACAGCATCGACGAATCGATTGCGGCCGTGATCATCGAGCCGGTTCAGGGTGAAGGCGGAATCCGGGTTCCATCGACCGAATTCATGCAGGCCCTGCGACATCGCTGCGACGAAACCGGATCGCTACTGATCTTCGACGAGATCCAGACCGGATTTGGACGGACCGGCAGGCTGTTTGCCTTTGAGCACTTCGGCGTCGTTCCGGACATCATCACGTTCGCCAAGGCAATGGGCGGAGGCATGCCGCTTGGCGCGTTCGTGTCGAGCGGCCGCGTGTTCGATTCGTTTCGGCGGGATCCGCCGCTGAGTCACGTAACAACATTTGGCGGTCACCCGGTTTCGTGCGCGGCGGCACTGAAAACTTTGGAGATTCTCATTCGGGACGATCTCTCCGATAGAGCGAATCGTATCGGCGAGCACATTCGCGGACGGTTGGACCATCCGCTGATCGTCGAAATCAGAGGTCTCGGCGCGATGCTTGGACTCGTTCTTGCTAGTGACCACGCGACCGAGAAGGTCGTCCGGTATTGCCTCGACGGCGGCGTCTTACTCGGCTGGACCTTACATTCAAACAATCTGATCCGGATTGCCCCACCACTGACAATCCCATTTGACACACTCGATCATGCGCTCGACGTCATACTCCGCGGCCTTCAGGCGATTGGTTGAACGCGGCCCCGCCCTCCTCATCGTGCTCATAAGCCTTGCATTTGTCTCGGGTTGTGTCAGTACGAAGAAGCGTTACGAAAAGGGCGTCAAGCTCGAAGAGCAGGGCAACTACCGACAGGCCGTAAGCTACTACCTCGCCGTCCTTTCGAAAGAGCCAGGATATGAGGATGCCAAGGAGCGCCTCCGCTCCGCAGCGACGAAGGTGGTCGACGAGGATTGGGCGACGGCCAAGGACTACGATGCGGCCGGACAGTCCCTCTCGGCCTACGAACGGTACCGTGCGATCGAGCAGCTCATCAGTCAGTGTGAGGCGGTCGACGTTTTTATCGATTCGCCGGATGGTCTGGCGGACAGCATTGACTCGGCAGAGGAAGATGCCTTCGCGGAATTGCTGCTGCGCGCCGAGCGATCTGCAGACGAAGGAAAGTATGCCCGTTCCATCGACGAGTATGCACGCGCGCGTCAGTGGCCGAACATCACGCCGGACCGCGAGCGAACCATTGACGAATCCGTTGCCGGCGTTCAGCTCGCGTGGGGACGAAACGAGTTCGATCGCGAGAAATTCGGTGCCGCGTTCGACCACGCTGCTGAAACAATCGCTATCGTGGGCATCGACCATCAACTCGGTCAGCTTGCCGCGCAGCTCCAGGAGAGCGCCCTTTCGGAGGGTACCCGACTCGTTGCGTTTGTTGCGCTCGCATCAACCGACGAGGTCTCCCGATCCGCCCCAAGACTGTTCGAGGACGACCTGAACGACGTGCTGCTGTACGATTTCTGGGCGGCACCGCCGCCGTTTATCGCAACGGCCGACCCGATCGTCGTTCGCCGGGAGTTGCGCCGCGTGTCCGGTCGCGGTAACCACGTGCTGTCGCGGGGTGACGCGATCGAAATTGGAAGGTCCGTCGATGCGGACTATGTTTTTGCGGGGGAAATCAGTCGTTACGTAGTCGAGGACAAGAAGGTCAAGGAAGACACCAAACGGGCCCGCACACGTGGACGCAATCCGCAGGACACGACGTACGTGCTTCGCCGCTTTACGCAGGAGAAGGAAGTTCGCGTTTCGTATCGCATCTACGATGTGCGTCGCCGCAACGTGCTCGACCAGGGCAACGTGTCGACCAAACAGTCGCATGAAGTCGAAAGGGGAGTCTACAGGGGCGACTATCAGGACCTGGACCTGACGGGACGAGAGTATGCTTACTTCGACCC
>JAGQWL010000082.1 GCA_020437385.1 Bacteroidota bacterium
TCGGTGAACCACGTTGGATCAGAGACGAGGGTAGCGTGGGCAAAGTGGCGCTTGATTCCATGGTCTATCGCACGGCGGAGATCGATCGCGTTGCGCGAGTGGCTTTCGAGCAGGCGCGACTTCGGCGGGGACGCGTCACTTCTGTTGACAAGGCAAACGTGCTCGCGTCTTCACGCCTGTGGCGCGAGACGGTTGCACGCATTCACGAGGAGGATTATCCGGATGTCGACCTGGATCATCTCTACGTGGACAATGCCGCCATGCAGCTTGTGACGAGGCCGTCTTCGTTTGACGTTCTGCTGTGCGGCAACCTCTTCGGTGACATCCTCTCGGATCTTGGAGCGGTGCTGCCGGGCTCGATTGGGCTGCTTCCCTCGGCCAGTATTGGTTCGCGGCACGGGTTATTCGAACCCGTGCATGGGAGCGCGCCGGACATCGCAGGGAAGGGAATTGCGAATCCTGTCGGCGCGATTCTCAGCGCGGCAATGCTCCTCGACTATCTCGGTGAATCGCGTCCGGCGGATGCAATTCGGCGGGCAGTAGCGGATGTTCGGATGAACGGGTACGGAACCAGAGATGTTGCGTCCGACGACTCGCACACCTTGAGCACAACTCAATTTTCAGAAATGGTTTGTACCCGCATGCAGGTGCCGCTTGCCGAGCAGCGTGTCGGGTGATTGTAGAAACGGACGGATCGAGTTCCGTCTTGAACAAGGGCAATAAAGAATGGAACGCATCACGATTTTTGATACAACGCTCCGAGACGGCGAGCAGGCGCCTGGCGCCTCGATGACATTGCAGGACAAGGTTGAGATAGCTCGACGGCTTGCCCTATTAGGAGTGGACGTGATCGAGGCAGGTTTTCCCGTATCGTCGCCGCAGCAGTCGGCAGCGGTACGCCAGGTCATCCAGGAGGTATCCGGGCCAACGATCTGCGGCCTGGCGAGGGCAACAGAGGAGGATATTCTTGCTGCGGGGAGGGCGTTGCAGGGAGGTGGAAGTACGCGAATACACACCTTCATTGCGACCAGCGACATTCACCTTCGGAGCAAGTTCGGAAGCGATCGGTACGGGCGGTCGATGCCGGAAAAGCGCCACACCGTGATGGGGATGGCGGTTGATGCGATTCGTTACGCGCGTACGTTCACCGAGGACGTGGAGTTCAGCGCGGAGGATGCCGGGCGAACGGAGGTCGCCTATCTGATCGAAATGATCCAGGCAGCAATTGAGGCCGGAGCAACGACGATCAATCTGCCGGATACGACGGGCTATTGTATCCCGGCCGAATATGCCGCGATCTTTGAAACAGTACGGGAGCGATGTAGTTTGCCCGACAATGTGGTTCTATCGGCGCACTGCCACGATGACCTTGGCTTTGCCGTTGCCAACTCCCTTGCCGCTGCAGTTGCGGGCGCCCGTCAGATCGAATGTACGATCAACGGGATCGGGGAACGGGCAGGAAATGCCGCCCTCGAAGAAATTGCAATGGCAATTCAGGTGCGGGGCGACTTCTTCGGCTTTGGCACCGGGATTGAGAGCAGATTGCTGACGCCTGCCAGCAGGTTGGTGGCAGAGTGCACCGGATTTGCAGTTCCGGAATGCAAGGCCATCGTGGGAGGGAACGCATTCAGTCACGAGGCGGGTATCCATCAGGACGGTGTTCTGAAGGATCGTGCGACGTATGAAATTATGAGCGCGGCGGACGTTGGGCAGGAGTCGGAGTCAATCCGCCTCGGTCGCCATTCAGGCAGGCGGGGCCTGTTCCAACGATTCGAGCGGCTCGGAATCCCTGTTCCGGAAGAGCAGCGACAAGAGCTATACGAGAGGTTTCTCGAAGTAGCAGATCAGAAGAAGGAGGTCCATGACTCGGACCTATTCTTCCTGTTGAACAAGACAACCAGGACACAAATGAAAACCGCTTTTTACCGACTTGACACGATGGACGTCCGGGTCGGTACTGCCGTCGAGCCAACTGCAACTATCAGCGTTCTGCACACGGCGGACGGCGATCTCGTCACACGAACCGCGACCGGAGATGGTCCGGTGGATGCGCTTTATCGAGCCATCGACCAGGCCGTGGGCGAGACGCACGACCTGATTACCTATTCGATTCGCTCGACGTCAGAAGGTGCGGACGCGGTGGGCGAGGTGTCCGTTCTGATCGGATACGGCGGCGCTTGCTTCGCGGGTACTGCTCGTAGTACGGATGTGCTGCGAGCGTCGGTAGAGGCCTATCTCGAGGCGCTCAACCATCTCGCGGCATACCGCGTTGATCGCGAGTCGGTCCAGTTTGTTGGTGAGAGCATTATGCAGGCCTTTCAGGGTGGCAGCGCCTGATGACACTTACCGAGAAAATCATAGCGCGTCATGCGGGTCGCGATCGCGTCGCGCCGGGCGAACACGTCTGGATCGACATCGACGTCCTGATGACTCACGACGTTTGCGGACCGCCGACGATCGACATCTTCAAACGTGAGTTCGGTGAGGCGGCGCGGGTATGGGACAAGGAGAAGCTGGTGATCATGCCCGATCATTACATCTTCACGGCCAACAAGCACGCGCATCGCAACCTCGAGGTGCTGCGAGCCTTTGCATCGGACCAGAAGCTGCCGCACTTCTACGACGCGTTCTCTGATCGTTATAAAGGCGTCTGCCATGTAGGGCTCGCGGAGGAAGGTTTCAACAGGCCCGGTTCAACGCTTATCGGAACTGACAGCCACACGTGCACGTCCGGTGCATTCGGGCTGTTCTCAACAGGTGTCGGTAACACGGATGCCGCCCTGATCATGGGGACCGGCAAACTGTGGGTGCGCGTGCCCGAAACGATGCGATTCGTTTTTGAAGGAACACTCCCGCCTTACCTGATGGCGAAGGATCTCATCCTTTCTGTGATCGGCGACATTGGTGTTGATGGCGCAACGTACCGGGCAATGGAGTTCGACGGCCACGCCGTTTATGACCTCGGGATGCCGGAGCGAATGACGCTGACCAACATGGCGATCGAGGCCGGCGGCAAGAACGGCATTATCGCCGCGGATGACGTTACAGTAGCGTATGTGAAGGAGCGCACAGACGCGGCATTCGAAGTGCTGCACAGCGCGCCCGATGCTCGATTCCACTCAGAGTATCGATACGATGTATCCGAGATGGAGCCGGTGGTGGCGAAGCCGCATTCGCCCGACAATCGCGCGACGGTTTCGGAGGTCGCCGGGACGCGGCTGGATCGCTGCTACATCGGCAGCTGCACCGGCGGCAAGCTGGAAGACTTCGTGGCGGCGGCGTCAATTCTGCGCGGTAACGAGGTTCGCGTTGATACGTACGTCGTGCCGGCAAGCACGGAAGTGGATCGAGCGCTCGATACACAGCAGATCGACGGCGTCACGCTCCGTGAGATCTTCGAGCGGTCCGGCTGCAAGATCGGGCAATCAAGTTGCGCCGCCTGCCTCGGCGGTCCGCCGGATACCTTCGGCAGGACGCACGGGACCGAAGTCGTAATCTCAACCACGAACCGGAATTTCCCGGGTCGCATGGGTTCGAAGTCCTCGTCCGTATTCCTCGCGTCGGCGCTGACCGTCGCCGCATCGGCGCTGCACGGTGTGATATCGGATCCGCGCGAGGTCCTCGTTTAACGGTATTTCAGACAAGAAATGGACAAGACAGTACGCGGCCCCGCATACGTGGTGGGCGATTCCGTCGATACGGATCAGATCATCCCGGCCGAGCACCTCGTCTACTCGATGACCGAGCCGGACGAACGAAGGCTGTATGGCTGCTACGCCATGAGTGCTGTTCCGCCGGCAGGGCAGGGGCTCCCCACGGGCAATACGCCCTTCGCAGACTGTGATGCCGACCGCGAAGGCCTGCCGTCCCGCTTCAAGGTCATTGTAGCGGGTGGCAACTTTGGCTGCGGCTCGTCGCGAGAGCACGCGCCATTCGCCATTTCTGAGGCCGGCTGCCGGGTCGTCGTTGCCGAGAGCTTCGCCCGGATCTTCTTTCGTAACGCAGTAGACGGTGGGTTCCTCGTCCCGATCGAATCCCCTCAACGTCTGATTGATCGAATCAGGACCGGCGATGACGTCGAGGTGGACGTTGACAGTGCGACGCTGACAAATCACACGACCGAGGAGACCTTCCTGCTCAAGCCGCTCGGTGAAGTCGCTGAGATTGTCCGAGCCGGGAGCGTGTTCGAATACGCCAGGCAGAAAGGGCTGATTCCGAGCTGAGGCGGTCGGTGTCAGGCGCTGCCGGTCGATGCCAGTCGAAGCACGGTGAGCGACCTGTTCCAAGCTGAGTCGTTTGTCGTGCCAGTCAGGCCGGTTCCAGGCCGGGCGGAGCTGCCCGGCCTGGTTCGAGACCTTATCGCACAACCATCAGCTTTCGCGTCTGCCGGAAGTTGTCGCCGCTCACCCGAACAAGGTAGGTTCCGTTGGCGAGGCCCGACGCATCGATCGAAACCTCCCGGCGGCTTCCCGCCGAAACCGGTGTGTCGAGTACCGTTGCAACGCGCTTGCCAAGCAGGTCGAATACCTCGACAGTGAGCCGCTGCTCGTCTCGCACCGCGATCTGGAGCGTTCCGTCTACCGCAATCGGATTCGGATAGACGTCCGACAGGACGTACAATTGGTCGATTCCGATGACCGCCTCGACCACCTGGGAGTGCCATTCCGATCCATCCGCATCAACCTGCGTCAGGCGGAAACGATGCGTTCCTTGAGCCAGATCGGACACGCGGAATGAGTAGTCCGAACGTGAAGTTGTCGTCCCGTTACCGTTGACAAAGCCGATGGACTCAAACGAACCAGCAATGTCACGCTCGACACGGAAGCCTGCGTTGTTCGATTCTGAGAGCGTGGACCAGCGCAGGACAACGGAGCCCTCGTCCGAGACCGCGTCGAATGCGGACAGTTCAACCGGAAGCACCTCGGAACAGTAGGCGGATGTCGCTTCTTCGCCCGTGTACGATTGCCACTGCGCGAAGGTCATCAGGACGCCGCCGTCCCGTCGGAAAACATTGGGCTTCGTGTCGTCGCACCAGAGGTTGTTGTTGGAGCTCAAGCTGTTGATGAATTCCGACCAGCGCGTGCTGTTTACCGTTGTGCCGATGAGGTATGGACCGTTGCCGACAAACTGATTAAAGTACATCGTCCAGTTGCGCGTCAGCACCGTCTGATAAACGCCGGTCTCAAAGTTAGAGACACCGCGACCTTCGTTGGCGCCGGAGACGACGATTGAAGCCTGGCCGTTGTCCTCGAATACATTTCGATCGAGCGTCAAGTTCTCCACCATCCCGCCGAGGATTCCGTACCTGTCGTTGTTCCTGATCTCCGAGTTCTTCAGCGTAACGGGTCCCTGCACCGCCTCGAATAGAATGCCATCGTAGCGATTATTGTTCAGGGTCGCGTTGTCGATGACCGCATTCACCACGTCTGTGTCAAACCAGAGCCCGCGACAGAAGTTGTCGGAGGCGTCGTGGTTGATCAGCTGAACATTGTGGCTGCTTTCAATGTTGTTGCCAACCGTCCATCCGATGAATCCGCCGAGCCACCCGCGCCAGTTGTTACGCAGGCTCTGCGAATCCCGCATGTTGAGACCGATGATGCGCCACATTGCGAATCCCCGCCCGCCGTTGTCGTTCGCAATCATGTTGCGCACGGTAACGTTCTTCGATTCGCCGATGTAGGCACCGGTCCAGTTCGCATAGCGGAATTCGACATTCTCCATGAGCAGGTTGTCGACGTCGCCGGCAGTGAATTGCCCCCGAGCGTTGTCCCACGCGTCAGTCGTCTTTTCGAACCGAAGGTTCTTGACCGTGAGGTTGTATTCGTATTGCGAATCCCACGCAGACTCGCGTATCGCGACCTCGACAAACGCGGAGCCGAAATTAACATTTGCGGGTGGGTAGACGTAAAGCAGATCTGCCGCTTCGTCAACGAAGAACGTTCCGGGGGCAAGCTCCCCGAATGTCATGACGGGGTCGAGCCGTGAGTCGTTTACGTAGACCATTTCCCGGCGCAGAACGATTTCTGTCAGGGCTTCTGTCGTCTGTTGCCAGGGAGCGACGTAGGGGCCCCAATCGTAGTTCCACGAGTGCGTGTACAGGTTTCCCTGCTGGGTCCAGCCGGTGTACACATCGGCACCGGAAATCACCGCAGGGTTGTTCGCATCCGTTCCCTCGAAGGTCATCCGTTCGGCATTCGTGGGGTCGTTCGTCGGCCAGTTTGTCCGCCTCGTCAGGTCCACGAATTCCCTGTAGGTACCCGGCCGAATCAGGACGCGCGTACTAAGCTGGTTCTGTTTGTTGGTCACCGCCATGTCCGCCGCCTTTTGTACTGTTCGAAGCGGACTCGCCGATGTCCCGGGATTATTGTCGTTACCGGCCGTGTCAACGTAGAGTGTGACATCGTAGGTCTGGGCAACACTGCGTAGTTGGAATCCGGATAGCAGCAGGGCACATCCTAGTACCTTCGCGAAGAGCGCGGCTCGTCTACGAACAAAAGGAATGGATACGTTCATTCGTCGTGGTGTAGGGTCTTTCTGGGGAGGAACTTTTGGGCAGAAACGCCAAAAAATACTGCAATTAGCGAAAGTGTGGCAATGAATTCATCGTGCATTTGGCCCGGCCGTCTGTGTGCGCGATATGGAACGCCGGTATCCGAACTCGGGCAGCATGGTTACATTCAGAATATTGCCGCAAATGATGCGGGCCACATGACCTCCGAATCTGCAGTTGAGCCGCTCAATGGCCGCTTCCGATGGCACACGACCAGTCAGTGTCGAGCAAAACGACGGGGTTCACCCGCTCGAACTCCTCATCGACGCGCCTGATACCGCGTCGAGCGTCTTCGTCTTTGCCCACGGTGCGGGAGCCGGCATGAAACACCGTTTTATGCAGACCGTCGCCAGCCTGCTCGCCGCTCGTTCGATAGCCGTCATTCGGTTCAATTTCCGCTATATGACAGCGGGACGTAGCTACCCTGACCGCCCTCCGGAACTGTACAAGGCCGTAGACGCAGCGATTGGCTACGCCCGCACGAGGTTTCCGTCGCTGCCCGTCATTGCTGGCGGCAAGTCCATGGGCGGGCGCGTGACCGCAGACGCGATCGCCACGGGCGCTGCACCGAAGGTGGACGGACTTGTCTTTTTCGGTTACCCGCTTCATGCGCCGGGCAAGCCTTCGACCCAGAGGGCACACTTGCTGGAATCGTTGAACATCCCGATGCTGTTCCTCCAGGGCTCTCGCGACAAGCTTGCCGACCCGACGTTGCTTGGCCCCATTGTCGAATCGCTGCCCAAGGCGTCCATGCACCTCGTCGAGGAAGGAGATCACTCATTTGCCGTTCCCAAGCGGTCCGGACGTTCGACCCAGGAGGTTCTGGAAGACCTCGCCGATATTGTGTCCGCCTGGGTGGCCAGGCTGTAAATGCGACGTAAAATCCAACCCAACGACCCATGAAGTTTCGCTCGCTGCTTTTGCTGATCTCACTTCCTTTCATCACGGCAACGCCGGCGGTTGCTCAGTCCCCTGCAGACGCCGTCTCCCGGGATGAGTACCTGGCCTACATGGTGTCGGCTGCGGAAGAAGCCTGGGCGAACATCGATGAGAGTCGAGCCCGCTGGTACGAAAACATTGATCTGGAGTACGTATTCGGCTACAATCCGCCGCCGAATGATCTCTATCTCGCGGCCCTGTCAACAAATTTGTTCGAGATCACCGGTGAATCGAAGTACCTCGATCGAGCCAAGTCCCTCTTGCTGTACTACGGCAAGTACCGCGACGCCTACCCTGCGGACTTTCACCTGACGAAGGCAGAGTACGGAGACGAACTCCCGGTGATACCCAACATCTTCCCGTTCGGGAAATATGTTCAGGCGTACGAGGCGCTGGATCGAAATGGCCGGTTGACGGCGGCGGACAAGAAGGTGCTGGAACCTGCGATGGCCGGAAGTGCCGACTACCTCGTCAACTTTCAGGAGTGGGGGCCGATGAATCGGGCCATGCTGCGTGCCGAAGCCATGACGTACGTGGCCAAGGTCGTCCCCGAAAACCCTCGGAGTGCGCTGTGGAAAATGGCCGGCGAAGCGATCGCCAATGACAACTGGGGCAAATGGGAGATAGAGGATGCGACGGGCTACAACGGTGTCTGGCTGTATTCGCTTCTCGGGTATGCCAGCCACGTCCGGGAAGACGAAAGCCTTTATCGGACACCGGTTATGACGTATTACTTTGAGTACTTTCTAAAGCTGATGAGTCCGGCGGGCATCGTCCCCGATTTTGGTGACTCCTACTGGGGAGGCGGATGGGATCGGATGATCCCGTTCTTCGAAAAGGCGGCATCGGTCACAAACGACGGTCGGTTTCGCTGGGCAGCCTCGCAATACTTCCACAAGTTCCTCGACCCGATCCCTGAGCGAAAGAGCATCTTCGCAGCGCTCTGCCTGTCCGACGCCTACATCTGGGCGGACTTCGATTTGCCTGCTGTCACACCGGCGTCGGGATCTGAGGAAGTCCTCGATGACATCGTCGGCAAGAAGGTCGTATTCAGAGACGGATGGTCTCCCTCGAGTACGTTCATGCTCTACAATTACCGCGACGAGGGAGACGGCGGATGGCTCTTCCGGGAGTACCTGCGTACGACCATCCCGGTTGAAGAAGAGAAGATGCATCACGGCCATGCAGACGAGAACTCTGTTGTGCTCCTCATGCGCAACAACTCGGTCCTGCTGCATGACGGCGGTTATCGCGACTACATGCCGTCCGGTCCATACGGTGCGTGGCGAGCGGACTACTTCCACAATCGGGTTGTTGTACGCCCAGGCAAGATTGCGCTGGGGCAGGACGAGGGCCAGTATCGGTACGCGTCACCGGGCCGGTCTGCCGTTGAAGGTCAGAACCTCCTCGACTACTTCCGCAACTCTGGCGCCTACCATCGGGTCGAAACCAGAAAGATCGACTTTTTGAACCTCGACGGCTTCGACATGACGCGCACGCGGATTATCGACCGCAAGTATGGCTACGAGGCGGATCGAGTTGTGACCTACGTCAAGGACCTTGACTGGTTCATCGTTTTCGACGGCGTGCGTTTCACGGATCCCGGATACCTCACGATGGCGAACATGTGGCACACGCGGCGCATCCACGAGCGCGGAGAGAACTGGTACGACACGTCGTACGACTCTCTCCGGACGGTCGATGTGACCGGCGACGAGAGGCTTCTTGTTCTCTTTCCCGAGCGAGGCTATCTCGAGCAGGGCGAAGGATCACAGAACAGGTACTGGCAGGACGAACAGTTTGTCTACCAGATGATCGGCCGGCACGGCTATCGCAACGACATTCAAACGTTCGTAACCGTGCTGATTCCGCACGACAAGAAGGTGTCACCCGCCGAACTTGCTTCGTCCGTGTCGATGGTTCAGGCCGAGGGCGGGCCACAGTCGCTTGCCGTTCAGATCGAACGCGGTGGCAAGAAGTATCTGGTCGCGGCGAAGATGGATCTGGAGGCGGAACTCGTCCGGGATTGGCGTCGACCGATGTACGACTATGAATCGGGACGAGTCAAGTATGGTGATTACGAGACCGACGCCTATCACCTTTTTGTTGTCGAGACGAAGGACGCGGTGCAATACGCGATGGCGGGCGCGGTTCGTGTGACGCGAAACGGGAAGGTGCTTCACGAACAGTATCCGGCGGAGTTCGGACTCAATTTCGACGGGTCGCCGGATATTCCCGGAATCGGGAAGATGCGCTACTGGCAGGAAACGGTTCCGAAGGACTAGTCATCGTTTGCCGGACGCCATCTTGATGGCTTCCGGAAGCCGCCGCAGGTCGAGCATGCTGACGATGCCGAACACGGGACCGGGAATCAGCAGCCAGAATGCCCATTGCCAGCCGACCAGGTCGACGGCGGGAGGGATGATCCGAATCGAGACCATTGTCAGCAGAAAACCGAGGCAGGTCTGAACGGTCAGCGCTGTGCCAATGTACTCGGGCTCGCTGACTTCGCTGATTGCCGCACTGAACTGCGCGCTGTCCGCAACGACGGCGAAACCCCAGACGAGGCAGATCACCGTCAACAGCAGTGGACTCCAGAAGAAGAACCCGGCAATAAGCGCGCACGTCCCGGACACAATGAGGCTCAGTATGGCGGTAAGCGTCCTGCCAACTTCATCCGCGTATTTGCCCGCCAGAACCGATCCAACGCCGCCGACGGCAATGACGAGAAAGCCGGCAAGGCGGGCCGCGTTTTCGCCGAGGCCATGCTCGGTGTAGCTGGCGATGAGACAGATCGGCACCCACGCCCACATGGCGTAAAGCTCCCACATGTGGCCGAGGTATCCGAAGTTTGCCAGTCGCAGCGGCGGATGGGTGAACGTCCGCGTGGCGTTTCTCCAGGAGAAGGAGGCGGCAGGAACCGTGTTGGGTCCCTCCGTGACAAACAGAAGCGCGATCCCGCCGGCGATCACCGCAGATGCAGATGCGAGCATCAACGACATCGGCCACGGCGGCATCGCGTGGGTCGAGCCGACGAACGAAAGGAAGGTCAGCAGGTAGGGCAGTGCTGATCCGACAGTTATCGCGCCAACGAGAAGACCGATGCCGAGGCCGCGGTCACGCGTCGTCCAGCTCGCGATCAACTTCATGGCCGGCGGGTAAACGCCCGCAAGGGCGGCGCCGGTAACGAAGCGAAGCGCAAGGGCCGGGCCGATCGAAGTGACGGATAATGCGATTGCGGCGTTTGCCATGCCGCCGACGAAAGCCGAAATCGCGAACAGCAGGCGAGCCGGGATGCGGTCGGCAAGATTCAGCAGGGCGGAAAACAGCGCGCCGACAACAAAGCCGATCTGGACGCTCATCGTGAGCCA
>JAGQWL010000083.1 GCA_020437385.1 Bacteroidota bacterium
CGCCTCCATCAGCTCGACGCCCTCGCCCGACAGCGCCAGCACCTCTATGGAGTCCGGCAACAATGCCCGGAGCCGATCAGTCACCAGCTCGCCGAAGCCGTCGTCACGACGGTAGCGATTGCCGATTCCGATAACTCGAATGCTGCCACCCATCACGCCAGCCGACCAATCGAGGAGGCAACCACGATGATTCCAACCACGATGGAAGCAATCGATGCGACGATGCCGAACGCCCGCTCGAACCCGGCGGAACTGCCAAAGTACGTGATCGGAATCCCCAGGACGCCGGTAAACAGCAACATCCCACCGATTGAACCAGCCCCGAAGACCAGAATGAACAGCGCGAGTCCTGCGGCCGACTGAATCGTGACGGCTGCCAGGAGCAGGACCGCTGCACTGCCGGCGAGACCGTGCACGGCACCGATAAGGAATGACTGACGCTCCGTCCGGCCATGACGTTGCGCGTGCGCGTGCCTGTTATCGGCTTCGCGGTCGGACCTCCTGAAAAGCAATCTTCCGCCGAGGAAGATCAGCATCAACCCAACAACGGCTTCGAGCGACGCCTCAACAGCGGGCGGAACCGCTGACTTCAAAACTGCCACGACGACGGCCGCCAGCGCGATCGTTGCGGTATGTCCCAACCCCCACCAGACCGCGAGTCGCAGGATGCCCGAATATTCTTTTCGGCGAACGGACAATGTCGACACGGCCGCGATGTGATCGGGATCCAGTGCGTGCCGCAGTCCCAGCACAAAGCCCGTCGCGAGCGCGGCGCTGAGCAGCATCGGTTCGGTGGTAGTCGGCATCGATCAGCCTCGGTCGACGGTGAGGTTCAGGAAGTGGCACGAGCAGGATATACAGGGATCGTAGTTACGGATTCCCTGCTCACACTTCCACTGCAGCTCGTCGTCGTCGAGGTGCAGGTTCTGCCCGGCAAAGTGCAGCATGTCCTCTTCCATGCAGCCCTGGTTCTGAGATGTCGGCGGGACAATCCGTGCCGACTTTATTGTACCGCTGTTGTCGATCTCATACTTGTGCCAGCAGATTCCTCGAGGCGCTTCGGTGCAGCCGGCCCCGACGCCGGCTCGCGGCTTCACAGGGACCGCTGCCTCCGCTGGCTCGGAGTAACGGTCGACGATGTCGAGCGCCGTCTGGAACGCATGAACCATTTCTATCGCGCGGACCAGGATGCTCTTGAACGGATTGTTGCAGGTCTCGCCAAGACCCACGCTCAGGGCTGCCTCTTTGGCCGGATCCGCGAGCTGCGCAAAGTTCAGGTTGTACCGCGCCATCGGCCCCACGAGATACGAACCGCGCGCCTTGATGCGCGCGTGCAGGGACGTCGAATGTGGAACATGCAGTTCCTCGAAGGTTCCCTCGAACTCCGGTATCGCGATGTCAATTCCGCGGTTGGATATCAGCCTTCCGTCCAGAATGGCGTACTCGTCGGGCCGGTGCAGCGCCACATATTCGTAGTCGCGTTCGAAATGCGGAAACTCCAGACCCGAAAGGAACTTCGCCGTCTCGATTGAGGCGTCACGCCCCCACTCCAGCTCTGGCCGCAGCTCCTTCAACTCCTGCTTTGTCGGGACGCTGTAGAATCCGCCAATGCGGAGATTGATCGGATGAATCTCCCGACCACCGAGCAGCTTCATGATCTCGTTTCCGGCCTTCTTGATCCGAAGCCCCATCTTCACGACATCCGGATGGTCCCCGGCCATCTGGACCGCATCCTGGTAGCCGAGGAAGTCCGGCGCATGCAGCATGAAGACGTGCAGCGCGTGGCTTTCGATCCATTCACCGCAATAGATCAGATGGCGGAGGTCCCGGAGCACACCATCCACCGAAACGCCAATTGCGTTTTCCATGGCATGCGACGCGCCCATCTGATACGCGATCGGGCAGATGCCGCAGATTCGGGCAGTAATATCCGGCACCTCCGTCCACTGCCTTCCACGAAGAAACGCCTCAAAGAAGCGCGGCGGTTCAAAAATTTTGAGCTTCGCATCCTGCACCTTCCCGTTGCGGATCTTTATGTGCAGGGCTCCTTCTCCCTCAACTCGGGCGAGGTAGTCAACCTTGATCGTTCGATTACTCGTCATTTTGGCTTTGAATGCTCGGCGGCAAGGCTCGCGTTGTGAAATTCCGTTGCTCCCGCGTTGAAACTGCGGAAGAGCCGGACGGTCTCTTCGGGCGGCAGCCCGAGCGCTTCGAACCTTGCTGAGATTGAGTTGGTATTCGGCGTCTCCTTCGGCCCGTAGCAGCCGAAACAGCCGCGGCTGTAGCTCGGGCACAGAGCGTTGCAACCGGCGTGCGTGACGGGGCCCAGACAGGCAACACCGTGCGACACCATCACGCATACCGTTCCGCGACGCTTGCATTCCATGCACACCGAATGCGGCACGATGTTCGGCTTGCGACCATTCAGCAGGGCGCTGATCAGCTCCAGAAGCTGGTACTTGTTGATCGGGCAGCCGTTGAGCTCGAAGTCGACAGGTACGTGATCCGAGATGGGCGTCGACGTACGAAGCGTATCGATATATTCCGGATGGGCATACACGATGTCGATGAACGAGTTGACGTTCGCATAATTCCGGAGCGACTGAATCCCCCCAGCCGTCGCGCACGCACCGATCGTGACAAGGTACTTCGACTGCCGCCGTATCGCGTGGATGCGTTCTGCGTCGTGCGGGGTTGTTATCGACCCCTCTACAAGTGTCAGATCATACGGACCGGCGAGCGTCGCACGCGTCGCCTCCGGGAAGTAGGCAAGCTCTACCGCACCCGTTACGTCGAGGAGCTCGTCCTCGCAATCGAGCAGGCTGAGCTGACAGCCATCACACGACGCGAACTTGAAGACGGCGAGCTTCGGTCTCTTCGGGCCTTCTGCTTTCTGTGATTTCGACATGGTTTTCCCGGCTAGAGTGACCGTATCCTGAACCTGCTTTCAACCTCGGCGAACGTAAACACGGGGCCGTCCTTGCAGATGAAGTCTCCGCCGTACTGACAGTGCCCACATCGACCGATCGCGCACTTCATGTTTCGCTCCATTGAGACGTAGATGGCCTCGTCTGCGATACCCAGCTTCGCCAGATGGATCCGCATGTAGTGCATCATGATCTCGGGACCACAGACCATGGCAACCGTCCGCGATGCGTCGGTTCGGGCGGCTGAAACAAGCTGGGTGATCACACCCACGTTCCCGTGCCAGGTTCGATCTGCACGATCCACGGTAACCGAAACCTTGGCATCCAGTCGCGCGCGCCACTTCACAACCTCCTTCGGATAGAGGAGGTCTCCCGGCGTACGCGCACCGTAGAACACAACAACGCGACCATAGTCATCTCGATTGTCCAGGACTTCCCGGATCGCCGGTCGAAGCGGTGCAAGACCTATTCCGCCCGCGGCCAGAATGACATCCCTGCCTTTCGCGATCTTCATCGGCCAACCGCGTCCGTACGGACCACGAACACCGACCCAGTCACCCTTCTTCAGCCGGCCGAGCGCGTGTGTAACCGTACCAACGTCGCGGATCGTGTGGACCAGGACATCGCGTCGGGACACGTCACCGCTGATCGAAATCGGCACTTCACCGACGCCGAAGACATACAGCATGTTGAATTGACCCGGCTCAAAAGCGAATGTGCCGTCAGGAGGTTCGAGCTCGATGGTGAAGGTATCTGCCGTTTCCTTGACTCGCCTGCGGATTCGCATCGGAACTGGAAGCATCGGAAGCGGCATTTCAGGTGGACGAACGTTTGTTGCGGAGAGAGTCATGGCTTCACGCGTACATGTCGATCATCTGAATTCGAGTGGCCATCAATCGTTCGATGACGATCTTCAGAATGCGACGGTAGATGTGATAACCGAATTCAAAGTCCGCCTCGCATTTCTTCCTGACACACTCCGCGTCGAACGAAATTGCCGATACGTCCTCGACCACGCGAACGTCATAACGCCAGCGGGCGGGTGGCAGGATCCACGACCAACCGACAAACTCGCCGGGTCCGGGAGAGTGGATCGTTCGCACCTGGTTTCCGATCTCGATTTCAACGGCCGTATGGCCGGAGCGGATCAGGTAGAAGTTGTCCGCAGGCTCGCCTGCAAGGATCATGAACTTGCCGCTGGCAAAGTGACTTACCTTCGCGCAGCCCGAGATGAACTCGATGTGCTCCGGCTTCATGTCCGAGAAGAACTCGTGCGCGGAGAGAATTTCGGCGATTGAATGGGTCTTCATTTTCGTTACGCCTCTTCGGTTGTCATTTCCTTCAGGGATTCTTCGAGCGCTTCGAGTTCCACCCGAATGTCGATTGCCGCTGGACACCACGTGACGCAACGGCCGCAACCCACACAACCGGACGACCCGAACTGATCGTGCCACGTACCCAGCTTGTGGGATAGCCATTGCCGATACCGTGCCGCCGTTGTTTTGCGGATGCTGCCGCCGTGCAGGTACGAGTGACTCATTGTGAAGCAGGAGTCCCACTGTTGGTGCCTGGAGACACTGGTGCCGGAGAGATCCGTGGTGTCCTCGATGTCCACGCAAAAACACGTCGGACAAACGAGCGTGCAGTTCGCGCAGGACAAACATCGGTCTGCAACCTCGTCCCAATGGTCACTCCGCATGGTCGCGGCGATTGTAGACCGCGCGTTCGCCATCGCGGGGACTTGATTGATCTTTTCGACACTCGTCCGGTCCTGCGTTGCAGCCGCATCGAGATCACGTTCGACAACCTCGTCGAGGTTCAGTGCAGAAACTATCTCAGCACCACGTTCCGAGCCGCTGGATATGATAAACCGATGGTCATTTCCGCTGCCCAGCTCAACAAGCGAGAGGTCGAAACCATCAGTTGGAGTCGGCCCTCCGCCCATCGACGTACAGAAGCAGGTCGACACGGGGGCCGCGCAGGAAACCGCAATGATGAAAATCTTTGATCGTCTCGAATCGTATACCGGTTCACGATAGCCGCTGTCGAGCAATACGCGGTCGAGCGTACGGATCGCGGCAATGTCGCAGTTGCGGACGCCGAGGAATGCGGTCGGCTCAAAATCGTCAGCAGGTGCTTCCGGTACCCACGCCTGGCCCTCTTTCTGCGCATGCCAGAGCTCTCGCCGCGGCGGATACAGAAATCGCTTCCAGCTCGTGGGTCCGACGACGTAGTCAAATAGCCGATCTCCGGAGCCCTTCGCGGCACGGTACGATCCCGCCACCTGCTCGTCGTTCCAGCCGACAGGTAGTTCCGCAACGTCGGACAGCTCGTCAAGCACGATCGCGCCGTTCCTCGCACGCGGACCGATGGTTCTGAATCCTGCATCGCGAACGGCATCAAGCAGTCGCTGGAATCCGGCTGCCGGCAGCACACCCGATAGTGTAATCGACTTCGACATTCCCTGGCCTTCGTTACGTTGACAATGCCTGCATTTCAATTCAATATAGCCGTACGCTACGATGCAGGTCACACCGGCCTTGCCGGTAACTCTCTCTCGCGAGAGTAAATAGCGGCGAAGATGAGCTGGCCGGAAAAACCTTACGCGGTGGAAGCGCATCCACAATTGCGCCGCACCAAATTGCGAACAAGGACTTGAACGAGTCGCGTTGTATCAGGCGCTCAGTCGCATCGTGCCGGGCAAATAGTGCGACGTGCGACTAGCGCGTGCGTAGAGCACGCGTGCGCATAGCGCGAAGTGCGTACGGCGCGGCGTGCGGTGAGCTAGGCGTCCACTCCTTCGATGCGTGACTTCAACTGTGCGGCGGCGATCGCGTAGCCGCCGTCCGCTCCATCGACGAAATGTACCTGCGGTCCGGTCTGCTCAAAGACGATGCAGGTAAGTAGTGCACGGTCAGATACATGCATCCCGTACACCAGTTCTCCCTTTGCGAGCCGCAGATCGAGGTAGTCCGTCAGCTCCTGTCGCAACGCCGGCGTTGAACTCAACACCATGCGCAGCATATCGTCGAACTTGCGGTGGTCCGTCGCGGCAATCGTCTGTGTAACGAGCACTTCGGGGAGCATGCCGCGGACGACCGTTCCTCGCTTTCGCGCCACCCAGAAATACATGTTCTCCAGTACCGTTCGAACCTGAAACCTCAATCGATTCCAGTTGCCGGGTCCGCCTGCAAAGCCGGCCATCGGCCGCACGTCCGACAGCCGCGTCGAAAGGTGCATCTGATCGGATCGAATTGGCTGATCGGTCCCCGCAAACAGATCCTCGAGAAACGCAACCGTTTCGCCGTAAACCTGCTGGTCAGCGCGCGGGTCGCCGGTTGTCGCCAGCGCAAGAAGGCTGATGATCTCGCCGTAGTGACTCGGCACGTCTCGCCACCTGCATTCAAGTCCCTCGAAGCTTGCATCGGCCGCGGATTCATCGTCCGCAATACCGTACACATCCGGTCGATCGGGACGCTTCAGCATCCGATCCGCGAAAGCAATTCCGCCGCCCATGAACATCGCCTGGTAATAGTGAGGCGATATTCTGAAGCGCGAAACGAGCAAGTCAAAACCGGCGTTCCGGATTGCCGCAACCGGGAGTACACCGATTCGAAGGTCGAGATTGAATACGTCGCGGGATATCCGCCTTGCTGCGATCAGGGCACTGCGGGAGGAGCCCTCCAGACTCGGCGGCATCACGACCGTCGCGCCATCACCTCCGAAAAGAAACGGCACTTCGATTGACGGACTTGCGTTTCGTGCGACGTTCAGCAGTGAAACGATCGTTGACGCGCCTACCGTATTGACCTCCTTGTACCTGCCCGTCTGAATGGCCTCTGTCGATCCGTCCACATCTGACGAAAACACGAGCCAATCGTCGGGAACCGACGAATAGACCGAAGGGTCCGCCACGTCCGCAAAACGCTCTCGGATAGGGAGATTCTGATAGAATTCGATCGACACGGGTATCGAGGGCTCAGATGCCGT
This sequence comes from Bacteroidota bacterium, assembly GCA_020437385.1. Classification (GTDB taxonomy): domain Bacteria; phylum Bacteroidota; class Rhodothermia; order Rhodothermales; family JABDKH01; genus JAGQWL01. The sequence continues at coordinate 6,918 of JAGQWL010000083.1, forward strand.
CCAGGAAGCTTCGATGCTCGCAAGGTACGGCAAACAACGTCCACCCCCCCCGGATCAGGGCATACGATTAAGGGTCCGCGGCGACCGGTCGAAACGATAGGCAGCCAATCGACTCGACTCCGGGATGGATTCGAATCGGTCATTATTGACGTAGGTGGCGTATAATCAATTACTTGAGCCTAGTGACGACGCAGCCTTCGATGCGCCATTTATTCGCATTTCTGATCTGCGCCGCGATCTCCTTTCCCGCGAACGGAGGTACCGGCAGAATGGCCGGAGACGTCTCCGACGTCCTCCATGTGGAGCGCGTGATCGACGGGGATACCTACCTGCTTTCGAACGGTGAGACGGTTCGCCTGATCGGCGTGGACACGCCCGAGAGCTACGCGACATACAAGCTCGCCCGCGACGCACGCGAATCCGATCGAGACGCGTCCGTGATTCAGACGCTGGGTGCTTTGGCGACACGGTTTGCCGAGTCGCTCGTTCTCGATCAACCGATTGTGCTCACTTACGATCCGGCGAACGCCGCGTCCTCCAACCGCGACCGATTCGGGCGGCTGCTCGCCTATGTAAACATCGCGACGGAAACCGGAATCCCGCTGTACTGCGTCAACGACCGACTCATCTACGCTGGATTTGCGAGTGCCTACGTGAAATACCCGTTCGGCCGATCAGAATGGTATCAGCGTGCCGAGCGCGACGCACGGGCGCACAGACGCGGACTCTGGGCGGATGACGTGTTCGAGGGCCCCGTCGTCAAACGACTACTGGCGACAGTCGATGACCTCTTCGTCACGCGCACGGGGAAACGCTTCCACCGAGCGAATTGTCCGGCGCTCCGGTATTCGAAGATCCCGTACAACGCCGCCGAAGATCCGGACCACCACTACGAAGCGTGTCGCATCTGCAAGCCACATGACGGCACAGAGAAGCGAACATCCAGTCGGCCACAACACTGACTCGGCGTGTACTCAGTTGCCGACGGTAACGTACGGCAGGAGTTTTTCGAGCGTTTTGTCGCCGATGCCTTTCACCTTCACGAGATCCTCGACTCGCCTGAATTCGCCGTTCGAATCGCGAAAATCGATGATCCGTTTGGCGAGCACCGGGCCGATCCGTGGAAGCGTCTCCAACATCCGCTGGTCCGCCGTGTTCACGTTCACGCGTGCGCCGATGTCAGCCGTCGGCTTGACCGCATTCGGGCGTGCATCGTCGTTGCTCTTCACAGCAATCGGCGAGGGAACCGGATCAGGAGGCGTAGCGAAGAGAAGTGAGCTGTGCACGTATCCCAACGCTCGCGACGGATCCAGTCGCGTCTCGTTCTGCTTGTAGACCAGCGTCCAGGTGCCATTTGCGCCACCGGCAAGGACCTGAGCGCCGGGAGGGAGCTGAGCAACGACGGACGCCGTCGCGTTCGGACGCAAGCGGATGTTCGCGAAGTTGTGAACCCAGCGGTCTTCACCGTCCGTCACAGTCGTACCCTCTTCGACAGCCATGGCGCCATCGCTGGTCGACCGGATCGGCGTGACCGAGGCGTTCAACGGCGACGTCGGTCCGACTTTCGGATAAACGACGTAACCGGCGGCATCCTTTTCGCCCTTCCTGAATACCCGGTAGACGAGCGCATTTACATGCTCCAGGCGGACGTATTCACCAGGCTCGATGAACCCGATCGTGTCCGACGTGGCGTCAGGTTTTGCGTACAGGCTGCGAAGCGATTGAACGTAGCCCTCCGTTGGCTGCGATCCGTCTTGCGCCAACGAAGATGGCGGGACAAGCAGCAGCGTGAGGACGGCAATACTCAAGACCCCGACTCGGGGACGGTAACAAAAAATGCTCATTGCGAATAACCCTTCAGGCCACCACCTGATGTGTTTTCGACATTTCTGGAATCTCTGCGGCGGAAATCAACCGCAGAGAAGTTTGACCAGATTGCCATACGTTTGTTGCAGGAAATTGGTCATCAGATTTCAAGGTCTGACATAATTGGATCGAAAATAAGGCGAATCGGGCGCTGACGCCCCTCGAACTCCCCGAGGTTCCGAACTGCAAACAACCCTCCGAAATAATCGATAGTGTACACGGAAATGCCCTGCAACCTCCGGAGAGTCCGTTACGTAGTGGAGGGGGAGTTCCAACTCGTGCCGTACTAACAGGCAGGTACGCGAAAGCACGGATCTGAACTCGGTGCACATCTAAGGCTACGCCTATCTCGAAACCCGGAGGAAAGTGGGCCTCCGGGTTTCTTTTTTGCAACATACTGCGACTGCGCTGCGACGACTGAAGGCTTAACTTGCACGGGAGTATTGTTGCAACGACCAGCCGCACGCACGATGTCAACCCGCCTACGCCAGCCACGAGTCGCAAATCGCCTGTTCATCCTGGCGACGCTTGCGCTGCTTTCACCGGCATTCCTCCGAGCGCAACCGACGATGCTCGATCCGGACATTCGAGTCGCGCCCGTAACGTCCGTCGTCGCCAACGCCGTCCGGCTCGTTGCGGATTCGCAAAGTGACGACCTGTTCTACATGACAAGAGCCGGAACGATCTACCGCGTGAACATCGCATCGGGGTCCTCAGACGCGCTCTACAGCACGGTGGACCATGGACTCGGCAACGATCAGGTGCTGGGCCTCGCCGCCGGGCCCGACGGTGCCCTTTACGTCCTCGGCAACATGATCACGGACACCACAAACGCGCTCCGAGTCATGCGCGGCATGCCGACGGGATCGGGCAATGACCGAACGTGGGACGTCGTTGTCGAATCCGACGTCTTCTATCGATCGATGACCGCCTTCGACCACATGTTCAACGGAATGATCGTCAGCCCCGACGGCGACTATCTGTACATCAACTCCGGATCCCGGACCGAACACGGGGAGATCCAGAACCAGAACGGCGCAATTCCCGACCTGCGTGAAATTCCGCTGACGTCCGCCATCTTTCGCGTGCCGCTCGATGGCGAGTTGCATCACCTCGTAAACGACGAAGACAGCCTGGTCGAGAAGGGCTATTTGTTTGCGGATGGGCTTCGCAACAGCTTCGACATGACGTTCGTTCGTGACAGACTGATGGCCACGGAAAACTCCGGGGATCGCGATGACGGTGATGAGATTAACGTCATCCTGGAGGGGTATCACTACGGGTTTCCGTGGCGAATGAGCAATCATGACACGCCGCAACGTTTCCCCGGATACGATCCTGCGAGCGATCCGCTGCTCAGTCCGACCGTCTCGTCTTACCAGGACGGCTTCTTCTACAACGACCCCACCTACCCGCCGCCGCCGGACGGCGTCACGTTCACCGATCCGTTCCCCAATGGAGGACCCGACGCCGCTCGCTTCCGTCGGGAGTCGGACGGTGCACCGATGGATGCGGCAACCAGCAACGAACCGGCCTACACCCTGACGCCGCATCGATCGCCTCTGGGGATTGTGTATGCCGATTACGATTCCCTGACGTGGCCTTACCAGGACCATGTTTTTGTCCTCAACTGGTCAAGTCCGAACAGTCCACTTATCGCTGCGCTCGGTGATACCGCGTCGGACCTTCTGAAGATCAGTCTGGTCTGCATTCCCGAGGATTGCGTGTACGGCTGCGAACAGATCGCAACCGGCTTCCAACACCCGATCGATGCCGTGATCATCAGGAACAAGCTATACGTACTCGAGATGGTATTTGGCGGAACGGGGACGTTGTGGGAATTGTCGCTTCCAGTAGTTTCCGGCTCAGGCACCGAGGCCCCCGGTCTCACGTCATCGTCGCTGCGAATCTCGAGTATCTATCCGAATCCCGCGAACGATGGAATACAGGTTCGCATTTCGTCAGAGCGCGTGCGAAAATCGACGATCTCCGTCTTCGATGTCACCGGCAGACGTGTCCTGGAATCCGAGGTAATTGTCACCGCCGGCGAGTCAACCCACACAGTCGACTTGGCCGGGCTTGCGCCGGGTGTCTACACCGCGAGCATCCGCTCCGGTCTGGAAAACTCGTCGCATACCTTCGCTATCTCGCGATAACACCGGCGCGATAACAAGACCTCGATAACACC
>JAGQWL010000084.1 GCA_020437385.1 Bacteroidota bacterium
AATGCACAACGTGCCGCTGACAGTCTGCTCGATCGAGACATCATCGACCTGGAAAGCGGCTCGTTCATCATCACCGATCGCTTCCTTCGACTCTGGATACGGCGGCAGTGAAGGATAGCCTCAATACCGACAACCTCCTGGCGAAGCATTTTCCGGCGAGTGCCCCTGCGCTTGTCCTCGCAGCTACGCTTGTTCTACTTCTGTTCATTGTGAACGGATGCCGCGGACGCGCAGACCGGGCAAAACCCTCGGACGGAACACATCGTACGGAGCAAATCGAATCGGCGGTTATCGGCGGTCGCGACTACACGATCGAATGGCTCGAAGACGAAACGTTCGACCGCGCCGACTGGGCTTCCCGCTGGACCGTGGAGTCGCAGACACCCTCGGTCACCGTGCAGGACGGCAAGTTGAACGTCCGACGCAACGGTGCGTCGCGCGATTCCGGCGGTACCACCGTCTGGTATAACAGCGACTTGCCGCCGGATGTACTGATCCTGGTCGATGCGACCACGCAGCCCGGTGACCACGCGTGCAACCTCAACTTCTTCCTACACGCAAGCGAAGCCGACGGCAGTCCGCTGCGATACGGCCGCAGCGGCAACTATCCTGACTACCATCAGATTCCGAATTACATCTTCACGTTCACGGGCGGCTTTCAGTCTGGCTGGAGTCGGCTGCGAAAGAACCCCGGCTTCGAGTTGCTGCACGAGGTGGACAGCGTCCGAACCGAGCCGAATCGTGCGTACGAGATCGCGATCGTGTTATGGAAGGGTGAGCTCCGTTTCGCCGTTGACGGCAAATTGATCCACAACATCGTTGATCCCGAACCACTCGACGGAGGTCGATTCGGCCTTCGCACGTGGTTTTCGGATGTGGACTTCGAGCGCGTTCGCATCGGTCGGATCGTCGGGTATGCGGCCATTTGACCTGGACGCCAGCGACCACTCTGCCCATCGCGTCTGTGTCCGCAAAGCCACTCATGCAGCGTGTGGTTGTCAACGGGCAGCAGGTTCAGTATTGTCAGATACCGTCCTGTACTACCCGAGGCGACAATGGCGGACAATCAGATACCACGCAGACAGTTCATTCAGCGGATTGGGGCAGCCGGCAGCTTTGTCGCGTTGAGCGGCTACGCGAGTGCGTGTGCCGCACTCCCACCCCCTGTTCGCGGCGAGATCCGAGTCGAACGCGGCGGTCCGCGTCTGTTCATAAACGGAACCGAAACCTACCCCCTTCTCGCGCTGAGCACGTCGATGTACCCGACGATCTCCAACTTCGTCGAGGCAGGCATCCATCTTTTTCATCCGATCCTGGGCCTGCGAAGCTGCTGGAAAGGGCCGGGCGAATACGACTGGACGCGGTTCGATACGTTTCTTGGTGCGCTCGCCGATCGTGACGCCCATGCGTTCTTCCTCCCCCGACTGCAGCTCAACACACCTCGGTGGTGGAAGCGGGCGCATCCGGACGATTGCATCCGCTACGGACGCGAGCCGAATGAAAAGCTCCGAGACATCGTGACGACGCAGCAGCTTCCGCTGAGCGAGGGCGGATTCTATTTCAAGGCATCACAGGAAACGTGGGAGGCATCCTTCGCCTCAGAACGCTGGCTGGCGGATTCGGAGGAGGCGGTCCGCGAGATGATCCGGCACTTCCGTGGCAGTCCGCTTCGCAGCCGCATACTCGGTTTCCATCCGACGACCGGATCAACCGGTGAGTGGAACTACTTCGGCGACCATTTTCTACCGGACTACTCGAAGCCGATGCAGGACAAGTGTGGTCCCGTCCCGTCATACGACGAACGCATCACTACGCAGTTCGGGCTGCTGCGAGATCCGGAGAAGGAACGCGGCGTGATCGACTTCTACCGCTGTTATCATGACGCGGTCGTTGATGCAGTGCTTCGTTTTCCACGCGCGATCAAGGAAGAATCGAATCGCGAGCTACTGTGTGGCGTGTTCTACGGCTACCTGATGGAGCAGGTGCGGATACAGGATGGCGGCTACCTTGCGGCGCTGCGCGTGTTCGACAGCCCCGACCTGGACTATATCGCGGGGCCGTACGCCTATCAACCGGGGAACGTCAAGAACGAGAACGGTGACCGAGATACGATGGTCGACGGTGGCGGCAACCGATACGGTCACAGTCGCGGCGTCGCCGGCGACGGCGGGTACCGGATGCTGATCAATTCCGTCGAGCGTCGCGGGAAGATGTTCATCGCGGAGATGGATCCCGCGACCTATCTCGACGAAAACGCCCGCGACGTGATCGGCGGCGCGGGCGGCATCGGCAGCGACACCGTAGAGGGCACGCTTCGGATTATCCGCCGCGACCTGGGACAGATGTTCGCGCGCGGTGTCGGCGGGTGGCTTTACGATTTCGGTCCGCTCAACAGGGCGCCCGACGGATGGTACGGAGACACGCCGATCATCAACGAATTCCGTCGGTTCGTCGAACTCGGAAAGCGACGCAAAGACATGGAACTGGGATCTGTCGCGCAGATTGCGTGTGTCTGTGATGACCAGGTTTTCACTGCCACTGAGCACTGGCTGGCGGAAGAGCCATGGACCGACTTCGGCATCCGCGTTTCAGATCACTTCAACCACTGGTTCCTGAACACGCAGTCGCGGGCGATCCATCGGATCGGCGCACCAGCCGATCTGCTGCACTGGCGGGACCTGACGAGTGACGACCTGCGGCAGCACAAGCTGCTGCTCATGCTGAATACGTTTTATATGAATGCGGATGATGCGGCCAGTCTTTCGGCGAAACTCAGAAACAGCGGCGCAACCGTTGTCTGGTTCTACGCGCCGGGGTTCATCACGCCGGAGCGGTTCGACAAGGAGCAGATGGAGCGGCTCACCGGATTCAACTTCGAGGTTGATTCGCAGCCGGGAAGCATGCTCATCCGCACCAGTCTCCTGCATGGCGAGCCGGACTTCTCGGGAACGTTCGGCGTCACTGCGAACAGGTATCCGCGCTTTTCTGTCACCGATGGCGCCGACGAGGTGTGGGGCTTCTACGCCGACAACGGCAAGGTCGCGTTCGCGTCGCGGTCGTACAACGGTTTCACCTCTGTGTTCGTCGGATCTGCGCCGATGCCCGCATCACTGCTCCGACTCCTCGTTGAGCGATCCGGTGCTTCACTCTGGAGTTCAAAGGCGGATATCGTTTACGCAAGCAAAGACGCCGCGATGATCGTGGCGACGGATTCCGGCAGCCGAACACTTTCGCTGCCGAGGGCACTCGCGCCGGTAGCGGCTGGCGAGGCATCTGTGCGACACGAACTGAACATGGAGTACGGGGATGTCAAGATTTTCGCCTCCGCCTAGTCCCGCTGACGTTCGGCGGGCCAACTTGTCAAGCGCGACTCACAACGCAAGCGATTTGTACATCACCAGTCCATCGACGTACCCGAGTCTCGGATGATCAGAAGCACCTGCGGCCAGTCGGCGACCGTGCAGACTCTCAGCACCATCATTCCATGTCGATTATGACAAAAGATCGGTAGATTTTCCGTTGCAGATGCAGTTGATGTCTCCGACAACCACAAACCATTCAGAA
>JAGQWL010000085.1 GCA_020437385.1 Bacteroidota bacterium
AGGCGAAAAATGTTATCGAGGCGCAGGCCGAGCAGTTGCGCGAGATGGACAGGATCAAGTCGCGCTTCTTCGGAAATATCTCGCACGAGTTCCGTACGCCGCTCACGCTTACAATCGGCCCGCTGGAAAATGCGCTGACCGGCGTGTACGGTCCCGTATCGCAGCAGCTTGGTTCGCAGCTCGAGGTGATGTTGCGAAACTCGCGACGACTCCTGCGGCTCATTAACCAGCTCCTTGACCTGTCGAAGCTGGAATCCGGCAAGTTCAAGCTGAAGCCGCGCAAGGGCGAGCTCGTCAACCTTACGGAAGGCGTCGTCATGTCCTTCACCGCGTTTGCCGAAAAGGAAGGGATCCAGCTCAGCTTTGACACCAGGAGCCCGAGTGTTGAACTGTGGTACGACGGTGAGGCTGTCGAGAAGGTGCTGTTCAACCTGATCTCTAACGCCGTCAAGTTTACGCCGGAAGGCGGCAGCATCGACGTCTCCCTTCAGGAGGTTCGCACGGTCATCCGCGGAGCGTCGTATGAGGCGGTCGAAATCAAGGTCCGCGACTCGGGATCGGGTATTCCGGCGACGGATCTTCCTTACATCTTCGACCGATTCCATCAGGTTGATGGTACGGTTTCGCGCGTTCAGGAAGGAACGGGCATTGGCCTTTCATTGGTCAAGGAACTTGTTGACCTGCATGGCGGCACGATACGCGTTGAAAGTGCTGTGGGAGAAGGAACTGAATTCGCAGTTCTGCTGCCGAAGGGCACCGACCACTTCGACAAGTCTGACCTGCAGGAAGGCGACGCGGATGACGACTACGAGATCTCACACGGTCCGATGGTCGAAATGGCGGTCTTCGATGACTCCGATCGCTACGGTAACGTGGGCCCATCCGACGGAACCGAACTCACCCAGACGGTACTCGTCGTTGACGACAGCCGCGACATCCGCGACTACGTCGTGAGCTGCCTTCAGAATCAATACAAGATTGTCACGGCGAAGGACGGGTTGGATGGGCTCGAGAAGCTGAGCGAAGCCTCACCGGATCTCATCATCAGTGACGTGATGATGCCGCGGATGGACGGCTACGCCTTCTGCCGGGCGATCAAGAAGGATCCGGATCACAAACACATTCCGGTGATCCTGCTGACGTCCAAGGCATCCCTCGAAGCGAAGATTGAAGGCCTCGAGGCGGGTTCTGACGATTATCTTGCGAAGCCGTTCAATGCGACGGAACTTCGCGTTCGAATCAAGAACCTGCTGCGGCTGCGTCATCAGGCGAACGAGCTCAAGGGCCTGAACGATGAACTCGTTGAGACCAACGACGCGCTGCGCGAAGCCAGCGAGCTGAAGTCTCAGCTGCTGAACATCGCCTCGCATGACATGAAGAACCCGCTCACGGCTATCCGTGAATTCGCGCGGATCATTCGTGACGAAATTGGAAAGGACTCCCACCTTGACGAGCTGCTCGAGCTGATCTACTCTTCATCCAACGAGATGCTGCAGCTTGTCACGCAACTGCTCGACTCGGCGGCACTGGAGTCTGGCAAGCTGTCGCTGAACATGCGGCCGGTGAACGTTTCTTCGCTTGCGGAGATTGTTGTTCATCGGAACATGAACCAGGCCAAGCTGAAGGGGCAGAAGATCAGTCTCGACGTGGTCGGGGATCCCGAGGCGATGGTTTCGGCCGACTTCGATCGATTGCAGGAAGCGATGGACAACCTCATCAGCAACGCAATCAAATATTCGCCGCTGGACAAGCCGATTGACATCACGGTTCGCACCGTCGATTCGGTCGTCCGCTTTGAAGTTAAGGACTACGGCCCCGGTCTGTCTGACGATGACATGTCGAAGCTCTTCGGCAAGTTCGTCAAGCTATCCGCGCAGCCGACGGGCGGTGAGTCTTCGACGGGTCTCGGGTTGTCGATCGTGAAGCAGATCATTGAGCTCCACGGTGGTGACGTGTTCGCTCAGAGCGTGCTCGGTGAAGGCAGCACGTTTGTCATCGAGCTCAGCGCGTTGTCCGAAGAGCAGGTGATGGGTTAAGCGACTCTCCCCCGAGAACTTCGTCTACCCGCGGCTCACTTCGCGAGCGGTGCAACCGCCGCGCGCTCCGCTTCGTGCTCAGCGAGCCAGCGCTCCGAATCGATTGCCGCCATGCAGCCGGTCCCGGCAGCCGTCACGGCCTGACGATACACGTGATCCTGGGCGTCGCCGCACGCAAACACGCCGGGGATATTGGTGTACGTCGAACCCTTGACCGTTTCGATATACCCGGCATCGTTCATCGGCAGCCAACCCTTGAATACATCGGTGTTCGGCTTGTGACCGATCGCAACGAACAGCCCCTTCACGTCGAGCTGCGTCACCTCACCCGTGCGGACGTTCTCCAGGGCGATGCCTTCCACATCCGTCTCTCCCAGCACGTCAACAACCTGGGAGTTCCAGACGAATTCGATCTTTTCGTTCGCCATCGCACGCTCGGCCATGATCTTTGAAGCGCGAAGTTCGTCGCGGCGATGGATCACGTACACCTTCGTGGCAAAGCGTGTCAGGAAGAGCGCCTCCTCCATCGCGGTATCGCCGCCGCCAACAATGGCGAGTTCGACACCGCGAAAGAACGCGCCGTCACACGTGGCGCAGGCAGAAACACCGCGGCCAAGCAACCGCTGTTCGTTCGGCAGGCCGATGTACTTCGCCGACGCGCCGGTCGAGATGATGACCGATTCCGCGAGCAGCGGTCGCTCCTCATCTACGATCAGTCGAAACGGGTAAACCGAAAAATCGACAGCCGTCACCATCCCGTAACGGAGATCCGCACCAAAACGCGACGCCTGCTCCTCGAACTTCCGCATCATGTCCGGCCCCATGATCCCTTCCGGAAATCCGGGGTAGTTCTCGACGTCCGTCGTGGTGATGAGCTGTCCACCGGGCTCGGGGCCCTGGATCACCACCGGGCTGAGATTCGCCCGACCGGTATAGAGCGCCGCCGTAAGGCCGGCGGGGCCCGATCCAACAACAACGACCGAGTGCACGTCCGCCGAAGAGAAATCGAGACGCTCGAAGGGCGCCAGGTCAAAATCGGCGGGCCGGGAAGGCAGTCCCTGCATATCACAACCTCGCAATCACTGTTCGCCGCGGCGAATTCGTAATCCGCCGTGCCTCAAGACTAGTTCGATTCAGGATTCAGTTTGACAGAGCGGCGTCAAGCTTGTCGACGAGCGCACGCTTCGGAACGGCGCCGATGATCTGATCAACCACCTGGCCGTCTTTGAAAAGAAGCAGCGTCGGAATGGAACGGATGCCGTACGCCATCGGCGTCATCTGGTTGTGGTCGACGTCGAGCTTCGCAATCTTGGCTCGTCCCTCGTATTCGCCTGCCAACTCCTCAATGACCGGTGCGATGATCCGGCACGGTCCGCACCAGGTCGCCCAGAAGTCCACGAGAACCGGCTCCTTCGAGTCGATCACTTCCTGCTGAAAGTTCGCGTCCGAAAGCGTTACATATTTGGCGTCCTGTGCCATAGTGTCACCACCTGCTTCTTTTTGTCTCAGTACAAGCGTTCAGCTTGTATGATAACGGTTATCAATGTATCCGAATAGTATGACCATCCGACGGCGCTTCAGGCGCAATCCGACGGTCAGCCTGGTTTATCAATCGTCGTTCCAAACTGTCCGACTGACGGCACGGCAGACCCCGAGTGGATCGCCGCGGCCGGCTCAGCCGAATCACTGTTCCGGGACGCCGGCTGCGCCCGACGCGCCAAGCATTCGCTCGATCGCGTTCGCGTGCAGATCTGTTAGTGTCGCGAGCGGCTCACTTATTACACGCGTGCCGTCGAGTGTAATATCGACCGATTCGCCCCCGATCTTTCCGATTTCCGTCACCGCGACCACATCGCCGTCCAGGGTGCTCCGAATCGCATCGAGCTTCTCCGGCGATACGCTCAAAACGATCCGCGACTGCGCCTCGCCAAACAGCACCGCGTCCGCGCGAAGACCCGTCGCACCCAGATCGATCGAGCAGCCCTTCTGACCGAAGATTGCCGATTCAGCCAGAGCCGCCGCCAGACCACCATCCGAAACATCGTGGGCGCTCCGGACGAGTCCGGCCCGGATGAGCTTCAGAACCGCAGCATGCACGGCCGCCTCTTCGGCCAGATCAAGGTGCGGTGCGTCGCCCGCAATCCTCCCGTGAACCGTCGCGAGGTACTCACTTCCGCCAACGCTGTCCGCGTGGGTCCATCCGGCCGGTGTCAGCAACACAACAACATCACCCGCACGCTTGAAGTCTGCCGTCGTCGTATCACGTTCCACGTCGTCGACGAGGCCGAGCATACCGATAGTCGGTGTCGGAAAGACCGCCGCCTGCGGATTCTCGTTGTAGAACGAAACGTTCCCGCCCGTCACCGGCGTCTCGAGGTGGCGACAGGCATCACCCATCCCTCCAACCGCCTCCTTGAAGACCCAGTAGACTTCCGGCTTGTACGGATTGCCGAAGTTCAGACAATTTGTAATCGCCATCGGCGTCCCCCCTGCACATGCCACGTTCCGCGCGGCTTCCGCAACCGCAATCTGTCCGCCCTTTCGAGGATTCAGGTAAACGTACCGCCCGTTGCAGTCGGTCTTCACCGCGAGTCCGCGGTTCGTGCCTTTGATGCGGACGACCGCCGCATCGGACGGTCCGGGACCGACCACCGTGTTCGTCCGCACGTTGCGGTCGTACTGACGGAAGATCCAACGCTTGGAGGCGATATTTGGCGAGGCAAGGAGCTGCTTCAGGTAGTCGCCGGCATTTGTTTCATCCACCGTCGGAAGCGCGGACTCGTCAAGCTGCGAGACGGCGTCGAGATAGGCCGGGCGCTTCGTCTCCCGGTAGTAGACGGGTGCACCGCCGCCCAGCACGAGGTGCTCGGCCGGTACATCCGCAACCAATTCGCCGTGCCAGAAGATCTTGACGCGGCCGTCACCGGTGACATGACCGATCTCGACGGCATGCAGGTCCCACTTGTCGAAGATGGCGCGGATCTCGTCTTCGCGACCCTTCGCTACAACGACCAACATCCGCTCCTGACTTTCGGAGAGCATGACCTCGTACGGTGTCATGCCGGATTCACGCATCGGAACACGATCAACGTGGATCACCATTCCCGACTCGCCCTTTTCGCTCATCTCGCAGGACGAGCACGTGAGACCGGCGGCGCCCATGTCCTGAATGCCCACGACGGCGCCGCTCTTGATTGCCTCCAGCGTCGCCTCGAGCAGCAGCTTCTCCGTAAAGGGATCGCCTACCTGCACGCTCGGACGTTTTGCCTCGCTGGCTTCAGAGATTTCCTCGGACGCGAAGGTCGCACCGTGGATGCCGTCGCGACCCGTTGCAGATCCGACGATAAATACTGGGTTGCCGGTGCCCGTGGCGATTGCCGATGCGGTCTCCCCGACCTTGACGACCCCGACACTCATTGCGTTGACGAGCGGATTTCCCTCGTACGACGGATCGAAGTAGACCTCACCCGCAACGGTCGGAACACCGAACGAGTTACCGTAGTCGCCGATGCCGCGAACAACACCGTCCAGCAGATAGCGGACACGTGGATTCGAGATGCTCCCGAAACGGAGCGAGTTCAGCGAACAGATGGGACGGGCGCCCATCGTAAAGATGTCACGCTGGATGCCACCAACCCCTGTCGCGGCACCCTGATATGGCTCGACCGCCGATGGGTGGTTGTGCGACTCGATCTTGAACGCCACCGCAAGGCCGTCACCGATATCGACAAGGCCCGCATTCTCCTCCCCGGCGCCGACAAGCAGACTGCCGCCTTCACGCGGCAACGTTTTCAGAACGGCGATCGAGTTCTTGTAGGAGCAGTGCTCACTCCACATGACGGAGTAGATGCCAAGCTCGACGAAAGTCGGCGTGCGACCGAGCTTCTCGAGGACCCATCCGTACTCCTCTTCGGTAAGGCCGTGTTCGAGGGCGAGATTGAGGTCGACTTCGGGTTCTGAAAGCGCGGAAGCTGGCATGCAGGGAGCTGAGCAGAAATCTGGGTTTGGAGAGACCCGAATTTACAACCCCCACCCTAGCAATGCTCGGATCGGCCGGCGCCTCCGCCGGTCCCGCGCCGTCTTGCGCATGATTTCATGCGTACCGGTTCCGACGCTTACTTCTTGGTCGCAACGATGGCGCCAACGACGCCGCCGATCGCCGTGGCAAGCAACAGTGGTCCGGTAAGCAGGCCGACACCGGCACCGACTGCCGCACCGACAATCACGGGGCGGGCGGAACCCGATTTGAAAAGTCGTGAGAGACGTTGTGCGTTACCCATAGGACGTGTTTACACGTTTTTGTTGTTTCCCGTGGATGGTACGCTTCCGGAAACAGAATGATGCGCTAGCGACTCAGCCACCACGTCAGTTTCACCACAAAGATATTGTCGGCCTTCGCGTTGATCAGCCGATCGAACGAGGGTGCAAAATCGAAGGTACCGTCGTTTTCGTAGTCGTCTCGCGTCTGCGTCCACACGAAGTAGAGTGTCGAACCCTGCCGATATTCCCATCGCAGAACGGCGGTGCCCCGCAACGACTTGAAATTGAAATCCGGATTGGACAGGGAGAATGCTTCGGCCGGCCCTGATCCATCCGGATCCACCGTGTACGTCGCCTCGTCGAAAGTGGACCCCTCCTCTCCGTAGGTCAGAAAATCGAAGCTGTTCGGACGGCGCAGCTCCTTGAAGTTCGTGTAAGAGCCGGAAGAAATGAGCGGCTGCGCGTAGAGCTGCAGACTGAGGGCCGGCGAAAACGTCCAGTTCATGCGGATGTTACCAGATACCGTCTTCTGGTCGATCTCCGCAAACACGTATCGACTGCCGAACGTCGCTGTTGCCAGGGGATCGTCGAATCGACCCACCCACTGGGCGACGGACTGGTTGTTCGAGAATCCCGGGCCAACCGAGATTGAAAGGTTGGACGCAGGCTTGAATTGAACCGACGGCGAAAGACTGACCTGCCGCTCCTCCCTTGACCCATAGGCGCTGCCGTCCATTTCGAACACCACCTTTTTCCTCGAATCCGACTCCATCCCGCCGAAGATCTCGTAGGCGGCCGGCTCCTTCGTCTTGGGGCCGCCGCGCGTGCGGCGGATGCTCGTTCGCTGCGGACTCATCGAGCCGCCGGCCTGAATCGAGAAGTAGTTCGTGAAGCGGACGGACCCGTACGAGAAGATGCCGATGCCGGTGGTGTTGCCATCGAAGTCGCGAGTGTAGAACGCCGCTGTGTTGATCTGCCGATACCTGAAGACGCCGGACGGCTGGCTCCATCTGAACGTGAACACCGTATGCGCATTGATAAGGTTCGCGCGGCTCTGGAAACCAAGGTCATTGATCTCGTATCCGGGCGTCATCACGGCGACGGCCGTGTTGTTCCGCCAGGAGCCGCTCTGCTTGTTCAGCATCAACCGTCCGGCAAAACCCGAAAGTGAGGTCGCCGAACTGTCAACTTCCAGATTTCGCGAATCCGGCATCTGGAAATAGTGCTGCGAACTGCGTTGGAGATTGACCATCCGCTCCGTCGTCCCTGTGACGTGCGACAGCGACGCCCATCCGGTAACGACCCACATGCGATCCGACCCGAGAAACGACCACCCATCAATCGAGCCGGTGTATGCGCCAGAGTTGATCTCGCTGCGCAATCGGTCGTCTTCAAATCGGCGAACGGCCGTGGTCGACAGAAATCCGATAGAGCGGTATCCATCGTTGTACTCCTTGCGCCCGCGGACTACACCGTAGTACGTGAGCGGCTCAACTTCAACACGCGAAACGGCACCGGCGTTTGCAATATCGGCATTCGACCTTCCCGTTACCGCCTGGATCGCGCCGATGTCCCACCCGTCGAGAACGCGACCCGTCAGTTTCGCCGCGCCCAGGATTCGGCTGCCGTCCGGAACGTCCGCGAAGTCTGCGCTGGGAAGGCTGCCCTGCGGAGCGCGGCCGATCCGTCGGCTGTAGAAGAGATCCGCGCCACCCCAGTTAAATCCCCAGAAACTGTTCGACCCGCCGCTTCCGAAATCGAAGATCGTTGATCCTTCGACAAAGAACGGCCTCTTCTCCGGAAAGAAGGTCTCGTAGTCGGAGAGGTTTACGACGGCGGGGTCTACCTCGACCTGGCCGAAATCCGGATTCACTGTTGCGTTCAGCGTCGTGTTGGACGACAGTCCAATCTTGAAGTCCGCCCCGAAGTCTGCCGCGTATGTCGACCCGTCATTAAACGGATCGCCCGTTGCCGCATCGGTGTATGCGGCACGGGAGAGCACGTAGGGCGTTGCCTCGATCTGTCTCGGCGGCGAGATCTCGCTGATGCCGGTCAGGTCGGCAAACTTCGAGACGAAGCCAGTCTCCTCGCGCGGCGTGATGACAAGCATGTTGGTCTCGTTTCGTCGCGAGATCTCACGCCGGAAGTTGACACCCCAGGTGTAGGACTGCTTTTCGCGGAAGCGAAGCTGTGAGTAGGGAATCCGCATCTCGGCCGACCAGCCGTTGGCGCCACGGTGGACGCGCGCCTGCCACACGCCATCCCACGAGTCATCGTCCCACGTGTCGTTCTGAAGCACGCCATCCATCAGGGAGCCGGCGGCGTTGACCGCGAAGTAGTATCCGCTGCGTCTGTCGAGATACGGGTCGACGTAGAATCCGAAGGCGTCCGAATCGAGGTCGCTGTCGCGGCGGCCGAGGCGGGCGACGATGGAGTCGGGCGCGGAGTCAAACATCATCGCGCCGATATAGACGGCCTCATCGTCGAAGAGGATGCGGACCTCAGTGCGCTCGGTCGGGGGATGGCCTTCGTCGGGTTCGTCCTGCGTGAACGAGTTGATGACCGGTGCGGCGGCCCACTGCGGTTCATCGATCAGCCCGTCGATCGTGATGTGACCGGTTGCCCGCACGGCCGTGACCGAAGCTCGCGGCGGTGAGGGAATCGCGGACAAGGTTTCCGTTGAGGCCCGGCGGGCGACAGATTGTGCACTTGATAATGGCACAACAATAACGGAAAATACGCTTATGCACAATGGAAACAGTAGCGTACGAGGGAGACGCATAACGGGGCGGGGTCTGAGTCGGTTGGTGACTTGCTCGTGTCCATGCTAGAATTTTAGCA
>JAGQWL010000086.1 GCA_020437385.1 Bacteroidota bacterium
AAGTGGATCTCGCGCGATGATCGCGCGGTTGCGCCGCGAGGAATCGTAGAATCGTCGAATCGTAATCGAGAATGGTGGCGGGGAAGGCGAAAAGGAAAGTAGGCAGTTAGGAAAGTGGGAGAGTCGTCTGGGGACGCCTGGGGACGCTCGCTTCGCTCGCGAAGTTGTCAGTTGTCAGTTGTCACTTGTCAGATGTCATCCCGAGCCGATTTCGCTGCCACGATGCACGGCAACATCTCTCGGGATGGGAGCGGTGACACGAGATGTAGCCGGGAGTCCACAAGTCTGTAGACTCGGGAATGTGCACCCGAGACATCGCCGCGATTCGACTCAGCTCCGCGCGCGCGCGAGGCATCTTCGCATCGCTTGAGCACTACTATGGGCGTCAGTCGTCAGAATTGCCATGAGCGCTCGTTCATTCCATCATTCCATCATTCATTCCCCCATTCTCCCATTCCCCCATTCATTTCACCATTCCCCCATTCTTGAGCGCGATCTGTGATCGCGCGATCCTATCTTCCTCGATTACTCGTTTACGCAGGATCGGAGATCCTGCGATCGGTTTCAAAGTCGTAGCGCAATCCGATTACGTCCCGGATACGATCCATCACCTTCATGTTCGCGAGTGAATCCGCGTGCGACATCGTCGGGTGCTCGATAGCGCCCTTACGGATCTGCCTCATCGCTTCCTCGATCTGATACTCAAAGCCGTTGCACCGGTGAGGCATGTTCACGCGCACGGTTGGCCGTCCGTCGGTATGCAGAGTCGCGTCCGTCGCACCCCAGAATCGTGCTTCCATGACGATGGTTCCGTCGACTCCGGAGATTGCGAAGTTGTTCGGGCCCTGTGATTGAAACGAGCAGGTGAACTGCGATACGGGTCTGTCGCTCGCTTCGCTCGGCGGCGCATACAGGAGCGAGGCGGTAATCCGGTCATCAACACGCTCGCCGTTCAAGTGCCCGGATGCGATGAGGTCGATGGGATTTCGCTGCATCGCCCACTGCGACACGGCGATCGAATACACGCCGATGTCAAGTAGTGCGCCTCCCGCAAGATCGTGCCGCCACAAGCGCTCGGGACGATCCGTGGTGATGGGGAAGCAGAAAGTCGAACTCAAGACCATCGGCTCTCCGATCCTGCCCGCGTCAAGCCAAGATCGGACCTCCGAATAGACCGGGAGAAACCGGGTCCAGAGCGCCTCCATTACAAAGAGGTTCTTCTCTCTGGCGGACTCGATCAGCATTTCGCATTCCGTCGCATTGACGGTGATCGGCTTTTCGATCAAGACGTGCTTGCCGGCTTCCAGGCACATCATGGCCTGCTGGAAATGGAATCGATGCGGCGTGGAAATATAGATGGCGTCGATCGACTCGTCTGCCGCAAGCGCCTCATACGATCGAGCGGTGCGCTGAATGCCATACGCTGTGGCGAACGAGCCTGCGCGGTCCGTGTCACGGCTGGCCACCGAGCCGACCACCGCGTCGTCGATGGAGGCGACGGCCTCGGCAAATTTCTGGGCGATTCGGCCCGGGCCGATGATGCCCCAGGTAAATGGCATGGGCTGATGTGGGTTGGTTCGGGGGACAAGTAGGCGCGAGCAAGAATCAAGATAGGTCGGCTATAACACCGCGCTTGCACAACCTTGGCCAAATTCATCTGAGGATTCTGCGAAATCCCATGATTTTCAGTGACATGCGGGAACGCGTGCCGAACCGCCCGGCCGTGGCTTCACATTTTTGCAGTCGCGATCGGGTTATGAATGGCGCCGAACAGTGTCTCTAGTGTGTGCCCCGGACGACTCGTCCGCCGCACACAGAGCCCAATCGTTCACCAAAGACTCCCGCAGAAACATGATCTCAAGAACACGAAACGTACTCGCGCTGCTTGCACTCGCCGCCCTTCCAATGGCGACTTTCATGCAGCCGACGAGTGCCGTCGCAAAAGAGGACTGTTCCGACGGCTACCCGCGCCTCGGATGTCCAATCTGGAAGGTGACCGTCAAAGCGTCAATTCCCCCCGCGATTACCTGTGAGACAGGAAGCGAATGGAAGTGCGCGCGTGATCTCTTCTAGCGTCGGGTCCTGGGTCTGGCCAGCCCGGGAATCCGCTTCTCACACGTCGCTGAACGGCGCGTGACCTATTCCCCTCAGTAGTCAACTAGAGCACCCTACGAACCGATGAAAAAGAAACTCAACACAACGACGCTCGCACTGGCCATGGCAGTGGGGTTCATCGGGGCCGCAAGCCCGTTTGCGCTGGCCGGCCAGGCCGAACTAGCGGCCCAGCCATGTGAATTCGATTGTGCCGTCAATGTCTGGAACGGCACCTTCTACTGCTACCCCGGTGGCGAATGGTCGTGTCCACTGTATGAGCGCGACCTGACGCCGAAAGACTGACGACCTGCGACGGTAATACCGGTGTTGTCTGTGTGTTGAACTCAGCTAACTCACGACTCAAACAGATACAATCATGCGACTATTCAAGAGTTCATGCAGTCTTAAGGGACCGGCAGGTCCGCAGTTTCGCCAGATACTGACAGTTGTTGCGGTCGGTCTGCTTGGTTTGCCACCCGCGTCTTCGACGGCGCAATCCACCGCGGATATCGCGGCGTTCGTTGGACGGAACGGAACCGTTCGCCTTCAGCCATCCAGAGCGACGGTCCTTGGCGAGGGACTTGTCACGCTGGATGATGTTCGCAGTGCGGTGGTACTGGCCGACAAGTCGATAGTCGTTGCGTCGAAGGCAGTCGCCGCGGTGATCAAGTACGACCGATCTGGTCGCCAGCTTCAGACGTTTGGACGGTGGGGAGAGGGGCCGTTTGAGTACGTGGCTCCGTCCATCGTGCGGACATATGGGAACGGGGTTGTCGTTTTCGATTCGGGAACGCTGAAGTTCGTTCGCTACCGTGCGGACGGCTCCGGTGTCGAAGAGTGGAAGGGGATGACGCACAGTTTGAGCGACTTTTACATGGACTCGGACGACATCGTCGGGTTTACCGGGTCGGCGTTTGATTACTTCCTTCTAAGGATCGATCGTGCTGCTCAGGACACGAGTCGGTTTGCCGAAGGTTCGATGCTGCGGTCCGCGGTAATGTCGTATGAGGGCACCGGAAACTTCGGCGTGCGGTCAGGCAGGGCCTACTATTCGTATCCCGACGAGTCTGCCGTGCGGATTGTTGACACGGTCACGGGATCGGAGACCGTTGTGCGGATTCCGGATCCGGAGTGGAAGGTGGTTTCGGGCATTCTGCCGGCCGATGACTTCGACGACTTGAACCACGCACTCTTCGACGGACGGCTGCTGAAGTACTTGTCGGGCAGCAGTATGAATCTGGGCGTGAAGGTGCTGGACGATTACACCGTCGCCATGATCGAGGACGGCCACATGAGCCTTGACGGTTCTCCTGTTCCTGAAGGAAAGGAGCGTGTCTTGAAGTTGTTCGTCTTCGATCGACAAATGAAATTGCTCGACGTCGTGATTCTCAACGGTGCCGATCGCGATAAGGTTGGATCGGTGCCTGTCGGCACCGACGGCAACGCACTGCTATTTGTGAATGCCGAGGAGCGCGGAGGCGGGACGGACATCGAGTGGAAATTCAGGAAGCTTGAAATCAAAGGTGGATGATGCAGAAGAAAACAGGGAAGGCAACGGCGGGAGGCGCCGTGCCGCGCATACTCAAGAAGATCGGGGTTGGGGCAGTGGCAGTACTGACGGGTTGGCTTGTCGGCGGCGCGCTGCACGTGATGACGAACACACCTGGTACCGGTGAGCGGGTTGAGCTACCGGACGACTTGATCGAGGAGATCGCTGCGACGCTGCCCGAAAGTCAGTACTATCTACTGTTCGATCAGGGGTCCTGCGGAACGCCGTTTCAGACAACCGTCAACTATCTGCACAACAGACGGCTCGATGATCTCATCGTAGTGACGAGCGACAAATCACTTCGAAAACTCAGAGGGGTCGGGCGAAGCGGTGGTGTCGACGTGATCGGCGGCTACGATGCGCTTGTCAGTCGGGTGACTGCCCACGCCGACGCCGTTCTCCTGGAGCGGCTGCCGGGAGGGAAGTTTATTGCGTATCCGTTCGTGCGACCGAACCGATCGGAGTTCATTGCGGTACTCGATGATGTGCTCGGCGTCTCGACGCAGCGGGATGGTGCGCTCCGACTGTCTTCCACGCAACCGGTTGAGGCCGTGGTACTGTAGAAGCGGCCGTGATCGATACTTTGTCCCCCGTTCGCTTCGGTGAGGCTCGGTTATTTGCTGCCCAGGGGGCTCCGGCGGCTCCGCTCGGCGAAGTTTCTGAGGAGCGGAACCGCCGGTAGTCCGTGACGGTTGCGTCGATAGGCCGTTCGTCCGTATTTTCGCATCCTTTTGGTTGAGTTTGGGCGGCCGGCTCAAACAGTCGATCCCGTAGCTCAGCTGGCAGAGCATTTGACTTTTAATCAAAGGGTCGCAGGTTCGAGCCGTGCCGCGATCACAGCGGTGCGTGTTTCCGGCGAGGAGCCGGTTTGCAACAACCGCGATAGGCCCGGGTGGCGGAATTGGTAGACGCGCCATCTTGAGGGGGTGGTGCCCGTCAGGGCGTGCTGGTTCGATTCCAGTCCCGGGCACTTCAGTACTTCGGTCTCGCAAGCGTGGTCGCGATGGATCCGATTCCGTCGGGATGGACCTGATTCCGTCGGGTAGATCCGAAACCGCGAGAAAGATTCGATACCGAACGTGCGGAAGCGTCGAAGGCGCTGACCATCTGGTCGGCGCCTTTTTTTGTTGAATCGGCAGGGCGCTTGCTGCAGCTACCGGAGTGCCTCCTCCAGAGCGACCGATGCGTCGGTCCCACCGTCCCGGTACTTCACGATAACGGGTGCGTACAGCGAGAGTCCGCTGGCGCGTGCGTAGTCGCCGCTCGCGGGACGCGCTCCCGGAACGACGACGGCACCGGCGGGCACTTCGAGCGGCGCGTCGCCCGCCTGTTCGATAGTCCGTTCCCGCACCAGGTCATAAATCCGCGTCGCGCGCGTGAGAATCACTCCGGGCGCAAGAACGGCGTTCGTTCGGACGACACATCCTTCGTAGATGCCGCATCCTCCGCCGATGAAGGCCCCGTCCTCGATGATCACCGGCACGGCCCCGACGGGCTCGAGAACGCCGCCGATCTGAACGGCCGTCGAGAGATGAACGTTTTCACCAATCTGCGCACAGCTTCCAACAAGGACGTGCGAATCAATCATCGTCCCCGACCCGACGTGGGCTCCGACGTTGACGTATGACGGCGGCATGCAGACAACACCGGCTGCGACGTAGGCCCCAGCGCGAATTGCCGTTCCACCGGGAACGATCCGCACCGCATCGTCTATCGTGAACGTTCGAACCGGATAGGTGTCCTTGTCGAAGAATGGGAAGGCGCCGGCGGACTGGTCGATCAACTTGCCGAGACGAAACCCGAGGAGGATACCGCGCTTAACCCAGTCGTTTGCGACCCATCGCCCACTGCTGTCGCGATCGGCAGCTCGGATCTTCCCAAGTTCGAGCTCGCGGCGAAGCTCCTGGAAGATCGCGGACGCGTCGTTGGTTGAAGTCGGGTCGGTTTCGGTGAGAAGCGCCTCGAGTCTCTCGCGAAGGGAAGGGGCCGTGTCTGTCAAATCAGCGGTTGCTAGGCGGCGACGGGTTGGGAGCGGGTTGCTTCGGCAATCGGAGCGGCAAACGCGTCGCGGATGATCAGCGAAGCCCTGTGTGTCGCCGGAAGCAGCGGCAACCGTACGGTTGGAGTGATGAGGCCCATTTCTGCCAGCGCGTGTTTGATTGGAATCGGATTCGTTTCGGCAAAACAGGCACGCATCGCATTGAGCAGTTCAAAGTGCGCGGAGCGTGCTGCTTCGACGTGCCCCGTCAACGCAAGGCGAACCAGCCTGGAGAATGCCGCCGGTAGCGCATTCGAGATAACGGAGATACAACCATCACCGCCGAGAGCAGCAACCGGCAGCGCCATCTCGTCGTCACCGGAATATACGGCGAAGTTGAGCGGGCGACCGGAAAGGATATCCGATATCTGCGCAAGGTTGCCGGAGGCCTCCTTCACGCCGGCGACGCTGTCGATCTCGTTTGCAATCGCGAGCGTCGTGTCCGCCGTAACGTTCAGGCCGGTCCGGCCGGGAACGTTGTAGAGAATGATCGGAAGATCCGTCGCCTCTGCGATGGCGCGGACGTGTGCCGCGAAGCCTTCCTGGGTCGGCTTGTTGTAATAGGGCGCAACCACGAGTTGTCCGTCGGCACCGTATGCGGAAGCTCTTCGCGCGTATGCGACGGATCTCGTGGTTGAGTTTGTTCCGGTCCCAACGATCACGCGGGCGCGACCTGCCGTCGCCTCGATCGCGGTTTCCACAAGCCGATCGCGCTCATCATCTTCGATCGTCGCGTTTTCTCCGGTAGTTCCGAGTACGACGATCGCTTCGACGCCGCCGCGGATCTGGAACTCGATAAGGCGTCGGAACGCGTCGTAGTCGAGGCGGCCGTCCGCCGTGAACGGCGTGACGATTGCCGTGCCGGTTCCTCTAAATAGGGGTGTTGGTCTCATATCTCGTCGAACGCTGCTGCTTTACTTGCGTGTTGCTTCCGAAACTGCATGATGCTGCAATGCTCGCAATGCTTGAGCCGTCTCGGAACGCTACCACTGTGCCTGGAAAGGCTGGTATTCCGGGGGTGCTGCGCTAGACACCAAACGCGTGCATGTAGGGAACGGCCGGTGGATCCGAGCGCACCGCTGATCGGAATACTACCGGCTGCGACAATCCGCCGAAAACGTCGTCGAACGTGTAAACACCGCGTCGTCCGACCAGCCACTCGGCGGCGCGGATGGCACCTGCGGCAAAGCCCGCTCGTGACCGCGCATCGTGAATGATCGTGATCGAGTCGAGCGGCGTACTGAATTAAACGGAATGTGTACCGAAAACGTCTCCGACACGGTCCGAGGTAATTGCAATCGCGTCGTGGGCGGATGAATCCGGGTCGTCGACGGGATCGATGCGACTGATGTTGTCGAGTCCGCCAAGGATCATGTTTCCGAGCGCGAGTGCCGTGCCACTTGGTGCGTCCTGCTTGTTCGCGTGGTGCACATCGTGAATCCGTACCGAAACATCGTCGATCCGGTTGAGAGAGGGCAATGCGGTGCGCAGCATCTGACGGACGACCGCGATGCCGATCGAGAAGTTCGATGCGTGCAGCAGGGTCCCGTTTGCGTCGCGAACGGACTGCTCGACGGATGCCCGGTTGCCCTGCCATCCAGTCGTGCCGACGACGACGGGAATGCCGAGCTGGCTGCAGATGTCGACGTTTGCCGCGACGGCGTCGGCGGACGAGAAGTCGATTGCGACGTCCGGAAGGCGCATGCCGTCGAACGATGCGCGTGTCAGCGGGTTGAGCCGATTGAATCGAGCGACGACGGTGTGTTCCGGATGCGCGAGTTCGGCGATGGCGGCGCCCATTCGACCGGTTCCGATAAGTGCGATGTTCATTTGATCGTGGTGGGTTCTTGACGCCCGGTCCGGCATGGCCTGGCCGAACCGGGTTTGTCAAAGCGATTGTGGATCGTTGCGCCGAAGGTCGGGTGAAGGGGACAGTTGGGACGAAAGTTGCGATAGAAATGATAGGAATACTGAGATATTTGTTATGTTTGTAACATTCTGGTTCGATTGGGCCGTTGGTGGAGGGAGGTTGTGGTGGGTGGTTGGTAGACGAAGTTGTCAGTTGTCAGTTGTCAGTTGTCAGATGGTGCCATGGCGGGAATTTCATCAGAGGTAGCGGATCTCGTGCGCCGGGATCCGATGCTCGATTTCGGAATGCGTGAGGGGCTGCTCAACCTCACGCGCGTGGCGCATTACATCCGGCCGTTGGTGATGGCGCGCGTTCATCGGGACGTTTCCGTTTCGTCGATCGTGATGGCGCTGTCTCGACTGCAGCGATCGGACGCCGCGTCGGAAGGATCATCGGGAGGTGCATCGGGAACCACGGCCGACCTGGGAAGAAGTGTTGGCGAATCTTCGACGCTTGTCGACCGGCTCACCGTTCAGTCCGGACTCGCAGTTGTGTCACTTACCCGAACTGCAGAGTCCCACAAGACGGTCCAGCGCATCTTCGCGCGCATGCAGGCGGACGGGTCGCATGCGACCGTTTCCGAGGGCGTCCGCGAAATTGCCTTGATCCTCGAGCAGAAAAATCTGCGCGTTGTCGAATCGGCGTTGTCTGAAAAACCACTGCAGGTCGTGCGTGACGTCGCCGGACTCAGCGTGCACATAGCGGATGCCGCGATCGAAGAGCCTCGCGTGTTGTATTCCGTGTTGCAGCAGGTTGCGTTGCAGAACATCAGCGTGATCGAGATCGCCTCGACGCGAAGCGAATTTCACCTGTACCTTTCCGAGCGCGATGTGATGCTTGCGTTCGATTCGATCTATTCCCGCTTCGCGGATGGTGTTCGAGGCGGCGCAATTCCGAGTGGCGGGCGCGGGGTGCGGATCCGGCGCTGAGAGGCCTGAGCACGGCTTGATATGAAACACGTAATTCCCGCAAAATGGGCGATTATCCGACTTTCGTCGTGAATCTGCACGGAGTCCTCACAGGCGCGAGAAAACATATTCCATCGGCGTCCGTTATCCGCCTTCCGACCGATCAAGTGTGAGCGAATCACCGCACGCGAATCACCGCGAGCGAATCACCGGGTGTCAATCAACAACAAGTCAGGAAGTCCAATGGATCGTTTTCTCAGTCGTCGTATCCGTGTTGTTTTTCAAGCGATCGTGCCGGCGTTTCGCACGCCGCGGTTCGTGCGGTACTGGACGTTGCGTCCGGTTGCCGCCGTTGCGCTGGTCGCCGTGTTTGCGGCAGTCTCCGGTGCCCGCGTGGCAGTCGCGCAGGACGAGCAGTCCGATGACGAGATGGTTGTCGTTCACACCGCCAGCGGAATCGACGCCTCGGCGGATACCGTGTACTACAACCTCAACACCGGGGAGCTCGCCGCGAAGGACGAGCCGTGGGACCTGGCCTTCAAGGGTACGACGATACTCGTCAACGGAGAGGCGAAGATCGTTGACAAGGCTTTCGAGAAGGTGCGCGAAGCGGGGAGCGACGGGTTTGCAGCCGACAAGCCGGGGGATCCGGCAATCCCGACCGGAAACGACGAAGGGTGGTTCGACTACGATCCGAACTCGCACGTCGTCACGCCGGTGCCCTTCCGCACGATCGTGCTCAAGCTTGCCTCGGGCGGATTTGCGAAGATGGAGGTGGTCGACTATTACTCGCCCGACGGCACGCCTCGGGAGTATACGTTCCGGTACGCACTGAGTGGGAGCGGGGCGTTCTGATCGCGCTCGCTTCGCTCGCGCGGAATCGAAGAAGATAGGAAGATAAGAAGATAGGAGGGTGGGCTGGAAGGCCGAAGCGATTCTGCAGCCGGTGGGGTCGACTCGACCGTGAGGTTAAACCTGTTTCGCGCTCGCTTCGCTCGCGAAGTTATCAGTTGTCAGGTGTCAGTTGTCAGTTGACAGATGTCATCCCGGGTTGTTGCGGCGTCC
>JAGQWL010000087.1 GCA_020437385.1 Bacteroidota bacterium
GCTTGGGATCATTCCAGACCACCAGTCGGGCAAGAAGACCACAGGCAGTCGGATTTGTGGGCTCGTCGGTCAGCACCCTCTCGAGTAATTCCTCGGCCCGCGTTGTGTCTCCTTCTTCGATAGCGTCTTCCGCGTCGCGAACGAGCTTGCGATTTTCACTGGGTATTGCCTTGTCGAGCCACTGCCTTACCGCCGGCTCCGGAAGGGCGCCGGTAAATTCGTCTACAACTTCTCCGTTCACGAACAATTTGACGGCCGGAATGCCCCGAATTCCGAACTGGGCCGAGATCTCAGGATTCTCGTCCGTATTGACCTTCACCAGCTCCCAACGATCGGATTGCTCGGCGGCCAGCCGATCCAGGACAGGGCCAAGGAAGCGGCAGGGCCCGCACCAGGGCGCCCAGAAATCGACCAGGACGGGTATCTGACTGCTGCGATCGAGCACGTCTTCTTTGAAATTCTGCATCACGCCTGTACGCGTCTCCATTTTGCGAAACCCGGAATGTGTAACTTTGTATAGGTTTGTGCCAATTCCGGCCCCCCCGTTACACTACCGGAGGTCCCGGAGAAACCGGATGCGGCGCGCCATCAGTCAACAAACCACCACCACCCAGCCAAACTGGAAATGGATTCGAGAGCCTTTCGCCCCGTGTTCGCCGCGTCGGCATCTATTTTTGCAATAATACTCGTCATCTTCGTCGCAGGTTGCCAGTCCGAAGGAGCCGCTCCGCGAAAGGCAGATGACTACAACCCGGATGCCGATTCGCTGCGACTGCCAGGTGAGGTACATCTGCGGAACGTCAGGCAGCTCACTTTCGGCGGAAACAATGCGGAGGCGTATTGGAGCCCGGACTCGAAGCAGCTCATTTTTCAGAGCGACAACCCCGACATCAATCCGCAAGGCTGTGACCAGATCTTCGTCATGAACGTCGACGGGTCGAACGTCGACGGTACGGACTCCCGCTACCACCTCCTCAGCACGGGAAAAGGACGAACGACCTGCTCCTATTTCATGGGTGATCGCGTGATCTATTCGTCGACGCACGCGGCCGGCTCGGCGTGTCCGCCGCCTGTTTTTCGGTCGGAGACGGGTAAGTATGTCTGGCCGATTTACGACACCTACGACATTTACAGCGCCGCGCGCGACGGTTCGGATACGAAGCTGTTAATTGGCGGCGACGGATACGATGCCGAACCGACGGTATCGCCGGACGGAAAGTACGTCGTCTTCACATCCACTCGGTCTGGAGATCTCGAATTGTGGCGTTATGAGATTGAGACTGGTGAGGTGCTGCAGCTGACCAATACGCTTGGCTACGACGGCGGCGCCTTCTTCTCGCCGGACTCAAAGAAGATTGTTTGGCGTGCCAGCCGGCCCGAGGGGGCGGCCGCAGACGAATACAAGGAGTTGCTGGACAACGGTATGGTGCAGCCGACGGCGTTGAATATCTTCGTCGCCGATATCGACGGATCCAACGTTGTTCAGGTGACCGATCTGCCGGGAGCCAATTGGGCGCCGTTCTTCCATCCTGATGGCAAGCGGATCGTGTTCACGACAAATCATCACATGATTGAAACGGACCCGCGCGTCTTCGACATCTTTATCGTAAATCTGGATGGGACCGGACTTGATCAGGTGACGCACTTTAACAGCTTCGACGGCTTTCCGATGTTCTCTCCAGATGGGAAGCGGATTGCGTTCTCGTCGAATCGAAACAACGGCAACACGAGCGACACCAACGTCTTCGTGGCAGACTGGTACGACCCGGTCAACTGATCAAGCGATCAACTTCAATCCGACGAGCGCGGCCATGATGGACGCGACGTCGCCGATTTCGGATCCGAGGACGGCAGGGACGATCTTGACAGCCGCCGCCGCCTGAGGTAGTGCTTCGGCATCGACGACCTGGCGGGCAGGCTGAATGATCAGGTCGCCGAGAACGCGTCCGAGGGATCCGAGTGCAACAACTTCGGGGTTGAGTGCATCGACGAGTAGTGCGATGCCACGTCCCATCCACTCGCCCGATTCACGTGCAACGTGGAGCGCCTCCGGATCGCCGGCAAGCATCTCCCCAACGAGTGAACGTATTTCGGTGTCCGGCTTCCACCGTCCGGGAAAGCGCTCGGCGGCCAGGTGCACGAGCCCGCGCCCGGAGGCAAAGCCCTCCCACGATCCGTGTTTGCCGAAACCATAGGGGCCTGAGTCCGCAAGGCGCCAATGACCGACTTCGCCGGCCGTATCCGACGCTCCTCGAAGTAGCGCCCCGTTAACGATTAGTCCTGCGCCGAGACCCGTGCCGAACGTTAGAAATACGAGGTGCCTCAGTCCGGGGAATTGCTTGCCGACCCCGAAGTAGAACTCGGCGAGCGCCCCGGCATTGCCGTCGTGTTCCACAAAGACTGGTAGGTCGGCGATATGGCGGCCGATCTCCCGGGGGAGATCAAGGTTGTGCCACCCGGGTAGGTGAGGGGGATCGTAGAGGACGCCCTGGTCGATTTTAAGTGGCCCGCCGATAGACACGCTGATGGCGACAGGTTCGCGACCGGCCTCAATCGCCCCACGGCGGATTTGTTTGAGCTCGGCGCAAAGCATCTTGAGTTTGTCGACGCCGCTCTCAGTGGCATTCGTCGGGTACTCAACACGGCTGAGGATTGAACCGTCCGGGACGCCCTCGACGAGTGCAGTTTTGGTCCCACCGACATCAATTCCGAGTATCGACTTGGTTTGTTCAGGCATAGCAGATTGGACGGTTTAGAACTCAAAAATATTGATTCTTGTATCGAATCAGCACTTTTGCCGACCAGGAACACACAATTGTTGAAAATGTTAGCTTAAGCTAAATTGTGAAGAAACGAACTACCGAACGCTTCTATGGCGAAATGCCACTACCGCATTTGTGTGCTGGTGCTTCTGATACTGGCAGGGTGTGGGCCACAGAAAAAGCAGCCTCCTGCGAGTCCGGGTGCGCTGCGCATCGTCGCGACAACGAACCTCGTCGCTGACCTGGTCGCGCAGATCGGAGAGGACCGCGTGTCCGTGACCGCTTTGATGGGACCGGGAATCGATCCACACCTGTACAAGGCCAGCGCTGGCGATGTCAGCCGGATGTCGGGTGCTGACGCGATCTTCTATTCAGGTCTTCACCTCGAAGGGAAAATGACGGAGCTCTTCGAGCAGATGCAAGAACGTGGTCGGCCGACCGTCGCTGTGACGGATGGCATCGATCGAGAACGGCTGCTCGAGTCCGTCAATTTTGGTGGCAACTACGACCCGCACGTGTGGTTTGATGTAACGTTGTGGATGGCGGCAGCGGAGCACGTCGCGCAGGAATTGGGATTGCTGGATCCCGTCAACGAGGCAGCCTACTCGAGGGCACTGGATGGATACCTTGCCGAGTTGCACGAGACCGACACATACGTCCGGGAACGGGCAATGACATTGGCGGAAGAGAGACGCGTCCTTATCACATCGCACGACGCGTTTGGCTATTTCGGTCGAGCGTACGGATTTGACGTGCGCGGCTTGCAGGGGATTTCAACGGTCGCCGAGGCTGGCGCGGCAGACGTGGCTACCCTTGTCTCATTTATTGCGGCGAATCAGGTTCCCGCGATTTTTGTGGAGACATCGGTATCGCCGCGTGGGATTGAAGCCGTGCGCGAAGGGGTCAGGGCGAAAGGAGGGGCGGTGCGAATCGGCGCGAGTCTCTTCTCCGACGCACTCGGTATGCCAGACTCGCCGGAGGGTGAGTACACCGGGATGGTTCGATACAACGTTGACTCCATCGTCGACGCACTATCCACGAATGCAAACTGATTGATGCAATCACGAGATCTGGCCATCGACGTACGCGACCTGACGGTTGCCTACCGGGAGAAGCCGGTACTCTGGGATATCGATCTCAGCGTCGAGTCCGGAAAGCTGATGGCCATCGTGGGGCCGAACGGCGCGGGTAAAACAACGCTCATAAAGGCGATTCTCGGGCTTGTAAAGCGAGCTGCCGGCGAGGTGTTGATCTACGGAAAGCCGTACGTTCGACAGCGAAATCGCGTTGCCTACGTTCCGCAGCGGGGCTCGGTCGATTGGGACTTTCCCACCAACGTTCTCGATGTCGCGACAATGGGTTCTTACGGTCGCCTCGGCTGGATACGGCGACCGGGTTCAGCGGAACGAGCAATCGCGATGGATGCACTGCGGAAGGTGGGCATGGACGAATATGCGGATCGTCAGATAAGCCAACTCAGCGGTGGGCAGCAGCAGCGAGTATTCCTTGCGCGAGCGCTTGTGCAGGATGCACAGGTGTATTTCATGGACGAGCCGTTCCAGGGAGTTGACGCCGTCACCGAGCGTGCGATCATCGCCTTGTTGAGACAACTGAAGGATGCGGGCCGGACCGTGATTGTCGTTCATCACGATCTGCAAACCGTTCCTGAGTACTTCGATTCGGTGTTGCTGCTGAATATCAGGCGGATTGCGGTTGGGCCGGTGAGTGAGGTGTTTACGGAGGACAATCTGAGATTGACATACGGGGGCCGCGTGGGGTTTGTACAGTCCGCTGTGAGATCTGCCGCAGACGCCAAATGATTGAGCAGCTGTTTTCAGACTATACGGTTCGGACGATCGCTCTCGGGTCGGGAATCCTCGGCATTGTCAGTGGTGCACTCGGGTCGTTCGCGGTTCTGCGGCAGCAAAGCCTGCTGGGAGACGCGATCTCGCATGCTGCCCTTCCGGGAATCGTGATCGCATACTTGCTCACTGGATCGAAGGCGCCTCTTGTATTGATGCTCGGAGCGGCGGTCGCCGGCGGAGCGGCGTCTGCGGCCGTGATCGCCATCGCCCGTTCGACCCGGGTAAAATTCGACACCGCACTTGGAATCGCGCTGTCCGTCTTTTTTGGTTTCGGTCTCGTGTTGCTGACGGCTCTTCAGAAGCGACCGGATGCGACGCAGGCCGGGCTGTCCAATTTCCTGTTTGGTCAGGCATCGGCGCTCGTCGAGAAGGATGTCCTCACAATGGGCGTGCTTGGAATGGCGGCACTCCTGATCGTTCTTCTTGCCTGGAAGGAATTCAAGATTTCGACCTTCGATCCCGAATTCGGAAGGGCAATGGGTTTTCCGGTTGGAGGCATCGAGTTCGTTCTGACCTCACTGTTTGTTGTGGCAATCGTAATTGGCCTCCAGACGGTCGGCGTGGTGCTGATGAGCGCCATGTTGATCGGTCCGGCTGCTGCGGCCAGACAATGGACGAACCGGCTGGCCGGGATGGTCTCGCTCGCCGCGATTTTTGGCGCGGTCAGCGGCGTCGCTGGAGCGGTCTGGAGTGCGACGGGCCAGTCGCTTCCAACAGGGCCGCTCATCGTTTTGTCAATGGGAGTGTTGACCGTAGTGTCGTTTCTGCTTGCGCCCGCGCGCGGGTTGGTATGGCGTTCACTTCGCGACTGGCGGAATGGGCGTCAGCTTCGGTTGGAAGCCGTGCTCATCGACCTCTACACGCTGGCGTCGCAACACGAACGCGTGGACCATCCGCATGCCCAGGCGGTGCTTGATCTGATGGCCAACCCGATCCGTGGAACCTCCAGGAGTCTCACGGCTCTCGCAGAACGCGGATTGGCACGACAGATCGGTCCCAATCTATGGGCGCTCACAGCAGCCGGGGTAGCACGCGCGCAGACGCTGGTACAGGAACGGTTCGGAGGAATAGGGAATCATGGCGCCTGAGCAGATCGAGATTCAGCTTATCGCCTGCATCGTGTCTGCGGCGTGCGCCGTACCCGGCGT
This sequence comes from Bacteroidota bacterium, assembly GCA_020437385.1. Classification (GTDB taxonomy): domain Bacteria; phylum Bacteroidota; class Rhodothermia; order Rhodothermales; family JABDKH01; genus JAGQWL01. The sequence goes on from JAGQWL010000087.1 coordinate 5,776, forward strand.
CTTTCTGATTCTTCGCCGGATGGCAATGATGAGCGATGCAGTGAGTCATGCGATCCTGCCGGGAATTGTCGTTGCCTTCTTTCTGACAAAGACGCTGCATTCACCATGGCTGCTGATAGGCGCTGCCGCGGCCGGACTGGTCACAGTCGTCCTCGTTGAGCTACTGTTCTCGACGCGTCTCGTGAAAGAGGATGCGGCGATCGGACTGGTTTTTCCGGTTCTCTTTTCGATAGGCGTTGTCTTGATCGCGCGATTTGCCGGAGATATCCACCTGGACACAGACGCCGTCTTGAGTGGCGAGCTCGCCTTTGCGCCATTTGACCGGATGTTACTGTTCGGTGTCGACATCGGTCCGAAATCGCTTGTGATGATGAGCGCGATTCTACTCGTGAACATTGCGTTCATCGCCCTCTTCTACAAGGAACTCAAGATCTCAACCTTTGATGTGGGTCTGGCGGCGACACTTGGCTTCTTTCCGGCTGTACTTCACTATGGCTTGATGTCGTTGATTTCGATTACCGCCGTCGGCGCATTTGATGCCGTGGGATCTATCCTGGTTGTTGCGTTGATGATCGCTCCGCCGGCTGCGGCCTATTTGATTACGGATAGATTATCGTGGATGCTCCTATTGAGTGTTTTGATTGGTGTCGTGAGTGCAGTCTGCGGTTATTGGGTGGCCCACTGGATGGATGCTTCAATTTCAGGCTGCATTGCATCGACCGCCGGCGTTGTTTTCTTCGCGACCGTCCTGTTTGCCAAACACAATGGTTTGATCTCTGTGTGGACGCGAAACAGACGACTGCGCTGGAGCTATGCTGAGAAAATGCTGGCCATCCATCTGCGGCAGCACGAAGGTCAGCCGGAGGAGGGACGTGAAAACCGTGAGCAGCACCTGACTGAACACCTGGGCTGGTCTTCAGATTTTGCATCGCGCGTTGTGCGACACGCGCGTGACGACGGCTTCGTCACTGCCGTTGACGGGCGCCTGTTCTTGTCGGAGGCAGGTCGTGCACTCGCGTCAGAGGCGATCACCGACGAATAGACGGCAATAAAAAAGCGGGACTTCGAAGTCGAAGCCCCGCACCTGCCAGTAGATTCGGCAAGCCGCGACACCCGATATGAAGAACCTCTTCATATCACAGTGGGCACCGCTCAGGTCCTTCCGGCTACCTCGGTACACTTCCTGAGAAGTGTGACCCTCGAAAGGGCTGAGGCCTGCCGTCTAAACCCGAAGTTGGGTTCCCTCAAGTATAGCTATAAGGTTCTTACTTGAAGAGTGTCGCGTTATCTGCGTGCCGAGGCACGCAAACTTTGTCTCGGGAAGGAAGCGCTAACGCGCGCCATTGCCCTCGACTAAAACCAATTTATCACACGACCTGTCGAAGCGCAAACCAGTAATTGAGTAACGTGCCGATAGGCGGGAATGCACGCGAAATCCATCAACGACCATGCAGGCGTCACGCTACGGACGGAGCGGAGGAGGGGCCCTTCAATGCCCTGGATAGAATGTCATCCAGTTCGTTCAATCTCGTTTCCATCGAGCCGGTAACGTCCTCGTGACGCTCCTGAAAAGCGAAGAGTTCCTCGGTAACGGCAAGTGCCGTAATGACGGCAGTCGTCACCTCACTCTGATCCGGATGAGCCTTTCGAAACGCTCGCATCTTGGCATCCAGGTACGTGGCAATCTGCACCGTGTGAGACTCGTCTTCCTTGGAAATTCGAAGGGCGTATTCGCGTTCAAGAATTCGTACACGCAGCGGTTTTTCCAGTGTCGACATGTTTCGTCTCCGGTTTCTTGGATGCCTGTCGCGCTCAACCTTCCGTAATCGCAAGGTGGCGGTCGATGATCTCGATGTAGTTTCGCAGCTTCTCTTTCAGCTCCTCTCGGTCGCCGTCAAACACAACACTGGTGCCGGCCGCAGCGTCGGAAGTCTTTGCCCAAAGTACCTTCAGACTTTCAGTCAGTTGTTCATTCTCTGACCGAAGCCGCTCGATTTCTTCGACAGCCTCCTGAATGCGGCCCGCAAGTCTAGCCAGAACTTCAGATTCCTCTGCCATAAGTGCTTGTCTTTGGGCTACCTGTTGCGCCGAAATATATACAATCCAAAACTACTTGCCACCGCTGCCTTGACGGTTCTGGGCAGCTATCCGGTTCGGCGGGGTCCGCGAGTGCGTCTCAGGCCCGCAGGACGGCACCAACCCGCTTCTGCAGGGCGCTGATGATTGTGCGGATCGATTCATCGACCTCGGCGTCCTGAAGCGTACGGGCAGCTCCGAACCGAAGACTGATGGCAATACTTTTGCTGCCATCGGCAATGCCCTTTCCAGTGTAGACGTCAAAGATCCCCAAGTCAAGCAGGAGTGGAGCACCTTCCGTTCGTGCGATGTCAAGAAGTGTACCGGCAGGGACCGTGTCCGGGACGATCACAGCGATGTCTCTCTCGACGATCGGGAACTTGCTGACCGGTTCGTACCGTCGTTCCAGCACGCGTTCCGCGGCCGCGACAATTCTTGTCCAGTCGAGCTCGGCAACGAATATCGCCGATTCGATGCCGGAACGTGCGCATGTCGGTTCATCCAGCTTGCCGATCGTTCCGACTACGTCGTCGCCAACCGTCACGCGTTGCCCATATTCACAGAAGGGCAGCTCAGAATCGGTTTCGAATCGGGCCTGCAAACCCAGATCCGACAGAAGTCCATCGACGCTCCCTTTCAAGTCAAAGTAGTCGGCGGGCCGTGCCGGCGAATCGAAGGAAGAATCGCTCCAGTCGCCAGCAGCGACCAGACACAAGGATTCGAACTCCCGGTATCCCGAAATCACAACATCGCCGTCATTCGAGGTGTTGAAGACCGACCCGATGTCGAAGAGTCTGATCTGCGACTGTCCGTGATTAATGTTGTGCGACACGACCGGTAAGAGACTCGAAAGCATTGACGGGCGCAGCGCCGACATGTCTGCCGAGATCGCGTTCGCAGTATGGACAACGCCACCACGACTTCGGCCGGAAAACACACCGCCGTTGAAGTATTCAGCGTCGTCGCCGGACAGAATCGAATTCGTTACGGTCTCGCGGAAACCGGCGCCGATGAGCCGACTTGAGGCGTTACTCCGGATTGCCTCGGCTGGTCGAATTGTCGGTGTGAAGTTCGGGATGCTGGTCGTGATTGGCTCAGGAATGTTGTCGTATCCAAAGAGCCGCGCGACCTCTTCAATAATGTCGATTTCCCGCTCGATGTCCGGTCGAAACGGGGGGATGGTACACTCGAAGCGCGTCTCGTCAAGTTCTGCGATTTCGAAGCCGATGGCAGACAGCAGGCGTCGGATCTCGTCGCGAGGTACGGCGACACCGAGAATCTCGCGGACGCGATCAATTCGAAGGGTCGCGCTGGACGCCCGAAAGGAGTTGGGTTGTACATCGATCATTCCGGAAACAATCGAGCCTCCGGACAACTCGGCGATCAGCATTGCTGCGCGAGCTGCTGCCCAGGCCTGTCCCGTCGGGTCGACGCCGCGCTCGAATCTGTAGGAGGCGTCGGTCTGCAATGCGAGCAACCGGGCGGCTTTTCGAATTGCAGATGGTTCGAACCATGCGGATTCAATCAGGATTGAAGTTGTCGACTCCGATACCTCGGTATTGCGCCCGCCCATCACTCCGGCAATCCCGATATCTCGCTTGCCGTCGCGTATCATCAGCGTTCCCGCCGGCACCGAACGTGTCTTGCCGTCAAGTGTCACGAATTCAGAATCCGCATCGGCGCGCCGGACCTTGATGGTTGTGTCTTCCAGCGTTTCGAGGTCGTACGCGTGCAGCGGTTGCCCGCATTCGTACATGACGTAATTGGTGACGTCAACGACGTTGTTTCGGGGGCGGAGTCCGATTGCCTCAAGTCGCCGCGCCAGCCAGTCGGGGGACGGTCCGACGCCAACGTTGTCGACGATGATGCCAACGAAGCGCGAGCAGGCATCTGTCGAGTCGATCGAAACCGAGACACGCGCAGCCGCCTCCCCGCCGGCTTCGGGAATGGTGACATCCGGTCGCGTAAGCGGTACGTGAGCAAGCGCAGCCACGTCACGTGCCATGCCAATGTGACTTGTTGCATCCGGGCGATTAGGCGTGATCGACACATCGATCACGCTGTCGTTCGTTTCCACGCCGCGTTGGTGTAGATACTGCTCGAACGGTTGGCCGATGGGCGTCTCGTCCGGCAAAACCATGATGCCCTCCCTCAGCGCGGACGTCAAGCCCAGTTCATCCTCCGCGCAGATCATCCCCTCTGACTTCTCGCCTCTGATTTTCGCACTCCTGATCTCCAACCGATGAAACTCACCGGGATTCTTCCGGTCGGGAAGATCCAGGACCGCACCGACGAGGGCAACGGGTACATGCTGCCCGGCGGCAACGTTCGATGCTCCGCAGACAATCTGAAGCTCAGCGCCGATTCCGGCATCTACCCGGCAGAGTGAAAGCTTGTCGGCATTCGGGTGACGTTGCACGTCCAGAACCTTTCCCGTAACAACATTAGCGAGGGGAGATCCGATTGAATCGACGGACTCCACCTCCAATCCAGACATGGTCAGGCGCTCAGCCACGAGGTCAGGATTCCAGTCCGCGTCAACGTACTGTTTGAGCCAGCGGTAACTTACTTTCATCGGAGCTAAAACTGTTTCAGGAATCGGATGTCGTTTTCGTACAGAAGACGGATGTCGTCGATTCCGTACCGCAACATTGCGATGCGTTCGATGCCCATTCCGAAGGCATACCCTGAGTACATCTCAGGGTCGACATTCACTGCCTCGAGGACATTCGGATCAACCATTCCGCACCCGAGGATCTCCATCCATCTTCCGCCACCGGGCAGGGAATCGTCTGCCCACCAGATGTCTACCTCCGCACTCGGCTCGGTGAACGGGAAGAAGCTTGGCCGGAATCGCATTCGTACCTGCTCGCCGAA
>JAGQWL010000088.1 GCA_020437385.1 Bacteroidota bacterium
CCACATAGAAAGACGAGACGGACGTGAGCGCAAACCAGGATGATCATCAGACGATCGCTGCGTTTCAGGACGGCGACGACTTTGCATTCGTCACGCTGTACAATCGTCATAAAGACGGCATCTACATCTTCTGCAGGAAGGTGCTTCTAGACGACGCGGCGGCAAAGGACGTGCTTCAGGAAACGTTTCTCCGGATTTATGAAAATCGGGAGCGGCTTCTGAAAACCGACGCCTTCCGGTCCTGGATTTACACTATTGCGCGAAATCAGTGCTACAACTACATGCGTCGGAACAAACGCTTCGTTTCGCTCGAGCCATCGGAGGTGCGACAGATTCACAGTGGCCACACCCCGATTGCCGAATTGGAGCGAAGTGAGCAGGTGGCGATGGTGAACCGTCTTCTTGCCGGTCTGAAGGTCGAGTACCGGGAAGTTCTCGTGCTCAGGGAATATCAGAATCTTACTTATGAAGAGATCGCGACGATAATGCGGACAACGGTGAGTTCCGTCAAGTCGCGTCTTTTCAAGGCGCGTCGCAAGTTAGCGACCGAGTACGCAGCCAAATCCGCCGGCCCGCGCGACGTTGGGGGCAGTGGTGTTGGTGCGGCGATTGGCGCCGCACAACCTCAAGGAGGTACACGATAATGAAGAATCAGACTTCGATTTGTGAGGTCGGTGAGGACCTGGTTAATCGGTATGTGGACGCCGTCCTTCCGTCGGGTGAGGAGCCCGCGCTGTTTTCGCATCTTGCCGATTGCGAGTCCTGCCGCCGATTGCTTGATTCGGTACTTTTGTTTCGGAGACAGAGCAGAATGGAGCGCCTCATCGTGCCGCCCGAGGTAGACGCCGGTCTGATGCTCATGCTGGAGCGCAAGCGCAAGGAATCGTTAGTCGAGGCCGAACACCATGAACGCAGTCCGGTCTGGAAGCGCAACTTCAATCTTTCTCGTGGAACCGCCGCCGTCCTGGCATTTCTCCTCGTGGCGGTTGGATTTACGCTGCCTAGAGTGCCCGCCGACAATCAGCTTGTTCCACTGGTGATTGGTCATCAAGAGTACGTAAGTCTCCTCGGTTCTCGCTCCGAGCCAGTCTATGTGTTCTATCCGGGCGTTACGGTAGAGGGCGAAAGAGAGTAAGACGTATTGATTTGGGCGAAGGAGAGACACGTTCGATTCCTGCGTATCTTGTGTGCTTCAGAATCTGAATCATCCTCCGTCTAGCTTTGTCTGAATCGATCGCACGACTGCGCTTTGCACCAAGTCCCACCGGATTGCTCCATATTGGCGGCCTGAGAACCGCGCTGTACAACTACCTCCTTGCCCGTCAGCTTGGCGGGGCGTTTGTATTGAGGATCGAGGATACCGATCAAAAGCGCTTCGTGGAAGGGGCAGAGGCCGACATTTTCCGTTCTCTACAGTGGGCTGGTATTTCTATCGATGAGGGACCCCAGGAGGGTGGGCCGCATGGCCCGTATCGGCAATCAGAGCGTCGAGACGTGTACCGCGAGCATGCCGAAATGCTTGTGGCTAAGGGCGCGGCGTACTACGCTTTTGATACTGAGGAGGAGATCGAGTTGATGCGTGCCCGGTATCGGGAAGCCGGTATCGAATCGGCAGGTTATGGCGTCAGGACGCGCGGTGAGATGCGAAACTCGTTGACGTTACCTGTAGACGAGGTGGAATCGCTACTCTCACAAGAGGTGCCGCACGTCGTTCGCCTGAAGGTTCCCGCAGGGCGTACCGTTCAGCTCTCCGACCTGATCCGCGGCGACGTGAGCTTCGAGTCTGACGTAATAGACGATCAGGTGCTGATGAAGTCGGATGGCCTGCCTACGTACCATCTGGCTGTAGTCGTGGACGATCACTTGATGAACATAACGCATGTCGTTCGTGGAGAGGACTGGCTTTCCTCCACGCCGAAGCATCTCCTGCTGTATGAGGCCTTCGGTTGGACCGCGCCGAAAATGGCGCACCTCCCATTGATCCTAAGTCCGTCAGGGGGGAAACTCTCCAAGCGCAATGCCGAAAAAATGGGCATTCCAGTCACGGTTCGGCAGTATGTCGAAGCCGGCTACGAGCCCGACGCCCTTGTCAATTTTCTGGCGCTTCTAGGTTGGCACCCAGCGGACGATCGAGAGTTGTTCTCAATGGATGACTTGATCCGCGCCTTTGACATCAACAGAGTGGGGCTCGCAGGTGTGCAGTTTGACCTGGACAAGTTGAACTGGTTCAACCAGCAGCACCTGCGGAGTTTGACAGACTCCGAGTTGGCAAGTCTGGGGAGACCGTTCGTAGAGGAGAAGGGTTACGAGGTCTCGGACGCTGCTCTTGAGTCGGTCGCGGCTCTTCTGAAAGAACGGATAACCTTCGCGCGCGAGTTGGCCGACGTCACGTACCTGTTCGCTGACCCTGCGGCTTTTGATGCGAAAGGTGTCAAGAAGAGATGGTCGATCGAGGCAGCAGAGCGCTTGACATGGCTCGAGGCCCATCTCTCGTCTCTATCGAACGAACAGTGGACTGCTTCGACGATTCACGATGAAGCGGAAAAGGCGCTGCTCGCCCGAGACGTTCCGCTCGGCAAGGTAATGCCCGTATTTCGACTCGCACTTACCGGCGAAACGTCGGGTCCGGAACTGTTTCCACTGATCGAGTATCTCGGGCGCGACACGGTGGTTAGACGGCTAAGGAACGCTCCTGCCCTCATCGGGACGAGTCCTGAATGAGCGTTGCTATCAGGGCCGTCCAACCGGTCTGATGGCTGGCACCGATGCCCGCGCCGTTGTCGCCGTGAAAGTATTCGTAGAACAGCAGATTGTCGTTCCACAAGTCGTCGTTCTGGAACAAGTCTACGCCACCGTAAAACGGCCGATGTCCCTCGTTCGTTTTTAAGAATATCCGCTGCAGGCGAGCCGACAGGTCGTCGGCGAATTCGCGGAGGTTCATGCGCCGCAGATTGGTCGTCTCAATCGAGAACGAATCGCCGAAATGATTGTAGTGCCGTTTTAGCGACTCGATCATCAGAAAATTCAGCGGCAACCAGACCGGTCCCCGCCAATTCGAGTTTCCTCCGTAAAGAGGGCTGGCCGATTCTGCGGGTTCGTATCTCACCGTGTGCCGTTGACCTGCCAGGTCGATTGCGAAGGGATGGCCAAGATGCTCGCGGGACATGGAACGCAGCCCGAAATCCGACAGGAACTGTTCTGGATCGGACAAGCGCACCAGAATTCGCCGCAGGCGCTCCTCCGATACGAGAGACAGGTGTACGTTCCCGGTGGCACGGTCGACTCGAACAGCATTTCCAACAAGTCCCGGCCGGTACTGGAGAAACCACTTTACGCGCTTCTCGAATCGCGGAAGTGCGTCAAGTGTCTCGCGGCTGATCGATCCGACTGCGAAGAGGGACACAAGTCCGACAAAGGATCGGATTCGCATCGTGTAGCTTGAGCCATCTGGATGATGCAAGCGGTCGTAGTAAAACCCGTCCTCGTCGTTCCATAATCCGCTTTCGGCTACCGGGAGATTGATTGCGTGCGAGATGTAGACGAAGTGCTCAAAGAATTTGGTGGCGACATCCTCGTAGGTTTGGTCATCCACAGCCAGTTCAAGGGCAATTTCCAGCATGTTCAGGCAGTACAGTGCCATCCAGGCAGTGCCGTCCGCCTGTTCCAACAGGACGCCGGGCGGGAACTGCATGCTCCGGTTCAGCACGCCAATGTTGTCAAGTCCAAGGAATCCGCCCTCGAAGACATTGTTGCCGTTAACGTCTTTCTGGTTGACCCACCACGTGAAATTGAGAAGCAGTTTGTGGAACAGGCGTGCAAGGAAAGGGCGGTCCGGCGAACCCTCCAACTCAGCACACCTGCGGTAAATCTGCAAGGCCGCGAAAGCGTGCACCGGCGGATTGACATCGGAAAACTCCCATTCGTAAGCGGGCAGTTGACCGTTGGGATGCATGTACCACTCCCGCAGCAGAAGCTCTGCCTGCCTCTTCGCCCACTCCGGGTCGAGGGCCGAAAGAGGTATCAAATGAAAAGCAAGGTCCCAGGCCGCATACCAGGGATACTCCCATTTGTCTGGCATGGAGAGAACATCCAGATTGTAGAGGTGACGCCAGTTGGAATTTCGCCCGTGCTTTCTCCATTCCGGAAGCCGTGGACCGGCAGGGTCACCGTCAAGCCACAGCTGAACACTGTAGTGATAGAACTGTTTGCTCCAAAGCAGTCCGGCGCTGGCCTGACGATGGATGTAACGTTGATCGTCTGTGAGTCCGCGCGGTTGGAGCTGCTCGTAGTACTCGTCCGTTTCGCGAATCCGCCGTACAAAAAGATCCTCGACATCGTCGAATGGACTCTCGACTCGATGCGGACTGAACCGGAAATAGACAACGCACGACTGGTCGGGCTCCAGGCGGCGTACGACATGACCCGCTGCCTTCGTGCCGACGCGATTGTGGTTGACAGCCTCGTAGTCACCGTGAACGACTCGCCGGTTAATTCCGTCTTTAAAAAACCCGGACAGCGCGACGCTTTCCTC
>JAGQWL010000089.1 GCA_020437385.1 Bacteroidota bacterium
TCGCCACATAGTGGCGCGATCATTCCCGCCGCGTCCCCACATACCGGCACGGCCCCGGCGAAGCATCCGCGGCTGCTGAACGAAAGGCCCGACACCGACAGAAACCGCTCAAAGACCGGTTCGCCTGGAGCAAGCCGGTCGCGAGCGGGCCCGTTTGACGCTAGCGCCTGCTTCAAGGCAATTAGAGGCTTGCCGCCCGCCGCCTGTAGATCCTGCGACGCCATGATCCAGCAGACATTCGCCTTTCCATTCTCTACCATGGAGAGTCCGCAATAGCCGCGTTCAAAGAGAAACAGCTCGATGACATCCGCGACGTCGATGCGGTCAAAATGCGACTTGAACGCAACCCAGTTGTGCGATTGTTGGTGTTTGGCTTTGCGCGGCCGGGGATCCAGTGAGCTCTGTCTCCCAAATGCGGCGATTGCCAACCGCGTGCGGACGACTGCGCCGTTTGAACACGCCACCTCGAACCCATTGTCCAAGTCGCCAGTGATCGAAGCGGCGGCGACGCCGCGAACGACGTGTACTCCGCGACGGCTGGCCGCGGCCAGCAGACGCTCATCCAGTTCGGCGCGCGAAATGCCCGCCGCTGAAAGCGGAAGGTTGCGCCTCAGCTCAACGCCGGACGAATCGACGATGCGGAGACGGGAAATCTTCTGGGCGCCGGCCGAAACAATTGTCTGCTCAAGCCCCAGCCTTCGTAGATTCAGCAAGACATCGGGCGACAGGAATTCGCCACACAGCTTGTGGCTTCGGGAAGCGGTCTTTTCGACAAGCTGCACGCTGTAACCGCGATCAGCAATCGAGATTGCACATGCCGATCCAGCGGGCCCTCCGCCGACGACCACGACGTCGAATTCAGCGCTCACGTCAAAGACTCAAATGTGGACACGGACCAGCGAAAGGGAATCTTCCATCGAATTCTAGCGTCCTTGAGGCCACCATTCTCGGCTATTTCTACGAGCTCCGAGCGCACGAAGCCTCGGCTCACAGAGAGAGGAGCATCATGCACGATCATCCGCGGCATCTGAAGCACCTCACAGATCGCGCGAATTCCAACCCGCGCCACCCAGTTTCGATGCAGATCCGAGACAAGAACGCCGCCTCGACTCGTTCGGTCCATCTCTCGGACCAGCCGGGCAGCATCGTCTATTTCAAAATGATGTAGAAACTGGGACGAAAACACGTAGTCGAACGAGCCGTCTTCGTAAGGGAGATCAAAGGCATCCGCAGTTCGAAACTCGACGACACAAGGGGTGTTTCGATGTGCAGCTGAGTTTCCCCAGAACCGCTCTGCGAACGAGATTGTGTCTGGGTTTGCATCTATCGCAACGATCCGCATTCGACACTCCGCGGCGGCCGCCCATGAGCACAGTTGGATCGGCAAGTCTCCGATCCCGGTGCCAACGTCCAGGACCGTCAGCTCACGGTTCCTGTGGTGACGCAGAATCGGGCTGAACTCGCGACGCAGCAGGCCCTTTGCTCCGAGCAGCCGGTTCAGTCTGGGAAGCGCCTTGAGGGCATCGAATAGGACGTCACCCGAGATCGAGTAATCGTCCATCATCTCCTTCCCTGCCGGCGGTCGGCGGCTAACCATCAGATCACCGAACAGATTTCGCTCAACGACTTTCGGCGAAGGTCAGGTACCGTCGAACCTTCAGCGGGAAAACCGACGGGCATCAACAAGAACGGTCGCTCGTTTTCCGGGCGCTCCAGAATGTCGGCCAGGAAGCCCATCGGACTTGGGGTATGGGTCAGCGTACACAGCCCGGCCTGGTGAACGGCAGCAATGAAAAATCCGGCAGCGATGCCCGCCGACTCACTGACATAATAGTGTTTGACCCTGGCGTCGCCGTCTTTGCCGAAATTCACCGCAAAGAGTACAACGAGGTACGGCGCAGTCTCCAGATACTCCTTGTTCGCATCCGTTCCCAGCGGCGCGAGCGCCTCCAACCACTCATCGGGGGCTCGCGTGCTGTAAAACTCGCGCTCCTCCCGCTCAGCCGCCATTCGTATCCGAGATTTGACGTCCGGATTCGCAACGATGACGAAGTGCCATGGCTGCCTGTGCGCACCACTCGGCGCGGTGCCGGCACATGCGATGCACTGCTGGAGTACCTCGATCGGAAAGGACTCCGACGAAAACGACCTTACAGAACGTCTCTGACTCATTGAATCGAGAAAGCGTTCGGATGCAGCCTTCATCTCTGCTGGTGAAAACGGTCGGTACTCGTACGGAAGCTGCTGCGTCATTGAATCGTTCGGATTGTCCTCGCGTCGGGATTCTTCAACGTCCCGAATCAACAGACAGTTCGTAGTGCCGAGTGCCATTGACTGATGTCCAGCCATGTTTCTGGTAAAGACGCTGCGCCGTGATGTTTGAGTCTTCCGTTTCCAGAAGCAGCATGCCCACGCCTCTAGCTTGCGCAGATTTCACGGCGCCGTCAAGCAACGCCGATGCCACACCTTGCTGTCGATAGGGCGCGTCAACGTAAAGGTCGTTGAGGATCCAGAGTCGGGCCATTCGCACGGAGCTGAAAGTGGGATAAATCTGCGTGAAACCGGCCGCAGCGCCTTCGTTGGTGCGCGCCAGCAGAATCAGGGAATCACCCTGAGCAAGCCGAGTCTCAAGAAATGCCCGCCCGGATGCCAGATCGGATGACTGGCGGTAGAACACCCGATATCGGTCGAACAGGACCGCCACATCGGGAAGGTCTTCTTGAGTCGCAGTTGTTACATGAATCGACATAGCAGCCCTATGATCACTGGAGAAGCCAATCTGTGCGAGAAACGGCTTTTTGCACGTTGTCAGAGACGGGTTGGCCCGCAATCGAACGACACAATCAGCCGGTTGCGCTCATCGCAATGTAAAAACTTAACCTGCCCGAAAAGACCTCGTCTTTTATATTATCTAGTCCCTTTTCATGAATCGGAAAATCTGATATGCGTCTGTCTGTAATTGCTACAATTGTGATGCTGCTGTGTGTGCCGGCAGCTCACGCCCAGGTAAGCTGGACCTCGACGGGTAACCCCGTGGCCCAGGACTTCACCGGATTCACCGGTGCCGGTCTTTCGAACCCCGCTCCGGCCGGCGGGCTTTCATCCCTTGAATTCGAAGTGCAGGGAATGTCCGAAGGCGATTGCTTCTTCGGCACAACTGATGTCGCCTGCACGGCGGGTGACTTTGCCCGTGGATCGAGCGCAGGTGGCGTCTCGAGTGGTGGGATGTACGCTTTCGACATCGGTGGCGGCAACGTTGCGGTCGGATTCCAGCCGGCCGGAAGCGACTTCACACCGGGCTACATCACCGCGGCATTCACGAACTCCGCCGGTGCAATCACTGACGTCGACCTGTCGTTCGATCTCTGGGTTTTGAACGATCAGGGCCGAGCCAACAGCGTCAACGTGAGCTGGTCGGTGGACAACGTGAACTTCACTCCCATCGCCTCACTCGACTACGTGACGACTGAACTAGCAGACGCCTCGCCTGCCTGGGTACAGGTTGCACAGTCCGCCTCGATAGAGCTCGGATTTACCATGCAGATGGGTGACGTCTTCTACGTGCGCTTCAGTTCCGACGATGTCTCCGGTGGCGGTTCCCGGGATGAGATTGCCCTCGACAATATCTCGACAACTCCGTTCGCAAATCTGGCCGCCGAGGTTGTCGACTTCGGTGCCGTCTCGAACGAATCAGGAGTTGTGCTGAACTGGACGACCGCGAGCGAGAACGCGGTCAGCGGTTTCGAAGTGCAGCGAGCTGTCGGCGGCGGCCCATTCAGCGCGATGGGATTCGTCGAAGCCAAGGGATCGGGAACGTATCAGTTCCGCTCCCCTTCTGTCGATGCCGGCTCGGTTTTCCGGCTACGGATCGTCGATGTTGACGGTTCTGAACATTTCTCGAATGTACTCGAGGTCGCTGCCTTCTTGAACGAGAGTTTCGTAGTTGGGCCGGCGTACCCGAACCCGTTCGCGACCGCAGCGGCGTTCACCGTCTCAGTCAAGAGCGAACAGGATGTTGAGGTCGCCCTCTTCGATGTCACAGGTAGACGCGTCCAGGATCTCTTCTCCGGCCGAATCGCCGCCGGCGAACAGCGCGAGGTACGCATGAACGGCGACGGACTGGCAGCCGGCGTGTACTTCTATCGTGTTGTCGGTGACCGATTCCAGTCTACTGGCCGTGTCATGCTGACGCGATAACCGATGGGTTGCTCGATTCTCAGGGGGAGCGGTCGCCAGATCGCTCCCCCTTGCTTTTCCGACGCGTCATTTCTTCGCTCATTCCGTTGACATCCGGCCATCATGCTTGACCGCCTCCGCTGCAAAGTCCATTCGGGCCGCTCAATTCTGAATTTCCCTGGCCTACTCCTATCGGGACTGATCCTCTTCTCGGTTTCCTCGCTTGAGGCTCAGCCGATTTTTGAAGGCCAGACCGGGCAGACGCTGATAACGAATCTTCGGGCCTCGTACTTGCCCTCTTCCGTACAGTCGCTCGCGGCCGCAAAAGACCTGATCTACGGAACCATCGATCGGACTTCGGCCGGCGGCCAGGACGGCGTCTACGGGATCTATACAGGCTTCTTCGTACTCCTGGATGGCGTTCCCAACACAGACCCGAGCCAGGATGTCTTCAATGCCCCGAACGAGAACACGCAAGGCATCAATCTCGAACACGTATGGCCGCAGTCCAAAGGAGCCTCCTCGGGTACCGCGCAGTCAAATATGTACCACCTGTTTCCCTCCAAGGTCAACGTCAACGCCAACCGCGGCAATCTGCCATTCGCAGAGATTCCGGATGGCTCGACGACGACCTGGTATCGCGACGCCGACTCACAGTCGTCAATTCCGACCTCCGCAATTGACGAATACAGCGAGTTGCAGTCCGGAACGGCTTTCGAGCCACGGGAAAGCGTAAAGGGAGACATTGCGCGGGCTATGTTCTACTTCTACACGATGTACGGCCCATCCGCAGATGCGGCCGACCCGAACTTCTTTTCGTCCCAGATGGCCACATTGCGTACATGGCACGTCCAGGACCCGGTGGACGTGACCGAATCTGCTCGAAATGCGCTCATAGCCAGTTACCAGGATAACAAGTCCAATCCCTTCATCGACGATCCGACTCTTGTCGACCGAGCCTATTTCGAACAGTACCTTCCGATTGAGTTGGAATCGTTCAGGGCAATCAGCCAAGCCGGTGCCGTGTCGTTTCGCTGGGTAACATTAAGTGAATCGGAAACGAGTTCCTTCATCGTACGCCTGCGGGCAGATGGGATCGACGAGGTGACTGTTTCGGTCGACGCACGCGGGGCGCCATCCAGGCGAACGGAATACGACACAGGACCGATCCGAGTGAAACCGGGACACGACTACCAAGTCTCCCTTCTCGAGCGAACGGTCACAGGCTTGACCATCCTGGTGGCGGAAACAGCCGTTCGTGGGGCCACCAGCACCGACGTTCAGATCTATCCGAATCCGGCCGTCGACTACCTGTCCGTCGGAATCCCCGCAAGAGGGCCGCATGGCCGAGTCGTTCGGATTGTCGACATTTCAGGGCGCGTGATGGCTCGTTTAGCCACGTCCGGTGAAAGCAGTGGGTTGGAGTTCAGAACCATCGATCTGACCCACTTTCCCAACGGCGTCTACTTTGTCGTTGATGGTCGCCGCGCTAACTCGTTTGTGATCAACAGATAACACAGTGTTGCTTAATCAGATAATGCACATTCGGGCAGCCACGTGTAACCAGCGCCTGCATTGAATATCGAATTATGAAAAACGCCTTCGGGCAAAAAAAAACGAGAAAATGGTGAGGCGGCAGGCGCAAAATTTCATCATTCGTTCGTACTCTTACCGTGCATCTCTAATCGATACATCTCTTGGAAAGCCTCGGGCCGTGGTGGGACCCGGGGCTTTCCTTTTTTGCGCAAGCATTGCACACGCGGGAGTTACTGCAATTACCTGCAGATCAAGCTATTACGCTGCTCCGCTGAAGCATTGGATCGGGTCGCTACTCGATTCTGAATCAGTCCAGTTGGTCAAAGAGACACCCACCAGTCCCCCAGTTCTGCCAACAAACGATCAGACACGCCCGGTCCCCATGTTCCTGCCTCATATGTATGAATTGTGTGGCCGCCGGCGAGCAGTGGCGTGTAGAGCTCCCAGGCCTCTTCAACTTCGTCGCCGCGCACAAAGAGCGTCTGATCCGCAGTCAGGACGTCGTGTAGCAACGTCTCGTAGCCATCCGGTAGGTCGACGAAGTCATCGGAGTAACGAAAGTCGAGCGACTCGGTCTTGAGTGCAATCCCCTGTCCGGGCTTCTTCACCTCGATTCTAAGGTCGAATCCTTCGTCGGGTTGGATCGTGAGAATCAAGGCATTTGGACTTATCGGTCGCTGGTTCGTACCCATGAACAGCGACACGGGCGGTGGACGGAAAGTGACGACTATTTGCGATCGACGCTCCTTCATTCGCTTTCCCGTGCGCAGATAGAACGGCACTCCTTGCCATCGCCAATTGTTGATCTCGAGCCGCAGCGCGACGAACGTCTCGGTTTCCGACTCTTCCGGCACGTTCTCTTCATCGGTGTAGCCAAGTACTGACTCGCCCAATATGTGCCCGGCACGATACTGACCAAATACAACATCCGAGTCTTTGATCGGCGTGATTGACTTGAGCACCTTGACCTTTTCGTTCCGTATCGCGTCTGCTTCAAACGCGGCGGGCGCCTCCATCGCCGTTAGCGTCAGAAGCTGGGTAAGATGGTTCTGCACCATGTCCCGTAGCGCGCCAGCCTGATCGTAATAGCCGGCTCGTGTCCCGACACCAACCGTTTCCGCAACCGTGATCTGGACGCTATCGATTCGGTCCCGATTCCAGAGCGATTCAAATATCGGATTGGAGAAACGAAACACGAGCAAGTTCTGCACGGTCTCCTTCCCGAGGTAGTGATCAATCCGATATACCTGCGTCTCGTCGTAGTATTGGTGGACGAGTTTGTTGAGTTCTCGAGCGCTTTCGATGTTCCGCCCGAAAGGTTTTTCAACGACAATGCGTGCCCATCCAGGAGCCTCGTTCAGTCCTTCCCGACCGAGTCCTTCGATTGTCGCAGGAAAGACCCGCGGTGGAAGCGCGAGATAGAACGCACGGTTTCCGGGCAGTTCGTGAGCGGACTCCACCTCCTCGATCTTCTTTCGCAGGCCCGCAAAATCGTCGGCCTCACCCTTGCCGATCGCAAAGTAATTCAAACACGAATTGCACCACTTGTGCATTGCTTCGCCATCTGCCTTGGCGAACTCGTCCAGCGCCTCCTGTGCCCAGGATCTGTAGGCACCTTCGTCAAATTCGTCGCGAGCAACAGCCAGGACCCGAAAGGACTGGTCGACCAATTCCTGGGTAACGAGACTGTAAAGCGCCGGCAGCAGTTTCCGGCGCATCAGGTCGCCGGTTCCACCGAAAACGATAAACAGATGCGGTTCGGCCTTCTGCATCGGCTAGTCCTCCTTCTTGATTGCGTGGCCACCAAACTGATTGCGCATCGCACTGAGCAGCTTGTCCGCAAACGAATCGTTTTCACGCGAGCTGAGACGATTCAGGAGTGCGAGCGTGATAACGGGAGCAGCCACATCCAGATCGATTGCCTCGGCGACTGTCCAGCGCCCTTCGCCCGAGTCGGGTACGTAAGGTGCGATTCCATCGAGCTTGGCATTCTCCTTCAGTGCCTCGGACGTCAGGTCCAGCAACCATGAACGAATGACGCTGCCGTAGCGCCAGATCTCTGCGACATTGTGTAGGTCGAGTTCAAATTCCGCCTTCTTCTCAAGCACAGCAAAGCCTTCGGCATATGCCTGCATCATTCCGTATTCGATCCCATTATGAACCATTTTGACAAAGTGACCGGAACCGGCTGGGCCGACGCGCCCCCACCCTTTTTCGGGTCCCGGTGCGAGCGTTTCCAGAATCGGCCGTACAGCATCGACCGCCTCTTCTGCTCCCCCCACCATCATGCTGTAGCCCTCGGACAGTCCCCAGACTCCCCCGCTGGTGCCGACGTCGACGAAGTGAATACCGGCCTCACCGACAAAAGCCGCTCGCCGCATCGAATCCTTGTAGTTGCTGTTGCCGCCATCAATGATTATGTCGCCTTTCCGAAAGCGTGTCGATAGTTCCGTGATGAGTGTCTCGGTCGGCTTTCCTGCCGGGACCATGACCCAGGCGACACGTGGTTCCTGCAGCTTCTCGGTCAACGCATCCAGACTTTCGGCTCCCACACCCCCCTGCTTCACGACACGCGAAACAGCATCAGCATTCAAATCGTAGGCCACCACTTCGTGGCCGGCGTTCAAGAGACGGGTAGCCATGTTGGCTCCCATCTTCCCCAGTCCTATGATTGCGAGCTGCATCTTCTTGTCCTCCGTAACTTACCAGGTCCAATGTGTGCCCTTCGAACGATCGGAGGGCTACGAACATACGGAACGACCTTATAGTGGTTTCCGCGTGAGCTACGCCGTCGTTCGCGTACCTGGACGATCCTCCAACAGTCCGGCATTTGAAGCGAATCGATTTGGATGCAGAGACGAATCCTAGTTCCAATACTGTTGTGCCTGTTTGCAGCCCGAAGTGCTGACGCACAATCCGATCGCCGCTCTTCTACCGCTGACGCCGCGATTCGAGGATTCGTTGTGGACGCGCAGAACGATGAAGCCCTCCGAGGGGCCAACGTGGTGCTTCGACACAACGACACCATCATACGGGGCAGCGCCACGGACGGCGACGGATTCTTTGCCTTCAACGATATTGCTTCCGGGGTATATGCGCTACAGGCGAGCTTCCTCGGCTATGTCACGTCGCGCGATTCAGTCACACTGGCGGAGGGCGAGATCCGTACGATACGCGTCTTCCTCCGTCCCTCCGAAGAGTCGCTGGGCGAGATCGTCGTCGAGTCAAATCGGGAGGACCGTTTGCGAGAAGCAGAATCGGGACTCATCGAAATTCGTCCGCCGGAAATTGAACGTGTTCCTTCTCCCGATGTGTCGGGAGACCTGGCGACTTACCTGCAGACACTGCCCGGCGTTGTTTCCTCTGGTGATCGCGGGGGACAGCTGTACATCCGCGGCGGCACACCGTCGCAGAATCTGGTCCTTCTGGATGGGATTCCGATCTTCCAACCGTTTCATATGATTGGATTCTTTTCGGCGTTTCCATCAGACGTCATTCACCACACGGACCTCTATCCCGGCGCCTTCCAGGCAGAGTTTGGTGGACGGACCTCATCCGTTGTCGACGTGGCGACGAGAAATGGGAGCAAGAGCCGCCACTCAGCAACGGTGACCGTCGCACCTTTTCTATCCTCGATCGGACTCGAGGGTCCGCTTGCACCACAGCGTACATCCTTCTTGCTGTCAGTGCGCGAATCCCTCATCGAGCGACTCATTCCCGGACGGATTTCGAATCTGCCCTTTCTGTTCGGTGATCTGCTCGCGAAGGTTCATTCCGATATCGGCGGTTCCGGACAGGTGTCAGTAACAGCGATGCAGACGCACGACCGCGGTGTTGTCGACGAATCCGAGCGGGTTCCCTCCGCCTTTCCGAACACACGTGTGGTCGTACCAGACGACGAGGTCAGGTGGCGTAACCAGGCGATCGGACTACGCTACTTGATGCTCCCCCCTTCGATGCCCGTTCTCGGCGAACTGACAGTCTCCTACAGCAAGGTCTACAACGCATTTGGAACACCCGGCGCCCCTGATAGAACCTCCTCCGTCGACAACTTCCGCGCCTCAGCCGTCGTGTCGCGAATTCGCGGCGCTGCGACGCTTCGCTGGGGCATGGCGATGCAGAATCAGCGAATCAAATATTCGCTTGACGGCGTGTTTCAGGACCTGGACGACGCGGATGAACCACGACTCGATGCCGGCTTCTTTTACGAGCTTTCGTATCGACTGCGCGGTCGAACAACGGCTCGCGCTGGCATTCACTCGCACCTTTACGCAGGCTCCGGACTGACTGTCGAGCCCAGAATCAGACTTTCCTGGCAGGTGGTGCCAGGCGGCTCGCAGGTGGTTAATATTGGATGGGGACTCTATAGCCAGAACCTTATCGGCTTGCAGGACGAACGCGATGCCGGCGATGTTTTCACCGCCTGGCTTCCCTCGCCTTTGAAGAACAGCATCGCAAAATCCATGCACTTCGCCCTCGGCTATCAAGCTGACCTGCCCTACGGCATTTCGTTGAATGCGGATGGCTACCTGAAGTCGACGGCAAACCTGCCGGTGCCGCAATGGACCCCCTTTGCACGATTCACCACAAGCCTCGTAAGTGCCGATGCGGATGCTTATGGCCTTGAGACAAGCCTCCGCTGGTCATCGACCCCGTATTTCCTCGCCGCAACGTGGAGTGTCTCGAATGTCACCTATACCGCATCCCAGGAGTCGTTCGGTGTGTGGTACGGAACGGCGCAGGAATCCTATCATCCGCCGCACGACAGACGCCATCAGCTCAATCTTCTGGGTTCGCTGAAACATGGCAGATTGGGAGTTGGCCTGCGTTGGCAGCTGGGATCAGGATTACCGTTCACCCGACCGATCGGTTTTGACGATTGGATCTTCTTCGACTCCCTTGTGGATGTGACGACTACTTCCGGACAGTACCGCGTGCTTTTCGAGCGGCCGTATCAAGGTCGCCTGCCGGCCTACCACCGCCTCGACGTTTCCGTGGATCTCGCTCTGGATATTGCGTCACACGCGTTGACCGTCAAGGGCGGCATCATCAACGTTTACGACAGAGACAACCTTTTCTATTTTGATGTCTGGTCGCTGCGCCGGGTGAACCAGATGGGAATCCTCCCGTGGGTCGGAATCAAGCTGGATATCTGAGGATCGACGCGATCGCGCAACAGCAAACAAACGCGGATATTATGCACTCGACACCCAAATTGGTTTTGGCCGTGCTGCTTTGCGCGACGGCGACCGCCGCTTGCGACTCGTCAGCGGAATGTGAGCTTGTCGATACCCAAAGCAGGATGCGCAGTGAGGTGCTTCAAACAAGTGCTCCGACGCCTCCGGCTCGCTTTGTCTTCTCTCAGCGCATACAGAACTACGAAGGCGCTGCATGCGGAATCAACGAGCAGGACAGCGACCGCGTTTCACTGACAATCGTAAATCTGACGTCCTGCGAACAGTCTTTGACATTTCAGATCAGTTTCATCGACAATGGCTCGGGCTGGTCGTACAACGGTTCGGCAACGGTACAGGCATCCGCCGCAACGGATGTTGGTGTGATCAGTTCGACAGGAACGGCAAATATTGAATCGTCCCAGCTTCTGCTGGGTGGTACTTCGGCCGAGTCAAACTGCACGGTTGCTGCGCAATGAGTTTGTGCAAAACGTGCTGCCTGTTTTGCGCCATGCTGCTGCTTCAGTCATGCAGTGTGGAATTCGAGCCTTTTGCCGATTCGGAGACCTACTACACGATCGCCGGGTACCTCGACACCGACCGTGCGCAACAGGTTGTGAGAGTTATTCCAATCCGGGATGTTGTGCAGCGCCCCGACTCTGCCTTTGCGAGTGTTCCGTCTGTTCGGTCTCTGGATCTGAATTCAAATGACTCGATCGAATGGCGGGATTCCGTCGTGGTCCTTGACGATGGGTCGGCCGGTCTCGTATTTGTAGCAGATTTCAGGCCGATCCCGACCCATCGATACCGCCTTTCCGTTCGCGGTAACCGTGGAGAAACGACCGCCGAGGTTACGGTACCGGCGACACCTGCCAATGCGGCGTTGGTCCATACGATAGCGTACCCGAGCGTCATCAACTACCCTCTGTTCTGGCCGGGGGCCGACGAGATAATTGCAGTCGATGTCTTCTACGCCGTTAGAGCCTCGCCTCCGAGAGGACCCGCAGAGGCGCTGTGGTTTTCCTACGACGGCGAGAGACGCGGAAAACGTGAAGCGGGCGACTGGCGAACGGACCTGCTTCTGGCCGAGGATCGGGCCGCTATTTCGAAAGTGTTGGAAACTTCCGACGATGTCCTGCTGGATTGCCTAATCCTGAGGATCAGTCAATCGAATTCCGGCTGGCAGCCTCCGCCGGGAGGCGTATTCGACGCGGATGTACTCGTTCAACCCGGCGTCTTCTCGAACGTCAGCAATGGACTCGGTTGGTTCGGCGCTGTATCGCGTGCATCCCGTTTCCTGGTGCCAATCAACATCCCACCCAACGTCCTTGACGGCGTCCGTTACCTTGCGATCGACCGCACCGAGGAGTATTGCCTTGAGCTAGCCGACAGCGCCTGGCAGGACCGCTGAACGAAAAAACCCCGGCGCATCGTACAGACGAGCCGGGGTTTACGGAGCGGAACACCGGGCTCGAACCGGCGACCTCAACCTTGGCAAGGTTGCGCTCTACCAACTGAGCTAGTTCCGCAGATAGGACAACGTCGATGGGCCAATCAACAGCCGTCAAATGTCCATCGGGGTCGCAATGATACGGCCGAAAACGATGATTTGTCAACTGAATTCGGGCGACTTAGCGAAAACCCAACATCGCCCTTTGGGTTCCCGGGCCGCCTTCAATCGACTAGCGTGATCGTGGCCATGATCATCGCCGGTTCCGACCCCTCGCTCTCCCAGAACCGAATCGCATCCGCGTTTCGCGCCAGAATGTTGAACCGCAGCCTCTCCGCGCCGATTGCCATCGACCATTCGCGTGCCATCTGCAGGAACTCCCGTCCCAGACCCATCCGACGGTATTCCGGATTGACGAAGATCGCTTCTACATAGACCTCTGGTACATCCACGAACATCGCCCCCGGAGCAAACCGTCGACAATGAATAAAGCCAACCGCACCAGTGTTCGTTGAAGCGATGAGGATCAGCTGGGTCCGGTCCTTGATCCATAAGGGATAGTCATTCCGCCACCGGGTCCGAGCGTCGTCGGACAATGCAAAACGATCATCCAGGCGGTATTGATCGTCCGCGAGCTGCATCCACAACCCGCAGACGGCATCCATATCCTTTGAATCTGCACGCCGGATAGTAATATCTTCTATTTCGTCATCAGGCTCCATTTCCGCGAATTTACCGAATACATCGTGACAGTTTCTAACCTTATTGACGGACAAGCAACCGCTGCGCAAATCCGGCGCGAAGTAGCAACCGATACGGAGGCATGGGTGAAGGCCGGCAACCGAGCGCCATACCTGGCCGTCGTGCTTGTCGGCGAGCATCCGGCGTCCGCTTCCTACGTCCGTGGAAAGGCAAAGGCCTGTGCCGAAGCCGGCATCGGATCAGACACAATGCGCTTTCCCGATAGCATTTCCCAGGACGAACTGCTGGCCGTCGTCAACAAGCTGAACCACGACCCGGACGTCGACGGAATACTCGTACAGCTTCCCCTGCCCGATCATATTGACGAGAAAACTGTTATCCACGCAATTGATCCGACAAAGGACGTTGACGGATTTCATCCCGTCAATGCCGGTCTTCTTGTGATCGGAGACCCGGACGCCTTCGTGCCGGCTACGCCGGCTGGTATTCTTGAGCTGATTCGCCGTTACGGGGTCGAAACGGCCGGCGCCACGGCCGTTGTGCTCGGTCGCAGCAATATCGTTGGCAAGCCGATGGCCAACCTTCTCGTTCAGAAAGGCATCGACGCAACGGTAACCGTCTGCCACAGCCGGACGAAAGATCTGGTCGACGTATGCCGACGTGCGGACATCCTCATCGCGGCAATCGGGAGAGCCCGATTTGTTACTGCAGATATGGTTAAGCCCGGCGCCGTGGTAATCGATGTGGGCATCAATCGAGTCGACGACTCCGAAGCACCAAAGGGCTACCGAATCGTAGGGGACGTCGACTTCGAGGCGGTCCAACCATCGGCCCGGCTGGTCACGCCCGTGCCTCGTGGTGTTGGACCGATGACAATCGCGATGCTCCTGAAGAACACCCTTAGAGCCGCTCGTCGGCACTCAAAAGCAACAAATCAGTCGTGACATGTCCTCTACACCAAGGGCCGAATACAGTTGCCACGTATTGTTCGGCCTGCTTCTGATGCTGTCAATACCATCCAATCTGGCGGCCCAGGAGCGCTCCGAGGTCGAAGGCTATCGAACGACCGACAGCACAGCAGTCTTTGTCTTCTCCGAAGGGGTCTATCGTGTCTCGCCGGATCGGGTAGCGGTCACCGGTCAGTTCCGTGGATGGAGTCAAGACATGGGCGACCCGCGCTGGAACCTTGTTGACCTCGGCGACGGAACGTGGGAGCTCAGGGTTGCAAACAGTGGCTACTCCGTCGTTCCTCCTGGTTCACAGTTCAAGTTCCGGATAAACGATGGCGAATGGATGAGCCCTCCGGATGCCGCCGAGAACAGCCGTGACGGCAATCTGGTCTTCCTTCCCGGTGTTGTCCCTCCTCGCCTGCGTGCGGAGATCCGCGGTCCGCGAGCGGTCTGGGTTACACTCACGGGCATTGCCGATCGCCCGCGTGAAAAGGATTCATACATTCTCGAAGACGGGCACGGCAACGAGGTTCCAGTTGACGCGGTAATCGTCAACTCGCAATCGGAGTTGATGGTCGTCCCGGCGGTGGACCTGGATATTCGCCGTGTACACTACCTGCGCCTGCGAACATCGGGCATGAAAACACTCGTGCGCCGCGATCCGTGGTTTCGTACGCTCTACTCGAGCAAAGAGCTTGGTGCAACGGTGTCCGAGGACGGGCAAAAAACGTCCTTTCGAATTTTCGCACCCCGTGCGGACCGCGTCTCCCTCTTCACTTTCGATTCGCTGGATGGCGGTTCCGACCACGAGGTTCGGCATGAGCTCCTTCCGGACCGTGACGGCGTTTGGGAAATCGATCTGGACGGAGACCTTGCTGGAACCTACTACAACTACGCTGTCTACGGACCGGATGACCCCGGCGATGCCTTTTTTCAGGAAACAGGCGTCCGAGTCTCGGATCCGTACGCTCGTGTTTCTGTCGATTCATTTGGCCCTGCCCGCGTTGCCCATCGCAACGTGCCCGCAACCCCGCTGCGTAATGGCCGACCTGCGATGAAAGACCTCGTCAGCTACGAGGTGCACGTTCAGGACTTTACCGATGACCTGCCTGTTGAGCCCCGGTACAAGGGCACCTTCGCGGCTATGAGCCGGTCGGGACTGCGAAATGCCAACGGCGAGCCAATCGGCATCGACCATCTCGTAGATCTTGGCATCAACGCGGTCCACTTGATGCCGGTCCAGGAATTCTTGCATTACCCGGACGACGAGTGGCGATCCGCGTTCGAAAGTGACGCGGCCATGATTGCGCAGGACATCGCCACCGAAAACTACCAGTGGGGCTATCGGACAACACACGCCTTCGCGATCGAAAACCGTTTTCGCACGAGAGGAACGGAATACGGAAGTGAACGACAGGAATTCAGAGACCTCGTCCAGGCATTTCACGATCGCGACATCGCCGTGATTGTGGACCTCGTCCCGAATCACACAGGCGAGAACATGGACGGTCGCAATTACATCTTCAACTTTAATGGAATTGATCGTCCGTTCTATTACCGGACCGACGAGGAACTGAACCATATTGGACCGTTCGGAAATGAAATCAAGACCGAGGACCGCCCGATGGTTCAGCGTTGGCTCATTGATCAATGTGAAGCGCTCATCGATGAATTCGGCATCGACGGTTTTCGGATTGATCTGGCCGGCCAGATTGACGAGCAGTCACTACTGGCACTGAAGGACCGCCTTGGGGACGATATCCTGATTTATGGCGAACCGTGGATCGCGCCGAGCGACCCTGACGTTGCGGCAAATCCGGATTGGGCGTGGTACAAGTCTGACGCACCGATCACCTACTTTCAGGATGCGGCACGCGATGCGTTCAAGGGCAGCCCGGGGAATCCGACCGACAAGAAACTGGATCGCGGTTACGCGGGAGGGAATCCGAGTCAACGTCAGGCCGCGATGCTTGGCCTCGTAAATGGATTCGACGACGAGTTGGACCCGGTCAGAGGCATCAATTATCTGGACATCCACGACAACTGGGCGCTTGCTGACCGATTCGCCACAAGTGACTGGAACGGTTTGAAGGGTGTGGACGAAGCCCGCTATCGCCTGGCCGCAACGCTGCTGTTCACTTCCCTGGGTCCGATCGTCCTACATGGTGGATCGGAAATCATGAGGAGCAAAGGTTCGGCACCCCTCGAGGAGGTGGTCCGTTATACTTCCAGCGGACCGCTCGCATTTCACGGAAAGCGCGATACCTACAATCTCCGCAAAGCCAATCGTTTCGTTTGGGATACTGTCGGCCGAAAGGCTAAAGACGACCAACACGGAATAGACTACGCCGGCATGTATGCGTTCTGGCGGGGACTCATCAAGCTCAGGATGAGTGAGCGAGGCGCCGCATTCCGGGTGTCCGGTGTGCCTCCCGATGGATACTACAAGTGGATTCTGCCAGAGAACCAGCTTGGGCTCGGATACCTTGTCAACGACCAGATTCTCGTTCTCATGAACGCAGACGATCGCCCAATCCAATTTGCACTGGGGCAAGTCGTTCCGAGCGAGTCAGAATGGTCTCTCGTCTCGGACGGCACGCAGGTTGACCTCGACGCGCTCGAGAGGAAAACA
>JAGQWL010000090.1 GCA_020437385.1 Bacteroidota bacterium
CTTGAGACGGTTGTGGTGAGATAGGGATGACGAGTCGTGGAATCGTGGAGTCGTGGAATCGTGGAATCGTGGAATCGTGGAATCGTAGAATCGTAGAATCGTGGCAAAAAAGTAAGAGCGTAGGAAAGTAGGAGCATAGGGAACTAGGAGTGTGGTCTTGCCTTGCGGCTCGCGCCACACTGATAACTGGTCACTGATGACTGCTCACTTCGCGAGCGAAGCGAGCGTCCCATTCGTCCATTCTCCGATGAGCAGCCGCACAAACAACGGCCCAAAGCGCTCCGTCATCGCGCGACGCTCCGTCATCGCAAGACGCTCCGTCATCGCACAGATCGCTACCGTGCTGTTCCTATGGCCCGCGCTACAACCGGCCGTCGGACAAACCCACGAAGACTGGTCGAAGAACCTCGGCATCTACGAAGTGAACACGCGGCAGTACACGTCCGCCGGAACGTTCAACGCTTTTGCCGAACACCTCGATCGGATCGAAGACCTCGGCGTCGGAATCGTCTGGTTCATGCCGATCCATCCCATCGGCTCGACGAACCGCCTCGGCTCGCTTGGCAGCTATTATTCAGTGAAGGACTACCTCGATGTCAACCCGGAGTTCGGTTCGCTGGATGATTTCCGCGCGCTCGTGGCCGACATCCACAGTCGGGGCATGTACGTCCTCATCGACTGGGTCGCCAACCACACGTCGTGGGACAACGTTCTGACGACGACCCATCCGGAGTGGTACGCGAAAGACGGCAACGGCAACTTCATTCCGCCGCCGAGCACGAACTGGTCGGACGTGATCGAGCTAGATTACAATCAGCAGGGCCTGCGCGACTATATGATCGACGCGATGAAGTTCTGGGTCGAGGACGTGGGCGTCGACGGATTTCGCTGCGACGCCGTGAGTTTTGTGCCGCACGATTTCTGGCAGGAGGCGATCGCTGCGTTGAAAACCGTCAAGCCGGATCTGTTGATGCTGGCGGAGGGCGACGGCGTCGAGTGGCACACGGACGGATTCGACATGACGTATGGCTGGGGCTTGTACGGATTTGAAAGCGGCGTGCTCAAGCGGATCGCTGACCGCACCGCCACCGCGTCAAACTTCAGCGGATACGTCGCGACGGAAAAGACGCAGCACACGGGGCACTATCGGATGTACTTCACGTCGAACCACGACGAAAACTCCTGGCACGGTACGACGAGTGAACTGTTCGGCGACGCTGCGGAATTGTTCGCCGTCGTTACCGCGACCTTCAACGGCATGCCGCTCGTGTACGGCGGACAGGAGGCGGGGCTGAACAAACGCCTCGCGTTTTTCGACAAGGACCTGATTCCGTTTGGATCCGACCCGGCGTCGCATCCAAACACGACGCTGTACAAGACACTGCTCGATTTGAAACGGGTGAACAAGGCGCTCTGGAACGGATCGAGCGGCGGCATTCCGATCCGCATCGTCACGACCAACAACACCGATGTGTTTGTCGTCTTCCGTGAGGCGGATGGCGATCGGATGATGGCCGCGTACAACCTGTCGCCGGTTGAGCAGCAGGTTACGCTCAGCGGCACGGCGTACGTGGGAGCCTACAACGATGTCTTCAGCGGAGACGCGGTCGCGTTTGCCGCCGATGCGAGTCTGACGCTGCCGCCGTGGGGTTACGCCGTTTATGCGAACGACTCGCTCCGAACGTCGGTTGACGCAGTGGATGCGCGAACCCGTTTTGTCCTCCATGCTCCGTACCCGAATCCGTCTGCGGAAAGTGTTCGCTTGAGCTTCACGCTCGCTGGTCCGTCGGAGATCCGCCTGGTCGTCTACGACATCCTCGGCCGGAAGCGACGCGTCGTTGCGAGCGGATCGAAGTCCGCCGGCGTGCACACGTACGAGTTCGACACCAGCGGCCTCGCGGCAGGGACCTACTTCGCGCGACTCACTGCTGATGGCGCGGTTGATTCGGTGCGGTTTGTTGTTGAGCGATAGGGATGGCGAGTCGCTTCGCGAAGTTGACAGTGGTCAGTTGTCACTTGCCAGTTGTCACTTGTCAGATGTCATTCTGGGGCTGCCGCGTCGCTCCCGTGTGACGTACAAGATCGCCGTATCACGCTATTCGTACCGCAGCGACTTCACCGGATCCGCCGTCGCCGCGGCAATCGACTGCCGGCTCACCGTCAACAACGCAACGGCCAGCGCAACAACGCCGGCGAGGACAAACGTGCCCGGACTGATCCGCACCTTGTACGCGAACGCGTCCAGCCACTTGTCCATCACGTACCACGCGATCGGCACGGCGATCACAAACCCGATCGCGACAAGCTTCGCGAAGTCGCGCGACAACAACAGCACGATCGCGCCGACCGATGCGCCGAGCACCTTCCGTACGCCGATCTCCTTCCTGCGCCGCGCGGCAGACAATGCCGCGACGCCGAAGAGCCCGAGACACGAGATCAACAGCGCGAGAACGGACGCGTACGTAACGATCGACTGCCATCGCCGGTCATCCGCGTAAAGCTGCGCCAACCGATCATCCATGAACTGCGCGACGAACGGCTGATCCGGCGCAAGCGTCCGCCACGCGTCTTCCAAGCCGGACATCACGCCTGAAAGCTGATCAACCCGAAAACGGATCATCGCGTAGTTCTTCGATCCGATTCCCGCATTCATGTGCAGCATGACGGGCGGCACCTTCTCTCGCGCGGAAAGGAACTTGTAGTTGTCGACAACGCCCACAACTGCGACGTCGTCGTAACCGGGCAGCAGATGACCCACCGGCTGGTCCCATCCGAACTCATCCACAAACGCCTTGTTGACGAGCACGGCCTGTTCCGGATCCGTCTGAAACGCATCCGACAAATTCCGGCCTGCGACGAGGTCGAGCTGGATCGTTTCGAGGAACGCCGGATCGATCCGATTGGTGTAGACGATGTGGTTTACGTCGTCGTCCGTCATCACCGTCCGCGACCAGCTATCTCCGAACGAAGACGACGACGTGCTCGTCGAAACGACGCCCGGAAGTGACGCGATACGTTCCTGAAACAGTTCGGTCGTCTGATCCGCCGGCAGCGAGCCGGCGCCTGTCGACACAACGAGGAGCTGCTCGGGCTCGAAGCCGAGCGACTGATGGTCGATGAACTTCATCTGGCTCTGCATGATGAGCACGGCCGCAATCATGCCGATCGAAATCACAAACTGGAACACGATCACGAAGCGCGAAAACCCGCCGCCGATCCCGCGCGTGGCTGATCCTTTCAGCACGGCCATCGGGTTGTAGCCCGACAGCAGGACCGCGGGATACAGCCCGGCGAAAAATGCGCACACGAGCGTCAGGCCGAGTAGCGCCAGTGCGGATCCGCCTGACGCGAGCTCGAGCAGACTCAGCTCCTGGCCGGACAATCCGTTAAACACCGGAAGCGCGA
>JAGQWL010000091.1 GCA_020437385.1 Bacteroidota bacterium
CAGCACCGAGGTGATCTCCTGGTCGAGGTGGGAGTTGTTGGGATGGTCCGTGTCCAACAGGTACAGCGGCACGGCGCCGACGTCGACGCGCCAGGCCTGCACGGCGACGGCGCGTCCCGGGAAGCGCACGTACACGATGATGCGGGTGCCGTCTACATCCACGACCGGCTTCATGGGCAGCGTGGTGAAGTCGATGCTGGGCTGTTCTTCGTGCTGATTGCCGTCGCGATCGAGCGCCTGCTTGAACGAGCCGCGTCGGTACGCGAGCCCGATGCCCGCGACAGGCAGCTTCATGTCGCTGGCTGCTTTCAGCGTGTCACCGGCCAGTACACCGAGCCCGCCCGAATAAAACGGCATGCTCTCGTGCAGTCCGTACTCCATGCAGAAGTACGCTACTGACCGGTCCTGGTCGAACCCGGAATCGTCCTGCAGATAGGACTCGAAACGATCAAAGACACTGTCGACTTGTGACGCGAACGCAGCACTCTCGAGTACTGCCCTATCTGGCTGATCAAGGGCCTTCAGTGGGTTGTTTTTCGTCGCGTCGACTGCGCCAGGATTCAATCGTCGGAACAGGTCCAGCGCGTCGGGATTCCAACTCCACCAGAGATTGCGAGAGATGGCCTTCAGCTTCGAGAGCGTGTTCATTTGGGGGCTTTCCATTATGAGCTAGACAATTACTGGTCGACTGTGGAAGATAACGATTGCCTTGATCGCGTCCGTATCATGAGGATTGGATCGGCGTTACGGATGAACGGTAAAGTATTGTGATCTTGAGCGAGCTAATGACGGATTGCGTGCGCCGCCTGGAGCGCGCCGGAGTGTCGGAAGCGCTTTTGTCGGTCGAGTGGATCGTCAGGGACGTGCTCAGACTGTCTCGTGCGGACCTGTTTCTTTCGAGGAGTATGTCTGTCGATCCTCTGAAAGCGTCCGAGATCGTTGCACTTGTGGAGCGGCGTGCGGGTGGTGAGCCGGTGCAGTATGTCGTCGGTTATACAGAGTTCTTTGGTATCCGGATAAGGGTCGGTCCGTCGGTCTTGATCCCGCGCCCGGAAACCGAAGAGTTGGTCGAGCGCTGTTTGGAACGGATTGGAGATGGGGTAGGCGTAAGAGTGTTGGATGTGGGAACGGGGAGCGGGTGTATTGCGATCGCAATCAAGAAACTCCGGCCGCGTGCAGAGGTATTTGCGCTTGATCTGAGTTCTGACGCCTTGGAGGTTGCCCGATTAAACGCTCGTGAGAATGGCGTCGAGGTTGGGTATTTCCTTGCTGACATTACCAATCCCGTAGAAAGCGGTGAGATTGGGGCTCCTTTCGATTTGATTGTATTCAATCCCCCGTACATCCCGCTCGCTGAACGTGAGCGTCTTCAACCGGAGGTACGGGAGTTTGAGCCGGCGGAGGCGCTTTTTGCCGACGACGATGGCTTGGGAGTGTTTGACCGATCGCTCAGTACTATCTACGCGCTTGCGGCAGACGGTGGTGATGTTCTTTTTGAGATTCATTCGCCGACCGCGCATCGGTTTGCCAGTCGGCTTGGCGCGGCAGGCTTTGTCGATATCAAATTGGAGCGCGACCTGTTGGACAGAGATCGTTTTCTATCCGGAAAGAAGGCTACTTCGACGCGCTGAACTCCTCGTAGGACTGGGTCAAGTAGGAGTCGCTGGCGATGAATTTCAGAACGCTCAGGAAATCACTTGGGGAGGCATAGCCAGGAAGTCGGGTGATGTAGTC
>JAGQWL010000092.1 GCA_020437385.1 Bacteroidota bacterium
AGAGTCTGCGAGTCTGAGAATCTGAGAGTCTGAGAGTCTGCGAGTCTGGGAGTCTGAGAGTCTGAGAGTCTGAGAGCCTGGGAATCTAAGAGTCTGAGAATCTGCGAGTCTGCGAGTCTGCGAGTCTGCGAGTCTGCGAGTCTGCGAGTCTGAGAGACAATAGGGGGAGTTCGTGCGGACCGTTGAATCCCACTACCCACTACCATCTGCCGCTTGGTCGCGCCTAGCGAACCGATAACTGATTACTGCTTACTGATTACTGATTACTTCGCGAGCGAAGCGAGCGTCCCGTTCCGCAGCGCGATCTTCGATCGCACGATGCAACCTTTCCCCGACCGTTCCGTTATATTTAGACAATTGCCTAAATATCGAAATGAACACGCTTTTTAAGGCGCTCAACGACCCAACGAGGCGGCAGATACTCGAGATGCTGCGCCGGACTGACCTCACGGCCGGCGAAATCGCCGACGCGTTCGAGTTCAGCAAGCCGAGCATCTCGCACCACCTCGACCTGCTCAAGCAGGCCGGGCTCATCGACGCGACCCGCGAAGGCCAGTTCATCCGATATTCGCTCGACACCACGGTGCTCGATGAGGCCGTGCAGTGGTTGGTGAACCTGATGGCCCCCACAAACGACAAACGAAAATGAAGTTCACTCAGACCCTCGTCAAAGACTGGCCGGCACTGCTCATCCTGCTCGCGCCGTTCGTCCTCCTCGCGATCTTCTGGGGACGCATTCCCGAAACCGTCCCAACACACTGGGGCATCGACGGCGAAGCAGACGGCTTCAGCACGAAAGGCGCCTCGCTGTTTCTCCTTCCGCTGATTTCGATAGGCGTCTATCTCCTGCTGGTCGCCGTTCCGTACATCGACCCGAAAGGCAAATCGGCCTCCGAGCAGAAGGCGATGAGGGCCTTCCGCTGGTTCATCCCGCTGCTCATGACCGCCATCTTCGTGATGATGCTGGTCCAATGGCTCGGCACGCCGGTGGACATCGGCACTATCGTCTTCATCATCATGTCCGTCATGTTCATGGTGCTCGGCAATTACATGCAGACGCTGAAGCCGAACTACTTCGTCGGGCTTCGCACTCCGTGGACACTCGAGTCCGAGGACATCTGGCGCAAGACGCATCGCCTTGGCGGCAGGTTGTGGGTAGCCGGCGGACTCGTGCTACTGGCTTTGATCTACTTCTTCAGTGCGCGCACGTACTTCGTGATCTACATGGTCGGTGTGGCCGTGATGGCCATCGTTCCGATGGTGTATTCGTTTGTGCTGTATCTGCGGGAGAAGGAGGAGGCGACGAGGAATGAAGGAATGAAGGAATGAAGGTCGCTCGCTTCGCTCGCGAAGTGAGCAGTTATCAGTGACCAGTGATCAGAATGGACGCGTGGCGTCGGGGATCCCAATCTGACAATTGACAACTGACCTCTGACAACTTCGTCTACCCACTGCCGTCTGCCGTTTGCCCCTACGACGGCTCACTACGCGAGCCAAGAGGGCCGTGACCCTCCGAAGCCCCGGATTGCGTTCTTCCTCTTGTCACGTACTCACTTCAATCGGTTGCACCGGTGCATGCCGAGCTGAACGATTGACCGCCCCCTCGCGGTTCGCAAGTCATGGCAAGATACCCGTTGTTATTGGCGATTGCGGTTAGCTTCGCCCTGGCCCCAACGGCAGCGCACGCCCAGAGTCGCGTCTGTACCGCCGAAGTGTTCAATCGGACGTACGAAGTATTCGAAATCGGACCGTCTCAACAGGGGATCTTCCCGATCATCACCGCGATGAGTAATGCCATCGAGGTGACAACAGCACTCGATGAGACAAAACTCGACGCCACCGTGGTCGGCGTGTTCGACGGCTCCTTCACGTCGGGTCGGGCTGGTGCCTATTCGCCGCTGGCGGGCCGATTCTACGTTGAGCCGGTGTTTGAGCCGAACGTCTATTCCGCCGCCCTCTCAGTCGGCGACGACACAGGAGCAATCGTCGGATGGAAGCAGGTTGTCGGCGAACCGAAGCGCGGCTTCGTTCTCGACAAAGAAGGCTTCCACTACCTGGACGAACTGTACCCCGAGGTCGGCGATTCGACGCTCGTCTATCGGATCGACAACGAAGGCAACATCATCTTCGACTACGAAAACCGCGAAGGCCTCTGGCGGGTCTCAAATACCGGATCAATAACCTACCTGCCGCCGACCCCCTGCGCAGGCATACCGAACAACGCCGGCATCACGCCTCCGGAAGGCCAGCGAAACGCCAGCAACTACTGCACCGTCTTCAACGACATCGTAAACGAGTTCGGGGAATACGCCGGTCGCCTCATCGAACTCGACGAAAACAACAACGTCCTGTCCGAAGTCGCACACGCCGGCGGCAGTGCGCTGCCAAATGGCGTTGGTGCGCGCCCGCTTTCGATCAACGACGACGGATATATCGCCGCATCTCCCGGCGTGCTGTGGTCACCACAACACGACTAC
>JAGQWL010000093.1 GCA_020437385.1 Bacteroidota bacterium
GTATCGCCGCCCTGCCCGATGTCGGACAGGAGGTCGGCTACCTCGATTGACGTTGGTCCGTACCGTTCTTCGTAGCGCCGGATGGTTTCCTGGTAGCGCTCCGGATTCGCCTCGCGACCGGTAGCCATCGTCAGCCATTTGATTGTATCGAGCGTTCGTTCGTCGAGCCGTCCGTAGCGCTTTTCACGTTCATCCAACAACGGCTCGAGCACGGCGGCACTGGAGTCCCGCTTTCCCGTTCGCTCCAGGAAGATGCCAAGCTGCTGCAGCGTTTCGAGCCGGTCGTCAACGGCGACCGGGTGGTCCCTGGCGATTGCGAGAGCAGCGCGCAGGAGCGAGTCAGCCTCGGGCTGGGCGTCCAGAAACAGGAGTATGTTCGCGGCCACGTTCATTACCGCAACACGCGTCGTCGGGTCGTCACCAACCTCCGTATCAAGCTCCGCCAGCGCCGGCCGGATGAGTGTCAGCGCTGCGAGTGTTTTCGCCTCGTTGGTTTCCGCACCAATGCGACCCTGGCTGAGGACGTTTACTGCAAACGCGCGAACATCCTCGGCGCGTTTGAGCGCGGTCTGGAGTTGGTCTCGCTGATGAGCGAGCGTGACGATCCATCCCGTCGCGAGTGCGACGAGCAATACACCCGCACTGGCAGCAAGGACGACGGCCAGTCGATTGCGATCGTAGAACTTGCGTAACCGATACGCGACAGTGGCCGGCGTCGCGGCGATCGGCAAACCGGAAGTAAAGCGCTCGACGTCCTCGCGGAGTTGATCCGCCGTCGCGTACCGCTCCTCGGGCTGCTTCCGCAACGCCTTGAGAACAATCGTGTCAAGGTCTCCGGCAAGCCTTCGGGCGAGGTCGGGCGCCGAGGTTGATCGACGCATCGCGATTTCCGCCGGCGTCAACTTCTCGCGTCCGCCGGACGTGGTTGGGGAGGCTGCGGCGGCGCCGACAACCTCGCTCGGTCGTGTTGGCTGCGTATGACACACCGCGTCGATCACGTCCGCTCGCGACCGGGCGTTAAAATCAAACGGCCGGTGCCCCGACAACATCTCATACAACAAAACGCCGAGGCTGTACACGTCGCTCGCGGTGGACATCGGCTCGCGCCGGATGTGCTCCGGTGACGCATACTCCGGAGTCAGAAACTGCGCGTCGTCGCTGGTCATCGGCAGCGTTACCGCGGCGTGCTCGGGGTTCAGGAGCTTCGCGATGCCGAAGTCGAGCAGCATCACTCGGCCGGCCGGCGTGACAAGGATGTTGGACGGCTTGATGTCACGATGGATGACCAGATTGCGGTGCGCGTACTGGACCGCGTTGCAGACATCCTGAAAAAGCGCGAGCCGTTCGCTGATCGAGAGCTTGTTGTTGTCCGCGTACCGGGTGATCGGTTGACCCTCGACGTATTCCATCACGAAATAGGCGCGCCCATCGTCCGTCGTGCCGGCGTCGATCATCCGCGCGATCGACGGGTGGTTAAGGCTGGCGAGGATGTGACGTTCAAGCCGGAACCGCGAAATGACCGCGTCGGTGTCCATCCCTCGCTTGATGACCTTGATGGCAACTTCCTGGCGGTATCCGTCGCCGTCATGGGACGCCCTGTACACGTTCCCCATACCGCCGGTGCCGATCTGTTCCAACAGCTCGTATCGACCGATGCGACCGGTCATCGGTGGAGGGGTGCTCGATGTCGTTCGAAGCATGGCGGCCGCCTCGGTTGCCTGCCCCGCCAGGAACGTCTCATTCTCGACATCCGATTCGAGTGCGCGAAGCACGTCCGTCGCAAGCCGATCGTTGCCGGCTGATTTTCGTCGCACGAACTCCTCTCGTTCCAGCTTCGGCAGATCGATCGCCTGATCGATCAGGTCGAGAAGCCGTTTTTGATACTCGATTTCGTTTGTATGCGATTCGTGCGTCGTCATTCCTTAGCAGACTCATCCCGGCGAACGTCCAACCCTCCGTGTACAGGACTATGCAAGGGAATCCTGCATTTCAGGTCATCACATTTCGGCTTTTACAAAATTGCGCGACGCAGCCGCTTGCTGGCGATCTGTTTCAATTCGCCGTAAACGTGTGGAAGAAGCGCGTCGAAGGCGCCCTCCTCTCCGCTGGAAACTGCGCGCAGCAGCCGGGTCAGGTCTGGTGATGCGATTTCCATCGAACTACCTCTGGAAATGGGGGGACCAGACCAATATGCGTAATTGGAGGCAATCTTCTGCCCTGCCGTGACAAAATCGCAGCGCCGGCTACCTCAGCTCCCATCCATCCATCATTCATGCGGGCGATGTCTACCTCTGAGTCGCCTCGGTGCGCGAGCCCGCCCGCCAACTCGAACCCGTCCTCTCTTCCTCTCTTCCTCTCTTCCTCGTTTCCGCGGAATCGTCGATTCCGCGATTACATCCGCGAATCGCTCAGGTCCCGACGCACGCGGCCGATGAGCTTGTCCGCCTGTTCGCGATCGCTTCGGCGGATCTGCAGGATGAGCTCGCCGTGTTCGGCGCCCGGGATCGAATCGAGGGCCGCAAGGTGAATCGGCCGCATCACGATCCGGCCGCCGAAGCGCGCCTTCTGATAACTGATCGACCCGATCTCACTGATCCGGAAGCTGTGCCGCTGCACCGGCGACTCGACGTGATTCCGGGCAACGGTGCGGATGTCGAAGTGAACGGCCCCGTCCGTGTAGACCATCAGGCAGACGATCTTTCTGATGCGGGCGCTCTTCTGCGGGACGCCGAGCTTGATGGTCGCGGGGATGACGAAGCCGTCCAGCATTTACCGTTGCGTGTTCGTGGGTCGAGTTCTGCTGCCCGAAAGGTACGTCCACAACGCCACCGCCACAAAGCAATGGCTTGACATTCCCGCGCCGACAACCGTACTTTTGCTCCCTATGAACCCTTTCCTGGAATACAGCAATCGGCCGGATAGACGTCTTCCGGAACTTCGCCGCCCGCGTAGCCGTGTGCGACGACAGATGGTTGCTGCCATTCCGTAAGGCCGGAGCATAGTCTCTGCACGCGGTACAGGAAAAGCGGCGGTCCATCTGGATCGGCGCTTTTTTTAGTTTCTGGCGGATCGTTTCCGCACCGGCAGCGACGTTTCAATTGTTAACACCTACAGACTTCATCCGAGGATAGCATGTCGATCGTGCTCGCATACAGTGGTGGCCTCGACACCTCATTCTGCATCCCCTGGCTCAAGGAGAATACCGGACAGGACGTCATCGCCGTCACCGTCAACACGGGATCGGTCCGCGAGGGCGACATCGACTCGTTCCGCGCCCGCGCGATGGAGCTCGGCGCGGCGGACTACGTCGTCGTGGATGCGCGCCGCGACCTCTACGACCGGATCCTCAGCTACCTCATCAAGGGCAATGTCCTGCGCGGCGGCGTGTATCCGCTGTGCGTCGGACCCGAACGCGTGATACAGGCGGATCACACAGTCCGCCTCGCACTCGAGCGCGGTGCGAAGGCGATTGCCCACGGATCGACGGGCGCCGGCAACGACCAGGTCCGCTTCGATGTGGCGCTTCGCCTGCTCGGTCCGGACATCGACATCATCGCGCCGATCCGCGACGAAGGTTTCAGCCGTGCCTACACGACGGGGTACCTTCGTGAGCGCGGATTCGACGTCCCGGCAAAGAAGACAACGTATTCGATCAACGCCGGACTCTGGGGCACGACCATCGGCGGAAAAGAAACGGCGGGTACGACGGAGCCGCTACCCGAAGACGCCTATACATTGACGGCCGGCCCGGACGAATGGCCGACGGAGGCCGAGACGATTACGATTCGATACGAGCAGGGGCATCCGGTCGCCGTCAACGGGACGGAGATGGATCCGATTTCGCTGATCGAACACCTGAACAAGATCGGCGCGAAGCATGGCGTCGGTCGCGGCAACCACATCGGTGACACGATCCTCGGCATCAAGGGCCGCGTCGGATTCGAAGCGCCTGCTCCGGACATCCTCATCCGCTCGCACCGCGAGCTCGAGAAGGTTGTGCTCACGAAGTGGCAGCGGTATCAGAAGGATCAGCTTGGCGAGTTTTACGGAATGCTCCTCCACGAGGCGGGCTACTACGATCCCGTGATGCGGGACATCGAGGCGTTTCTCGACTCGTCGCAGGGTCGTGTTAGCGGCACGGTGACGGTCCGCCTGTTCGCCGGCCACGCAGAAGTGACAGGATGCGAGAGCCCGGCGTCGTTGTTTGACACCGGTGTCGCGGTTTACGGAGAGGAGAACGCCCTCTGGAGCGGAGCGGATGCGAAGGGCTTCTCGCGGATCGCGGGCGTGCAGCAGTATCTCGCGGCGACGGTGGGGAGGAAGATGGAGGAGGTGGGGAGTTGATAAGGATATGTTTGCAGCATCCCTGGACAACAACTGTTGAGAGAGGACAGTTGAGAGTGGAGAGTCTCTCAACTCTTCACACTCAACTCTCCACACGTATCACGGCAGAAATCAACCAGACTGGCACAACGTATGGAACGCATCAAAGTGGACATGATCGCCTCTACCGCACTCCTTTGCGAACTCGATCATAATCCATACTTCTCGCCGTACGTCGTCGCCGAAGAGGGCTACGCCGTTGTTGTCCGCGCGCTGCAGGACAAGGATGTCTACAATCAGCTCGAGACCATTGACGGCACGTTCCACACGTTGCGCAAAGGGGTAACGTTTGTCGGGGTGCTCGGCGAGCGCCAGGCGTTGAAGGGTTACAGCGGACGGCTTCCGCTGCGCGTCGACAAAGGCGACATCATCAACGTGCTCAATATGGGCGGCATCCTCGGCAAGTGCATTTCGGATCATCCGGAGCTCGGACCGGCGCTCAAGGTTGAGGTGCTCGGCGCGGTGATGGTCGAGCGCGACGGACAGTTCGTGCACGCGCGCATCAAGGATCGTGCGTTGCAGCCGCTGGCGACCCTCGAAGATTCGGCGCCGCTGGTCGTCATCTCCGGTACCGCCATGGACACCGGGAAGACGCTCGCCGGCTGCAAGATCATCGAAGGGCTCGCGAAGCGCGGATATCGCGTGTGTGCGGGCAAGCTGACCGGCGCGTCGCTGCGGAGGGATGTCCGCAACATGCAGGACCACGGCGCGATTGCGTGTGTCACCTTTACGGATGGCGGGATCGTCGCATCCACCAACAAGCGGATGGCACCGGTTGCGAAGGCCATGATCAAGCACCTGAACACGTTCGACCCGGACGTCATCGTGCTCGAGATGGGGGACGGTTTTATCGGTTATTATGGTGTCGACGAGCTGCTGCTCGACAAGGAGCTGCAGAGCTTTACGACCGCGCATGTGGTGACCGCTGCCGACCTGGCGGGTGTCTGGGCGGCTGATGAGGTTTTCCGTAACCGCTACAAGGCGGAGATTGCGGTCATCACGGGTCCGGTGACGGACAACGAGGTTGGCAATCGGTACATCGAGCAGGTGCTTGGCATCCGCTCGGCGAATGCAATTTCAGAGCCCGACCGTCTCGCAGAGCTGGTCGCGCAGCACTCGCTTCCGAAGCCGCGGCCGGTGCTGTCGAAGGGCGTGAAGGAGATCGCTATCTAAGAAGAATGAAGGAATGAAGGAATGAAGGAATGAATGGGGGAATAGGGGAATGGGAGAATGGGAGACGCTCGCTTCGCTCGCGAAGTTGTCAGTTGTCAGTTGTCACTTGTCAGATTGGGTATCGGGCCATGGGGGTGCAACGAGCAATCCTGGAGTCCCAGACTCTTAGATTCCGTTCGCAC
>JAGQWL010000094.1 GCA_020437385.1 Bacteroidota bacterium
CAGGTCGCTCTCTGACCTGTAAAACAACGCTGCAGGAGGCTGTCGCCTGTGCATAGCGTGCTACGCTTCGCCCGAAAATGTCGCGCAAATGGCGGTGCGAAGTAAAGCCACGTCAGCTGATCTCCGGCCCCGTGTCTTACGTTGTACTGTCCTAGACGGAGTAAGGAATCGCCTCGTGTCAGCGCTTGGTCCCAACAACCCGCCCATCAAGAAACACCATCTCAATCTCTCTCGCCCGACGGATATCCGAACTCGGATCCTGTGCGAGCACAACAAGGTCCGCTCGTTTACCCACCGCGATCGATCCCACATCCGCAAGCATGCCCAGCGCCAGCGCGCCGTTGTACGTTGCCATCTTCAGTATCTGGAGCGGCGGAATACCCGCGTCCTGATACAGCCCGAGCTCGTGGTGGTACACGAAGCCCGGCGTCATCCAGGAGTTGCCAACATCCGTTCCGACGCCGACCACAATTCCCATCTCATAATACCGACGAACGATGGCGAGCACACCGGGGAAGTAGACCGTCGACAGCAACTCCGCCTCTTCATCACTGTCCGGGTCGTACTGCGGATGGCGTTCGCGCCAACCCGGACTCCACCAGTCAACGGCATCCGACACGAGCGTGTCCGGAGCAAGGTCCACGCGGAATTCCGGCAGGAGCGTCCCGTCGGCACCGAGGCCGGATGCCTGCGTGATCGAAAGCGTGGGCACAACCGTCACCTGATTCGCACCAAGGGTCTCCGCCAATTGCTGAAGGCGCGTCCCGTTCGTCGCATCCGCATACGCGTGATACCACTCCCGGACCGTTGCCGCGGAGGGGTCCTTGAGATTCACCACCTCATCCATCGGGGTGCCCCAGCCCGAATGGACGAGCATGTCGATGCCGGCTCGCGCAGCCTGTCCCCACGTCGTCTCGCCCATGTGTCCGACGACTGGCAATCCGAGCTGGTGCGCTTCGTCAATCGCGGCCGCGACAAGATCCGGCGGAAGCCGCCGATACAACTTGATCCAGTCGACGCCGAGATCCGCCTGTCTGCGCACTTCGCGTCTGATTTCAGCCTCGCTCGTCACCCCGACGGACCATCCGGCGAGCCCTGATTCAACCGGTGCATTATCGATGATTGGTCCGGCCGTACGCATCCGCGGCCCGAGTAGCTCGCCGGACTCGATGCGCGTGCGCAACGCGACGCCCGCGTTCGGGCGCGCACCGGGGTTCAGCAGCGTCGTCACGCCGTACTCGAGCAATCGGTCGAGCATGGCCTGATGAACAGTCGAATCCGACGGAAAATGAACGTGCAGATCGATGAATCCGGGGACGACGTATCGTCCCGCCAGATCGTGCACCGTCGCTGCCGCCGGAACCTCGATGACGTTGCTCGGACCGATCCCGGTGATCCGGCCATCGGAGATCAGAATCGTCTGATGGTCAACGGCAGGCGAACCGGTCCCATCGATAATGCTGACGTCGACAAGGGCATGGGACGCAGATTGACCCGCCGCGTTCATTGCGCACGCTGCGGCCAGCATGTATGGAGAAAGAATCGGAAATAACCAGCGGCCCATCTGGAATCTGTTGGTTTGTGATGGGCACTTCTGGATTAGATCGCGACGATCGTCACGGTACCGGGCTGCGCATCCGCAACGTCAAGAAGCACGCGCATCAAGTTGCCAGAAGCGCGTCCTTTGCCATCTCAAGAAATGCGATAGCTTGCTCTCGCGAGACCGTAGGGAAGCCTTCCAGGAAGTCATCGAGCGTATCTCCGCCCTCGATATAGTCCAGTAGATGCTGGACCGGGACACGCGTGCCGGTAAACACCGGCGTGCCACCGAGAATCTCCGGATCGGAATGATAGACTTGGTCGCGCTTCATGATATTCGACACTGGAACTGGTTCCTGTCTGAACGCTGATGCAACGCGTTCGATCCCGGGCAACAGCGACCGGGTGACGCGACCTAATAATCGCCTGACGCAAACCCGTCCAGCAAGAACCGATTAACCGCCGGGCCTGGCAGGAGGGGGGAAAGTAGAAGGCATTTTGCCGTACACCGTTAAACAG
>JAGQWL010000095.1 GCA_020437385.1 Bacteroidota bacterium
GATTGGGGGACGCTCGCTTCGCTCGCGAAGTTATCAGTGACCAGTGATCAGTGATCAGTGATCAGTGACCAGTGACCAGTGACCAGTGATCAGTATGGCAGTCTGGCGCCGAGGTCTCGTCGGTCGAAGACTCTCAGATTCCTGGACTCTCAGATTCCCAGATTCTATTGAACTCCCAGAATCTAGAATCTAGAATCTAGACTCTTCACCTCTCGAGCTCATAGATTCGCTTGTGTCCAGGACCACGATTCTACGATTCTACGAATCCACGATTCATTCCCGATCACGGGTCAGCGCAGGCCGTACACCCGGATGACCGCCGGTCGTCGTCCGTAACTGTCGGCGCGGTAGCGGAACACGATCCTGTCGACTCGCCGCTTCCCGCCCTGCAGGTCGATCGCTCGACTCTGCCAACCGGGTCTGAATTTGCGGTGCATGTTGATCCGCTGCCGTCGGCCGTTCTCAAACTCAACCTCGATGTCGCGGACGCGAACCTCCTCGTTGAGAACTTCGAACTTGATCGCCCGGTAGGCATCACGTCCTCGAACCCGGATGACATCCCTTTCGGCACGGTTGCTGACCACGCGCTCTCCGATAAAGTCCCAGTTGCGACCCGGGTAATTCGCCGGAGCACAACCCGAAATTATAAGCAGCGCTACCGCTGACAGGGTGATTCCAACTTTCGCTCGCATGGCATCGCTCCAGTCCGCTTCACCGGACTCGCTTGGTTCGTTCCTGGTACACCTTTCGTTTCCAAAGTGCGTGCCGCGTCGGCTTTTTGGCCCCACATCGCTTTGTTTGCGGATTCAGGGCAGATGATAGCTGATCATGCCAGTGCCGATGTTGGAAATAGGTCCAGAAAAATGGACCCTCACTGTCTATTTTGGTCAATCCGGCGAACGAATCCACGACACGCGATCAATGCTTCGAAAGGCAATTCCCCTGCGCCAGGTTCTTTCTCTGGTCACGTTGTTGGTAACATCCGCGAGCACGCTTCCGAGTGCCCACGCACAAGTGAC
This sequence comes from Bacteroidota bacterium, assembly GCA_020437385.1. GTDB lineage: Bacteria > Bacteroidota > Rhodothermia > Rhodothermales > JABDKH01 > JAGQWL01. The sequence goes on from JAGQWL010000095.1 coordinate 1,020, forward strand.
GCTGAGCGGGACGGTTCGTGACCACGACACCGGCGAGACGCTGCCGGCGGCAAACATCCGCATCCTTGGCACCTACTCGGGGACAATTTCCAACGCCGACGGCGTGTTTCGCCTGGTCGTGCCGAGGGTACCTGCAACGATCGTCTTTCGATACGTTGGTTACGATTCCGATTCTCTTGTGGTGGAAGGCCCTGTCGACGCGCCGGTCACCGTGAGTCTTCATCCAGCCGTCTACGAGCTCGGTGAGGTTGTCGTGACGGATGAGAACCGTGCGATCGAAGTGATGCGGCGCGTGATCGCGCGCAAAAAACGCATGACTGAGCGGCTCCAGCGTTACCGGGTCGACGCGTACAATCGATTTACACTGGCGAACGATACAGGCATTGTGTCGGTCGTCGAAACCGTCACCGATGCTTTCTGGGACAGGGAGCTCGGTACGCGCGAAATCGTACGCATGGAGCGACGGACCAGTAATGTCGATTTCAGCGGCCTGCCGGCCGCCATGCTGGTGTCTAATCTCTACGCCGACGACATTGACCTGTCCGGCTTCAGGTTTGTCGGCGTGACGAACCCGCGCGCGCTGTCTGTCTACGACTTCGAGATCGAAGGAATCCGGTACCGGGACGAAGACCTCATCTACGACATCTCGGTCAAGCCGAAGGTGGTCACTTCCGTTGCGTTTGAAGGAAGCATTGCGATCCTCGACGATGAGTCGGCCATGATCGAAGCCGACCTGCGGCCCGGGGCCGCGTTTCGGTTTCCGCCCCCGTTCCGCGACTTTGAGATTGAGATGTCTCAGCAGTACGACACCTTCGCCGATTCGCTCTGGCTCCCTGTCGACTTTCGATCGCGGTCCGCGATCAACATTGGTGTCGCCGCACTTTTCGAAATTCCGACAATCCGCATCGACCAGTTCTCGAGGCTCCAGAACTATGAAGTCAATCCGGAGCTTCCTGCCGGGCTGTTTGCCGACAAGCGCAACGTTCGCGTGGACTCGATGACCGTCCGCGATGCCGAAATTCCGGATTCGCTCAGCGTGCCGCTGGTTCTCAGTGAGCGCCGCGCCTACGAAACGGTCGACAGTACGATGACGCTCGACAAGGCCTACCAGCCGACAGGAGCGATTGCTCGGGCCGTCAAGGTAACATTCAACTTCAGCAGCGACGGCGACGGCAGTGGGGGTAGTGGGGGCGGATCCGGACCGAAACGGCTCAAGGTTTCGCCGTCGATCGATCCGATCGTGCAGTTCGATCGTGTCGATGGCTTCAAGTTGGGCGCTCGGCCCGAGCTGTCGGTCGGCCCTTTCGTTGCCGACGGCGGAATTGCGTACAGTACGGCTCTCGACAACGATCACTGGTCCTTCGACACGGGACTCCGCTTTCGAGGAAAGGTAACCATTGGCGCTCGCTGGTATGATCGCACGCAGAGCACATTCGAATCCGTTGCCCATCCGCAAGTCCTGAACTCGATGACCGTTCTGCTTGGCGGGTCGGACTATTTCGACTACTACCGACGACAGGGTATCAAAGCTTTTGTCGGATTATCGCGCCGGCGAACCCGAGTTGTGGCGAACTATACCGATGAGCGCCAGGTCGCGTTATCGACGATGACAAGCTTCGACCTGCTCGGCAACCGGCGCCGGCAACGCCCGAACGGTTCGCTGGAGGAGGGACGGCTCCGATCGGTGGGGCTGTCGTTTGCCTACAACCCGACGTCGACTTTTGTACCGATCAGCGGGAATCGGAGTTTGTACGTAGATGTCGAGGCGGCACCGGGCGGACTCGGCGATTTTGAATTTGCGTCCGTTTCCGTGCGAGCAGACTGGACCAGCAAGACGATGGGACGGCGCAGGCTCATTCCTGCGACCCTTGATGTTCGCGTGGTCGCATCGACCTTTGCCGGCACCCTCCCGCCTCAGCGATACGGCGTGCTCGATGTCTCAGATTGGCCGCTATCAACGTACGGGACGTTTCGTACGGCTGGAGAACTGCCGATCCGCGGGCGGCAGACGGCAGCCGTTTTCTGGGAGCACAACTTCCGGACGATCCCGTTTGAGCTTGCAGGAGTTCGGGTCCTGGCAGACCGCAACTACGGGCTTTCGCTGTTTGGCGGACATGGTCTTGCACAAACGGGCGATGTTCGCCTGTCGCATCACGAAGTTGGCGTATCGCTCACCGGTATTCTCGGTCTCGTGCGCTTCGACGTTGCGAAGCGGCTGGATGCGAAGGGATACGGCGTTGGGTTCGGGTTGACGCGATTCTTCTAGTGTTCAGGTGCAGCCGGGAGTGGTCAGAACGAGTCGTCGTCAGGATCCTCCGAAAGCCGATACCAGTCGATGTTGCGCGACCACATCATGACAAACGCGAGAACGAGGAACAGACCAATGCTTCCAACGAGCAACGCGTAATCTTCCAGCTGCAGTAGCACATAGTTGAAGCCGAAGAGCAAAACCAGCAATCCGCCGAGCATGATCGTCAACTCGCGCGTCTTGAAAACGGCACCAACGTATCCGGTGACCAGCGCGATTGTAGCCACTGCGGCAGATATATAGGCTCCTGCGAAGTTCCAGTGCTCGGAGAGCGCGAGGACCAGCGCGTAGAACAGCGCCAGCGCCAATCCGACGAGCAAGTACTGCAAGGGGTGCACCCGCTTTCGTTGACGGATTTCCAGGAAGAAGAAAACGAGGAACGTGAGGCTGATGATGAGCAGCGCATAATCTGCGGATCGTCGCGATTTACGGTAGTGGTCAACTGGAAGCAGGAGCGTAACTCCGAAGTCGTACCGATTGAGGGCGTAGCTTGCGCCAATCCACTGTCTCGGATAGTCCCGGTTTAACTGCAACACCCTCCACGTCGCGTCGAATCCCTCGTCAGTGACGTTGCGCGAGTCCGGCAGGAAGCTTCCGTCAAAACTTGGCGATGGCCAGTCTGCCGAGAGTCCCACGCGCGTTTCGATTCCGGTTGGAATGAAACTGATGCGACCGCTTCCCTTCAGCATCAGGTCAAACGAATAGTCGATCGGTCCTCTCCATTCCTGTGATATCGGGAGATGTGTTGAGATTCCCGATTCATGCAGGTCGTGCGTCGGCAAGCCCGGTTCAAACGGCTGCATCGTGTCCCCGAACTGCAGGTTTACCCGTTCGGCGATTCCTCTGAGATCGGGAATGCCCACGGACATCGATGCCTCGTTCCAACGGAGCGACGACCTATCGATGTTGAGCAGCTCAGGCTGCGGAGGTGAGAATCGACCGGAAATGTGCAGGTCACCTCTGTAGACGGTCACCTGATAAATTCCGCGATGTCGGATTTCAGGGGAGACGGTACCCGTGATAATAAGCGAGTCGGGCAGGAGGTAGAGATGGCGTGTCTGCTCGTGGATTTCGCCGTCCGTCGTTTCCAGCAGTACGACGTAAGGAATCGTGATGTACGGCCCAGCGAACTGCTGCGCGTTGCTCCACGTACTGCTGACGTCTGTCGTCGCCTGCTCCAGCCGGTACTCGCGGTCCCGGATTAGACCTTGTATCAAGGTCAATGGAATCAACAGGATAATTATGAGAAAGGCGATGCTGAGGATGCGGAGCGTGACGGACTGTCGGACCCACGTACCCAGTCGACTAAATTCGTTAGGTGCCATTTCGTGCCAACGTCGGACTTGGAGTTGGTTGCCGTTCCCGGCAACTGCGTCTGTCGATCGGATGATAACAGAGAGCGTTTGATCCGCAGCGTGCTGAACGCAGTCACCAAGGTACGCGTTCGTTCGGATCCTGCAATTATACTCGTCGTATCAATGTGGGTCCCAATGGTTATTGATATTTCGGGGTACCCACTTCAGTCGACAACTTACCCGCGCCCATCGATGCCCGCTACGCTTCTGAAGAGAATTGCAGCCGGACGAACCGATCTTGTATTCGACTATTGCCGTTCGGGCAAACCCTCCGACACCGACGCTTCGGGCGTGCCGCTCATCCGGCTCTGCGCCTACTACGGTGACGTTGCAGCGGTTCGGTATCTCATTTCAAAGGGAGAGTCGCTGGACTCGCTCGGTACCAACTATGATTTGAACGGAGCGGTTTTTCACGGTCACTGGCAGCTCTGCGAGTACCTCATCGAGCACGGTGCGGATGTCAACCGTCCGCTCGACGAATCTGGTGAAACACCGCTGCACGTCGCGTTGACGCATCCGCGCCGGCCAGTCTATGACATTATCGTCGAGCTCCTGCTTCAGTACGGCGCCGACCCGATGGCGCGCACGATCCCGGGCCGGGAATCCGGTTGCTTCATGCGAGACAGCCGGACGAAGGGAGAAACGCCGTTGCATCGCGCCGCCGCGTTCGGGTCGCTGAAGTCGATCAGAATGCTCGTGGATGCCGGCGCAGACGTCGAAGCGGCGGACTCCTACGGAGACACGCCGCTGAGCTGGGCGAGCTGGCACCTGCGGCCGGACGAAATCATCCGCTCGTTGTGTTTCGGTGCCTATTCCGTTCATCCGGACCGCAATTCGCAGTCTGACCACGGCCTCGGCTGGAGCGCACTCGAGACGTACCTGACCGGAAAGCCGCTGAAGTAGCGGATGCTCCGATCGAAGGCGAGGTCAGTCGAACTGGGCGACGAGTTCGTCCTCGAACTCTCTAATGTCGTGTCGGTCGACGATCGTCTCGGCGGCGCTCATGCGGATTTGCTGAGAAAGCCGCTGTTCTCGTGAACCGGAGATCGCCTCGACCTCGCTCGCCGCAATCGTCAGATCCTGAAAATTCCCGAGACTGTCCTGAACCTTTTCGGCACTTGCGGCAAGACGTGCATACGTCTTTTTGCCCAGAAGCAATCCCGCAAGTTCGAGGTCGTAGCGAAGCTGCTTCAACGACATGCGCGCGCGATGCACCGACGCGGCATCGTCAGGTCGCATGACTGAGGCGGTGCTGAGGAAGGCCTCCACCGACGAGGAAAGGTGCGTTCGAATACGTTCCGTTTCGCGTTTGCGTTTGCCACCTTCCACCAGACGCTTCGCGATCTCCGAAACGTCCTTCTTGATTCGTCGAACTTGACGATTGTCCATGCTGGCCAGCACAAGTTCACGAATTCGCGACTCATGTTCGGTAAGCTGCCCCAGAATCTCGTCGTCGGTCTGATCGCTGACGAACTCGGTGAGTCGTCCGGGTGTGATCTGCAGTTCTCTGAGCAGCGCGAAGCGCTTGAGTTCCGTCTGCACGTGTCGTCGCAGTCGTCCGACCTCCACTTTCGGTGCAACGGATTCAATCAGGCCGATTGCGGCGAGCAGTCTTCGCGCAGCCACGCGAACGTCGTGAACCGATTCGGCTTCTCCCGCCCCAACGCGAACACGTTTCCAGGCTGCGATGAACGTCTCGGCCTGTTTCTTCAGACTCCGGGCCATCGCGGGCCGGATAGTTGATTTGGTTGCCATGACCCACCCGCTGAATAGTTTGGGTATGTTAGCCGCCACAACCGAGTCCCGGCACGGGCGTGACTGCGCCGAGAAACATCAGGCGGACTCTGGTAAACCAACGTATTGATCTGCAGTTGCAGAAGTTGTCGGCAAGACGCCAGGGGCGACGACAGGCGAAATCCTATGTCTGTCTATTGTGCGGACCTTGTTTTAAGTTGCGCAATCTTGAACCAGTACACGTATGAGACGAACGACTCTCCGAAACGCCATTTGCACGGCCGCCACGCTTCTTGTTGTGTCGCTGACCGGGTCAACGGTCCGAGCACAGGAGCTGCATGACCAGAACCTGCAGAAGCAGCTCGAACAGACGGTCGCGGGCTTCCATGGAGACGTGGGCATCTACGTGCGCCACCTCGGTACCGGGCGTTACGCTCAGATCAACCCGGATACGCTTTTTCCGACGGCGAGCATGATCAAGGTTCCGATCCTTCTGACGACGTTTGACGCAATCGAACGCGGAGAACTCGCCTACGATCAGATGCTGACTTACCGGGATTCCCTTCTTTACGAAGGCGACGACATTCTCGGCTCGTTCAAGGATGGCGAAGAGATTGAGTTGAGCAAGGTTGTCATGCTGATGCTGACGATGTCGGACAACACGGCAAGCCTCTGGCTACAGCATTTGAGCGGTACCGGCGAACGAATCAACGCCTGGCTCGAACGCAACGGATATGAATCCACGCGGATGAACTCGCGGACACCAGGCAGGCGTCCGAATTGGGAACGCTACGGGTGGGGACAGACAACACCCCGGGAGATGGCGGAGCTGCTGGTCATGATCCGGGAGGGGCGCGCCGTATCGCCGGAAGCTTCCGAAGAGATGTATCGCACGCTGACCCGAACCTACTGGAACGACGAATCACTTTCCCAGCTTCCGCCCACTGTACAGGCAGCGTCCAAGCAGGGTGCGGTTGACCAATCGAGATCGGAGGTTGTGCTTGTCAACGCACCTCACGGCGACTACGTGTTCTGCGTCATCACGAAGAACCAGGAGGACACGTCGTGGGAGCCGGGTAATGAGGGATTTGTTCTGCTTCGATCGGTCTCCCGCGCGCTGTGGCAGTACTTCGAACCGGAGTCGCAGTGGCGGCCCGGCAGACCGTGACGTGGGAATGAACGGCAGTACGATCGGCTTCGCGGGATGGTCCGCGGAACAGGAAATGCGATGCAACGGCGTCGAGACGCTTCGGCCGATGCGGATACTGCGGCTGCCGATCGACGACGTTTCGGACCAGCACGATAGCGCGCTGCTTGCTCGATTTGCGGATGACTGCGATGTTGTGTTCGTCGAGCTGCCGGCGCACGCGACCGGCAGTGCGCTGCAGACGATCATTCGTACCGGCACGCCACTTCTTGCGGCGATGCCCGGTGGCATGTCACAGCACGAACTCCGGCACCTGTGTCGGCTGGCGGAAGAATCAAAGTCGATCGCAGCGGTGAGCCGGCCACTGCGCTTCCTGCCGACTGTAGAGAGAATTCGAGCGAACGATCAGAAGGTCGATCTGATCTGGGGAGAGTTTGTCCGCACGGCAGATCAGCCGCGTAGCGGCCACATTGCGGAGATCGTCGATCTCGTGGTTCTGCTTATCGGCAGTCGCGGTATACAACGACTCGATGCGAAGTCTATCGTTGAGGATGACCGCGCCGAAACGCTTGTACTGAGCATCCGATTCCAGAACACGGGCCTGGCCGTTATGCGCTTCCGTGTTTGCGACGGTGAGCCTGAAAACTCGACGCTGAATATCTCGGGATCCTGGGGGACGGTTAACCTGTTCGATGGCGTCCGCCCGCAGTTGCCGGAACTGATCGTCGCAGAAGCGCGTGCTTTTGCGGGCCGTACCATTTCAGATCTTCGAGTGGCGCGTGGCGAGGAATCATTCGTTTTCGACGGATTCCGCTTTCATGTTGGAAGGCCGGCCGCGCTCGATGAGGCGCAGGATACCGCTCGCGTTGTCGAACAGATCATGGAACGGCTCAGGCAGCACGATTCGCTTGCCATCTGAAAAGCGGACACGTGGCGGAATTGCAGAGTCGAAGGCCTGATTCGTCGAAGGCCTGATTCGCCGAGACCCGGGAGGGTCTCACGCGAGGTCGATGCCGTTTGCTGATGGTTGAAGCAGGTTAATGAGAGTACAGGTAGGAGTGTGCAGGTTATGAACCAGGAGGCCGCGACCGTCGGGTCGGTCGCCGGACCGCTCGAAGCGATACTGCGGCTGGTGGCGGATGTCGCCAACCGCGTTGGTGTGGAGACCTACGTAGTCGGTGGCTATGTCCGCGATGTGTTTCTCGGCCGGCCAACGCCGGATCTGGATTTCGTTTCGGTCGGTCCCGAGTCGGGAATTCGCCTGGCCGAGGCCGTCGGTCGAGAGCTGCGCACGAGGAAAGTTGCCGTTTACGCGAACTTCGGTACGGCGGCGGTCCGGTTGAGCGCCGATCAGGCGGCCCGGTACGGGGTCGAGGTGCTGGAATTCGTGGCTGCTCGAAAGGAGAGCTACAGCAGCGAGTCGCGCAAGCCGTCCGTTGACGCGGGGACGCTCGAAGACGACCAGCTTCGACGCGACTTCACCGTCAACGCACTGGCGGTTCGACTCGACGGCGAACACTTCGGCACGTTGCTGGATCCGTTCGACGGAATCGGGGATCTGCAGGCGCGCGTCCTGCGAACACCTCGCGATCCGGAGGTGACCTTCGAGGACGATCCCCTGCGTATGATTCGGGCGGCCCGCTTCGCCGCGCAACTCGGCTTCGAGTTGGCGGCGGACGTGCGGCGTGCGATGACCGCTCGCGCGGAGCGAATCCGGATCGTGAGTCAGGAGCGCATTACAGACGAACTGCAGAAGATCATGTTGTCCGATCGTCCGTCGGTTGGCTTTCGAATTCTTTTCGAGACGGGTCTTCTCCAGCAGTTCTTTCCGGAGCTTGCCGATCTCCACGGCGTCGATACGGTAGGGCGGCAGGCACACAAGGACAATTTCTACCACACGCTTCAGGTAGTGGACAACCTTGTCGATGCGGTGCGGGATCGACCGGCTGAGGAGACGCTGTGGTTGCGATGGGCAGCGCTGTTGCATGACATCGCCAAGCCGCGCACCAAACGGTACCTGGCCGGCACGGGGTGGACGTTCCACGGTCACGAGGACCGCGGTGCCCGCATGGTCCCGCGCATCTTCAAGCGACTGCGCCTTCCAACAGACGACCGACAGAAATACGTTCAGAAGCTGGTCCTCCTGCACCATCGCCCGGTGGCTCTCGTCGACGACGCCGTTACCGATTCCGCCGTTCGTCGGCTTCTGTTCGACGCGGGGCCGGAGGTAGACGACCTGATGACCCTGGTAAGAGCGGACATCACGTCGAAGAACGAGCGACGCGTGCGGCGTTATCTCCGGGCATTCGATTCGGTCGAGGAGAAGATGCGGGAAGTCGATGAGAAGGACCGGCTACGCAACTTCCAGCCGCCCGTGGACGGGAAGGAGATTATGGACGCCCTTGGCCTGCCTCCCTCGCGGGTGATCGGTACGCTCAAGTCGGAGATCCGCGAAGCCATTCTGGAAGGCCGGATCCCGAATGAACACGACGCCGCGTTCGCGTTCCTGATGGAAATCAAGGACGGAATTCTGGATGCGGCGAAGGACGACGACCTGAAGGAGCGCAGAGGCTAGCCCCGTATCGACGCCATGGCCTCGACAACTGAATCCGCGTCTTCCACACCCTTTGGCCGCCTCGCTGACGCCGCCAATACTGTCTCACGGTCCGCTTCGCGGATGGTGATTCTCTTTGCGGTGTCAGCCGTAGTGCTCTGGACCGCGCCCGCACTGCCCATCCCCGCCGGCGGCGGCACATGGGCGTGGACGTGGCGTGTCGGACTGCTTGTTCTGTTGCTCGTGCCGGCCGCAATAACGCAGTTGTTTGGATTGGGGCTTGGTCAGCTTGCGTCCGTTCCGCCGCAGCTACTGGAACAGGGACTCGAAAGTGCAGGCCACGCTGCCGATGTGTTGCGTGGGGTATCTGACAAGGAGGCCCGGTGGTCGGGTCGTCTGACCGGGTTGCTGCGGGGGCTGTACCGGGTCGGGCGGAGCTCGCTGAACGTTCGCGACACGGCGCTTGGCGGATTTGCTATGGTCAAGCTGTTCAATCCGCTGGTTATCGTCAGCGTTGTTGCGGCCGTACTGGCGGGGCTTGTCGTGACGGCAGCCGCCGCCCTCTCGGTGTTGTTGCGGCTTCTTATTTGAGCCCGACTGGCTTCGTCTGTCAATCCGTTTTCTTGAGGCGGCGGTTGGAGTATCTTCCGGAAAGGACCGGCGCAAGAAACCCGTCGGGCACGTTCACGTCAAAAACACCGGCAGCCCCTCTCGCCAGGATCTTTGCGACACGGTTCGTGTTGATCGGCGCCGGAAACTGCCCTGTAACGCTTCTGCCGAATTGACGGAAGCGTTGACGGCCCAACTGATCAGAGCAACAGTCACATCCAAAGTGGAGAACGAATCCGATGCGGGAGCGACCGATTAGCGATTTCATCCGACACCATTTCCGCCACTTCAATGCCGCCACGGTAGTAGACGCCGCTGAGGCCTACGTAGCGCATCTGGATGGCGGGGACAAGATGATGGTGACCCTGGCCGGCGCAATGAGTACGGCGGAACTCGGGTGCTCCCTTGCCGAGATGATTCGTCAGGATCGCGTCCACGCCATCACCTGTACCGGAGCAAATCTCGAGGAAGACATCTTCAACCTGGTGGCTCACGACCACTACGAGCGGATTCCCAATTATCGCGACCTGACGCCGCAGGATGAACAGGACCTGCTCGATCGGCACCTGAACCGTGTGACGGACACCTGCATTCCAGAAGAGGAAGCGATGCGCCGCATCGAGTCGATCGTGTTGGACGAATGGCAGGCCGCCGATTCGTCAGGCAAGCGGTACTTCCCCCACGAGTTTATGTATCGGGTCATCCGAAGCGGTCGCCTCGAGCCGCACCATCAGATCGATCCAGCCAATAGCTGGCTGATTGCCGCCTGCGAAAAGAACCTGCCCATCTTTGTACCGGGCTGGGAAGATTCGACACTCGGTAACATGTTCGCTGGTGCGGTCATCCGCGGCGACGTAAAGAACGTACATACCGTTCGCACCGGAATCGAGTACATGACGGAGCTGGCGCAGTGGTACATCCGCGAAACCGAGAATCACTCGATCGGGTTCTTCCAGATCGGCGGCGGTATCGCGGGCGACTTCCCGATCTGCGTGGTCCCGATGCTGGAGCAGGACCTCGAGCGCGAGGGAACTCGCCTTTGGGGCTACTTCTGCCAGATTTCGGACTCGACGACCAGCTATGGCTCGTACTCAGGAGCCGTTCCGAACGAAAAAATTACCTGGGGCAAGCTTGGCATCGACACGCCGAAGTTCATCATCGAGTCGGATGCGACGATTGTCGCGCCGCTGATCTTCGCCTACGTTCTTGAGGCGGCGGGCGCCTCTGCCGGATTTGCCTCCGACCAGCAAACAACCCTCCAGCGGGCGGTGTAGCGGATCAGCCAACAGCATCCCTCAACAATTTCCCAAACGAACAACCATTGGATACAATCGTCGATCGTACGCAAGAAACAGAAACGGACTGGGGCTCGGAGGTTGCCGAAGAGCGGTATCTGATGCCATCGTGGTCCGGCGGATTCTTTTCCGTAGGGCAGAATGGACACGTCATCGTAACGCCAACGCCCGGTGTCGATCAGCACATTGATCTCAGGCACGTCGTCGAGCGCCTCGAGCGAGAGCAGGACGCCACCTTCCCGATCGTCATCCGCTTTCAGGATATCCTCGCATCCCGAGTACGCCAGCTCAACGAAGCCTTTGCAGACGCGCGCGAGCTGGCCGAGTATGGCAATCGATACAACGGAGTTTACCCGATCAAGGTGAACCAGCTACACGAGGTAGTGGAAGAGCTCCTTGAAGCGGGCAAGCCCTACGGACTCGGTCTTGAGTGTGGGTCCAAGGCCGAGCTGGTTGCCGCGGTCGCGCACCTCGACGATGACGAAAGGCTGCTCATCTGTAACGGCTACAAGGACGAATCGATGCTTCGACTCATCCTGTCGATGCAGAGTCTCGGCAAGAATGTGATACCGGTTGTCGAGAAGTATGGCGAATTCGAGATGCTGTTTTCGCTCGGCGAAGAGTTGGCAGTCAAACCGAAATTTGGTCTGCGCGTACGGCTTGCAACCAGCGGAAGCGGCAAGTGGGCGGATTCGGGCGGCGACGTCGCGAAGTTCGGTGTGTCGATCGCAGATCTCATGCGGATTGTTGATCTGCTGCAGGAGCGCGGGATGGACGATTCGTTTCGGTTGCTCCATTTCCACCTCGGCAGCCAGATCACTGACATCCAGGTCCTGAAATCGGCGGTTCGCGAGATCAGTCACATCTATGCGAGGCTGTATAAACTCGGAATTCCGATTTCGCATCTTGACGTCGGCGGCGGCCTTGGCGTGAACTACTCGGCGAATTTTTCTTACTCAGATCAGGCGATCAACTATTCGCTGCAGGAATACGCGAACGCGGTTGTGTACTCGATCAAGGAGGTCTGCGACATTGCCGACGTACCGCACCCGATCATCGTTTCGGAAAGCGGGCGGGCCTTGACGGCGCACCATTCGGTACTCGTGGTTGACGTTCAGGGAGCGTATCGCAAGGATGAAATCGAACCGGACTTCAAGGTCGCGGAATCCGACCACCACGTTGTTCGCGGGCTCTACAATACGTGGAAGTGGGTGAGCGAGGAGGGCACGTCTGAGTTTCCCGAACTTCTGGAGGCCTATCACGACACGGTCGAGAAACGCGCCCAGGCCGACGCAGAATTCAGTCTCGGGTATTTGTCGCTGCAGCAGAAGGCGCTGGCGGAGCGATTGTTCTGGTCGGTCTGTCAGAAGATCAACGAGAAGGTTTACGCGACGGACACGGATCAGCTTCCCGCCGAGCTGGACCTGCTGGACGACCTGCTGATCGACCAGTACCTGTGCAATTTTTCGATCTTTCAGTCCATCCTCGACTACTGGGCGATCGGCCAGCGTTTCCCGATCATGCCGATTGATCGGCTGGACGAGGAGCCGACACGCCGGGCCGTTCTTGTCGACCTTACCTGCGATTCCGATGGTAAGGTGAACCGGTTCATCTCCGGTGATCCGGAGAAGGACTTCCTGGAGGTGCACGCACTGCGGGCGGGAGAGCAGTATTATCTCGGTTTCTTCCTGATGGGAGCCTACCAGGACATCATGGGCGACACACACAACCTGTTCGGGCGTGTCCCCGAGGTGCACGTGTATGCCGATTCGGAAGAAGAAGACGGCTACTACATTGAAAAGCTGATACCGGGAGCGACGGTCGAAGAGATGCTCGCGACGGTACAGTACTTCCCGAATGACCTGCACCGCCGAATGAACGAGATGATCCGTCAGAAGACCCAGGCCGGGGAACTCCGCCCCAAGGTCGGGATCGGCATCCTCGATCAGTACAAGAAGATGTTCTCGGATATCACGTATTACAGAAATCGGAGGGGTTGATGGGGAAGACGGTGAAAGTTGGTGTCGTCCAGATGCAGTGCTCGGACGACCCGGCGGAGAATCTCGAAAACGCTGTGCGCAAGTGCCGCGAGGCGGCCGCTCTCGGTGCCCAGGTGATCTGCCTGCCGGAGCTCTTCCTGTCGCGCTACTTCTGCCAGACCGAAGACGCGGAGTTCTTCAAGTTGGCCGAGTCCGTTCCGGGGCCGACGACCGAAAGAATGGAAGCGCTGGCCGCCGAGCTGGGGGTTGTTATCATCGCGAGCCTCTTTGAGGAGCGGGCACCGGGATTGTATCACAACACGACAGCGGTCCTTGACGGAAAACACGGGTATGTTGGCAAGTATCGGAAGATGCACATTCCCGATGACCCGCGGTATTATGAGAAGTACTATTTCGCGCCCGGCGATCTCGGTTTCAAGGTGTTTCAGACGGAACACGCCAACCTTGGCGTGCTGATCTGCTGGGACCAGTGGTATCCGGAGGCAGCTCGCCTGACGGCGCTCAAGGGTGCCGACATTCTGTTCTACCCAACGGCGATCGGGTGGCATCCATCCGAGCGCGAAGCGTACGGCGCGCAGCAGCATGGCGCGTGGGAGGTGTCGCAGCGCGCGCATGCCGTCGCTAACGGGTGTTTTGTCGTTTCGGTAAATCGCGTTGGGTTTGAACCGGCCGCAGACGGCCAGGGTGCCGAAGAAGGCATCAAGTTCTGGGGACAGAGTTTTGTTGTTGGTCCGGATGGAGCAATCGTTCAGCGCGCCTCGGTCGACAACGAAGAAGTGTTTGTCGTGACGCTAAATCTCGAACAGATCGCCGAAATCCGTCACGGTTGGCCGTTCTTCCGCGACCGACGGATTGACGCCTACGAGAACATCACGCGCCGGTATATCGATGCCGAATAGCAGCGAGGGAAGGTATCGGATGCCGGCCGAGTGGGAGGAGCAGCAGGCCGTCTGGATTTCCTTTCCGCACAATCCCGATACGTGGCCGATCAATCTTGCCGCGGCGCAGTCCGAAATGCAGCGCCTCGTTCACTTCCTGAGTGAAAGTGAAACGGTTCGGATCAACGTTCCCACGGGTTACAGAGAGACGCTCGAACGCACGTTTGAAACGGAGCTCAAGGCAGACCGCGTCGTCCTTCATGATATCCCGACGAACGATGCCTGGTGCAGAGACCACGGGGCGATCTTCGTACTATCTGACGACGGGGACGACCATCGTGACACGAACGATGGTACGTGGAACGATGGCGAACATGGCGAACGCGGCGAGCATGGCGACCGTGGCGACCGTGGCGAACGTGGCGACCGCGGCGAACGCGACGGTGACGCGGATGTTGTATCGTCGGGCCGCACGCTCACAGCCGTCAACTGGGGCTACAACGCGTGGGGCGGAAAATATCCGCCCTACGATCTGGACAATCTGGCGGCGCCCCGTATGGCGGAGGCGCTTGGCGTTCGGTGCATCGACGGCGGGATGATTCTGGAAGGCGGGGCCATTGAGGTTGATGGTCGGGGTGTGCTGCTCACAACGGAATCGTGCCTTCTCAATCCGTCACGGAATCCGGAATTGACTCGAGCCGATATTGAGTCACATCTGAAGGAGCGTCTTGGTGTGACGGATGTGTTGTGGCTTTCGGGAGGTGACGTTGCCGGCGACGATACGGATGGCCACGTGGACAACCTCGCGCGATTCGTTTCGGACGACGTGATCGTCCATGTCGTTTCCGAGGATGCGTCGGACGTCAACTACACGGTCCTCGAACGGCAGCATGAGGAGTTGAAAGAGATCGCTTCGGATCGGGGCTACCGGCTGGTGTCGCTTCCGATGCCGGAGCCTGTCGTGTTTGATGGCGTGCGTCTCCCGGCGAGTTACGGAAACTTCCTGATCACCAACGAGGTGGTCCTGCTTCCCTCGTATGGTCGTGTTGACGACCGGGCCCGGTCGATAGTGCAGGAGCTTTTCCCCTCGCGACACGTGCAGCTGGTACCAACCTCCAACCTCGTGGTGGGACTTGGGTCAATCCACTGCTTGACGCAGCAGGTGCCACTTGGCAGGGCGGCCAGGTAATCGGCTTAATAGATTGAGTGTGAGGGCGATACTCGGGATATCCCTCAGTCCCAGTCCCTCGATCCTATGCAGCCCAGACTAGCCGATCGGGCCGCCCGCTTACCGTCTCGCGCGTACGAGCGTCTGCTTGAAATCAGCGTTCAGCTGAACGCGCGCCACGATGTTGACGAGCTTATCCAGTATATCGTGGAGACGGCTGCGTCCCTCCTCGATTGCGGTGCGGCGTCGCTGCTCCTGTATGACGCGAAGGTGGATCGGTTGCGCTTTATTGCTACGACGGGATCCGATGCGTCGGCGCTGCAGGCGATACTCGTACCGGTTTCCGGCAGTGTCGCCGGGCGCATCTTCGCGGAGAATCGGCCGATCGTCGAACAGGATGTCGCGCAGGCACAGGATCACTTTGAAGAGGTTGATCGCACTGTCGAGTTCCAGACCCGGTCGCTGCTCGGTGTACCGATGCGCATCGCCGGTAAGCCGACGGGCGTCCTCGAAGCACTGAACAAGCGGAGTGGCGCCTTCACCGATGAGGACACTGAGATACTCACAATTCTCGCGTCGCACGCTGCAATCGCCCTTCGAAATGCCCGACAGATCGCCTCGCTTGAAGCGGCGGTCGAAAAGCTTCGCTCCCTTGACAAGCTGAAGTCCGATTTCCTCGCGCTGGCGTCACACGAACTCCGTACGCCGCTTGCGTCGATACTGGGTGTCCTCGGACTGTTGCGCTCCGAACTCAGCGAGGCACACGCGCTCTTTCTGGAAGACGCACTCGATGCAGGGGAGCGGATAACCGGTATTATTGACACGATGTGCCAGCTCGACACGCTCCGTCGGGAGGCCGATCACGAGTACAACGAATCGATAGAGGTTTCCCACATTATCTCGACGGCCCGGGCCAGGTGCGTCGAGCAGGAGACGGCCCGCGGGCACCGTGTCCGCATGGACGGCCTCGATGGCGGAAGCCTCGTTGCCGGAGATGAGGAGGGTCTCATCTCGCTATTCAGCAACCTGTTGGAGAATGCCTACCAATTCACCCCGGATGGAGGCGCGATCCGGATCGAGGTTTCAGAGGCACGAGGGTTCGTGACGGTATCGGTCGAGGACAGCGGGATCGGAATCGCCGCCGATCAGATCGAAGCCGTGTTTGGCGATTTCTATCAGGTTGAGGATCACCTGACGCGAACGCACGGCGGACTCGGGCTCGGGCTGGCGATCGCGCGCAAGATCGCCGTCCGTCACCGCGGCACGATCGAGGCGTTCAGCGACGGGGTCGGAAAGGGAAGTCGTTTTACGGTTGTCCTACCCGCTGCGCGGTGAGCGGGCCCGACGGACTAGGCCTCGTCTGGCCGGACATCCCAGAGGAGCATCGTTTCGACGTCGGCGAAGTCTTCTTCGCCGTCTGCGTCGGTGAAGCGAAAATCACCGAGTTGGTCACGCTGCTGTGCGGGCACGCGCTTCCACTGGATTCCTTCCTGATCCTTGAAGTTGTCGGGGTAGGGAACGCGGACGCGGTAGCTGGGGTGGTAGTTGCGATAGGTTTTTTCGGCCTCATAGAGGGCGGCACGGCGGGCACCGGGCTTTGTCGAGCTGATGCCGGTGACGCGGAACGGCGTGATCGTTATTGATGCCTCGAAGGTGCCGTCTTCAAGTTCTTCGTATTCCGGCCGCATCACTTCGAAATCTTCTGGGCTGGGGTAGGCGCTGCGCTCGTTAAAGTCCGACATCTGATTTGTACTGTTGCCGTGGTGCGGCGATTTGTTTGGACAGTTCCGGAAAGGGTGCGATGGTACGCGCGTTTTGTCGACAGGTTCGCTTCCGTTATTGCCGCCATCCGGGCACCGTTATTGGAAACATTAACAACAAGGATGTGGATAATGGAGTGGTCGTTGTTGAATAACCTGTTGGTTTCGTGTGGAGGATGGCACAATAACGGCTATTGGGTTAGGGCACTCGGGGCTGCCCCTCTAAAATCGCCATTTTCGGACCCCAAGAATCAGCCTGAGGACGAACGGTGAAATGCATTACTGTTGATAACAAATAGTTGCATAACGGTCGTTGGCTACTTTTATTACTGGTCCGCGTTCTCGCATCTACTGACGAAACGGTTTGCGACCTGCCGGTCACAAGCCGCTTTTTTGTCTTTGGCGTCTACGGCGGGGAAAGCGCGTTGACGACGCGCTTCCGGACGAGGCTGCAACATCGAAGGACGCAGCGTTTAAGGGAAGCGCCGAGTGAACGGGTTGTGAGGGGTGGATCAATCGCCAGCCGGCCACGCATTGCCTGCCGCCTGCGCTTCACTCGCGGAAGTGCTGGCTTCGTTCGGTCTCCGAATTCGCCGACTGGTCCGCCATCCCTGACAGGTTTACAGACGAGTACGCAACCGCCCCGGCTCGGCATTGCCAGGGCGATGTGACAGCGCCGGGTGTTTTGATTTGCCCGTGTGTCGTCGCGTTGTTGCGCGTTTCGTCGTGAGCTGCTTTCGCCGCCGCGAACAAGCCTGTCTTGTCACACCTGCCCGGAGCGCCCCACACACAGAATTCAGGACCTAGAAGCAGAAGTGCCGATGTACAAAAGAATCCCACCAGACGACCGGTCCCAGCAGAACTCACCAGCACGCGAAAACGTCGGAAGCAGCGACAGAAAATTCGAAACCCAGGTATTCACGGCTAGTCCGGTCGAACACGGACTTACCATCGGTCGCGTGTTCTCCACTGACGGACAGCATCCGTTTGATTCCGTCCATTGGGAAAAGCGGGATGCCGCGATCAAGAACCACGAAGGCACGGCGATATTCGAACAGCGGGACGTCGAGTTTCCGTCGACCTGGAGTCAGCTCGCCATCAACGTCGTCGCCTCGAAGTATTTTTATGGTGACCTCAGCCGCAACGGGGAGGACCCTGCCAACGGCGGACGCGAACACTCCCTCAAGCAGCTCATCCACCGTGTCACGCGCACAATCTCCGACTGGGGAACGGATCAAGGCTACTTCCGGACCGCCGCCGACGGTCAGCGCTTTTATGACGAACTGACCTGGCTGTGCGTCAATCAGTATGGGTCCTTCAATAGCCCCGTCTGGTTTAACGTCGGCCTGTACCACCAGTATGGCGTTCGCGATCAAGGCGGCAAGAAGATCTACGCATGGGATCGCTACCAGAAGCGCGTGCTCGAGGCGGACCCGTACGAGCGGCCGCAGGCATCCGCGTGCTTTATCATTTCGGTTGATGACTCGATCGATGACATCTGGCAGCTCATGGGCGAGAGCGCCCGTCTGTTCAAGTACGGCTCGGGCGTGGGGGCAGACTGGTCGAAGCTGCGCTCGACGCACGAGAAGCTGTCCGGTGGCGGTACTCCTTCCGGTCCGGTATCGTTCATGAAGGTTCAGGATGCGACCGGCGGCACGATCAAGAGCGGCGGCAAGACGCGCCGTGCGGCGATCATGCAGACGCTGAAGGTCTGGCATCCTGACATCATGGAGTTCGTCGTTGCAAAGCAGGACGAAGAAAAGAAGGCGTGGGCACTCATTGAAGAAGGTTATGACGGCTCCTTCAACGGGCCGGCGTACGGCAGTGTGGCATTCCAGAACGTCAATCAGAGCGTTCGGGTAACGGACGAATTCATGGGGGCCGCAGATGGAGGAAAGGACTACGCACTGAGGGGCGTCGTTTACGGCGAAGAGATCGAGAAGCTGAATGCGGCGGATGTTCTCCACAAGATCTCGGAAGGCACACACGTATGCGGTGACCCCGGCCTGCAGTACGAAGACACGATCCAACGCTGGCACACCTGCAAGAGCAGCGGTCCGATCAACTCCAGCAATCCGTGCTCGGAGTACATGTTTCTCGACAACTCCGCCTGCAATCTCGCGTCGCTGAACCTTCGAAAGTTCCAGCGACCGGATGGCACGTTCGATGTCGAGCGTTTCCGGGCGGCGAGCCGGCTGTTCATCACGGCGATGGAAATCCTCGTGGACAATGCCGGATATCCGAGCGCGGGGATTGCAAAGAACAGTCACGATTACCGTCCCCTTGGACTCGGCTTTGCCAACCTCGGCGCGCTGCTCATGTCGATGGGCATGCCGTACGATTCGGACGAAGGTCGGGCGGTGGCCGCAGCGCTGATGGCGATCGAACATTGCGAAGCGTACGCGCGCAGCGCGGAAATCGCCGCCAACCCGCGAATCGGGACGTTCGCCGGCTTCGACAAGAACAGCGAGTCGATGCTCGCTGTCATGCGGATGCACCGGGATTCCGTAAAGGACATCCATCCGAGCTGTCCGGTCTACCTGCACCAGGCCGCACAGGCCTCGGCCGACAGGATGGTCGAGCTCGGAGTTCTCCACGGCTACCGGAACGCGCAGGCGACGGTGCTCGCACCAACGGGAACGATCGGCTTCATGATGGACTGCGACACCACAGGCGTAGAGCCGGATATCGCGCTCGTGAAGTACAAGCTTCTCGCAGGCAAGGGTGACGGCATGATGAAGATCGTGAACCGCACCGTTCCGGAAGCCCTCGAGCGCCTCGGATACAAGAGAGAAGAACGCGAGGCGATTCTCGCCTATATCGAAAAGAACGACACGATCGAGAATGCGCCGCATCTGAAGGACATTCATCTGCCCGTGTTTGACTGTGCGTTCAAGCCGTTCAACGGAAAACGATCCATCCACCACACGGGACACATCCGAATGATGGCGGCCGTACAGCCGTTCATCTCCGGAGCGATTTCGAAGACGGTCAACATGCCCGAGACCTCGACCATCGAGGACATCCAGGACGCGTATATGCAGGGCTGGAAACTCGGACTGAAGGCGGTCGCGATCTACCGCGAAAACTCGAAACGAAGTCAGCCGCTGTCCACGACGAAGGGAGGCAACACGGCAAAAGAGAAAGCGACCGGCGACGGGATGGCGACCCCCGAGCCAGTGCTCGAACCCATCGTCAAGGAAGTGGAGAAGATCGTCTACAAGCCGGTCCGAAAGCGACTGCCGGACGAACGCCCATCCGTAACCCACAAGTTCTCCATCGCGGGTCACGAGGGTTACCTCCACATCGGTCTGTACCCGGACACGCAGATGCCGGGCGAGATCTTCATCACGATGGCGAAGCAGGGCTCGACGATTGCCGGCCTCATGGACGCTTTCGCGACCGCGATATCGATTTCGCTACAGTATGGTGTGCCGCTGGAAGATCTCTGCGGCAAGTTCAGCCATATGAGGTTCGAGCCCAGCGGATTTACGAATAACAGGCAGGTGCCGATTGCCAAGTCCATCATGGACTACATCTTCCGGTATCTGTCCATCAAGTTCCTTGGCGTCGCCAGGGAAGAAAAGGGCCTGGCGGCCGCCGTCCCTTCGGCTACTGGAAAAACTCGCACGGAAGTGTCGGTCGAGGGACCGAGGAAGCAGACCGGCATGTCTACCGATGAGATGCTCATCGGTGGCACCGTGGAGGCTTTCCTGGAAGTAGCTTCACAGGACGAAACAAAACCGGCCGATAGGACGGCGGTCCAGCCAGACGCCCACACCGGGACGGTCGCTACGGCGACAACCCGAACAGCGACCGTTACTGCAACGTCGACGGTTACGGAACAGTCGGTCGCCTTCAAGAATCAGGAAGATGCACCGCCGTGCCCGAACTGTGGCTCGATCACGGTTCGCGCGGGTGCCTGCTATTCCTGTCCGAACTGTGGGGGCACGAGCGGCTGCGGCTGATCGTCAACCACACGTATGTGATTGACCGAACGGTGAACACGTTGGCTCTCGTCATTCCGTTGTCAGCGTGAGTGGCAAGGCCTGGTCAACACGGTAACCCCGGCTCTCACTGGAGGGCCGGGGTTTTTTCTAGCTGCCCGAGTAGGCGGCGCGATCCACTATCCACGTGAGGGAGCCGGCCTCGGGTGAGACGCCGCGAACGGGACAATCGGAGATCGCCGTGCCGGGACTGAGCGCGCGACTCACGGCCTCAGCCTTCCCCTCACCAGTTGCCAGAATCAATACCCGCCGCGCACGATTCAGTGCCGGGAAGGTGAGCGTGATCCGGCCAGCAGGCGGCTTCGGTGAGTCGCCAACCACTGCCACCAGACCGCGATTAAGTTCTTCACGCTCGGTCATCCCGGGAAACAGGCTGGCGGTATGCCCGTCCTCGCCGATCCCGAGAATCACCAGGTCCAGCCTGCCCTCCGCGCCGAGCTCCCGGCGCATGGCTTGTTCGTAGAACGCTGCGCCATCCGCCGGACTTCCTGGGCGATACATTCCGTGCACGCGCTCCGGCGCAACGTTGACATGCGAAAGCAGTGTTTCCCTCGCCATCTTTTCGTTGCTCCGGGAATCAGTCGGCTCAACCCAGCGCTCGTCTCCGAAGAATATGCGGACGCGTGGCCAGTCGATCGCGTTGGGATTGGCCGCGAGCAGGCGATGCAGCGGCTTCGGTGTGCCTCCACCCGACAACGCGACGTTGAAGGTGTCGCGTGCTGCAATTGATTCTTCCGCGGCCGTGCGGAATAGCTGCGCCGCCTCGTGCGCGCCGGCATCTGCGTCAGGAACGACCAGGAGTCTGGAGGTTCGCGCGCTCATCGTTTCCGCTTGTAGAAATTGATCAACCCGTTCGTGGACGAATCGTGCGAGGTCACCGGCTCAACACCTTCAAGTTCGGGAAGGATCGCCTTTGCCAGCACCTTGCCCAGCTCAACGCCCATCTGGTCGAAGCTGTTGATGTTCCATACGACGCCCTGAACGAAAATTTTGTGCTCGTAGAACGCGATCAATGTTCCGAGCGTCTCGGGCGTGAGCTTGCGGTACAGGAATGAGTTCGTCGGACGATTGCCGGGAAACGTCTTCGCCCGCGCCAGCAGCAGACGCCGATCGGCATCCAGATCCTTGTCGAGACCTTCGAGCACCGTTTCGGTTCGTTTGCCCTTCATCAACGCCTCCGTCTGCGCGAAGAAATTGCTGAGAAGGATCGGATGATGGCTGCCCGACGGGTTGTGGCTTTGCGCCGCTGCCAGAAAATCGCATGGTATCAGCTTTGTACCCTGGTGGATCAGCTGATAGAAAGCGTGCTGTCCGTTCGTTCCGGGCTGTCCCCAGATGACCGGGCCCGTAGAGTAGTCGACCTCGTCACCGTGAGTTGTCGTGCTCTTGCCGTTCGACTCCATGTCTCCCTGTTGGAAGTACGATGCAAAATGTTCGAGGTATTGATCGTACGGCAGGATGGCGTGAGACTGTGCGTCCCAGAAGTTGTTGTACCAGACGCCGAGCATCGCCATGACAACTGGAATATTATTGTCGAATGGCACATTCCGGAAATGTTCGTCGGCAAGCCACGCGCCCCGAAGCAGTTCGTCGAACGCGTCGGGCCCAATGTAGAGCATGATCGAGAGCCCGATCGCGCTCCACAGTGAATAGCGCCCCCCGACCCAGTCCCAGAACTCGAACATGTTGGCGGGGTCGATCCCAAAGTCTGTCACGCCTTCCGTGTTTGTTGACATCGCGACGAAGTGCCGGGCGACATGCGACGCGTCTCCTGCCTCCCGGAGGAACCAGTCCCGCGCAGTGTGGGCATTCGTCATCGTCTCAATCGTCGTGAAGGTCTTCGACGCGACAAGAAAGAGCGTCGTTTCCGGGCTCACGCGTCGAAGCGTCTCTACGATGTCAGTCGGATCGACATTCGATACAAAATGGACCGTCAGTCGGTCGTGTCCGTAGGGCTGCAGAGCCGTCGTGACCATCTTTGGGCCCAGATCACTTCCTCCGATGCCGATATTCACGATATCGGTGATGACCTTGCCCGTGTAGCCCTTCCACTCGCCGTTCCGGACACGATCACTGAAGGACCGCATCTGCGCAAGCACCCGCCGCACGTCCGGCATCACATCATCGCCGTCGACAAAGACTGGATTGTCGGATTGATTCCGCAGTGCGGTGTGAAGGACGGCGCGGTCCTCTGTGACGTTGATCTTTTCGCCTGCAAACATCGCATCGATCCGCTTACTGAGTCCGGACTGCTCAGCGAGTGCCATGAGCAGCTCCATCGTTTCGCTGATCACGCGATTCTTGGAGTAGTCGAACAGCAGGTCGCCGAAGGTAATTGAGAAACGGTCGAAGCGGTGTGGATCCGTCTCGAACATCTTCTGCATCTGGCGATCCTTGATCGCGGCGTGATGGGCGGTGAGATCTTCCCAGGCTGAGAGCTGCGTAACGGACATCGATTCCTCTTGCGTGTTGCGAACGTTGGGTTAACAACCAGTCTAGCAGGAATGTTCAACAATCCCAATCGCGGACAGCAGACAAAAGGCGAAGGGATTGCAAAAAAGAAGCCTGCCATGAAAATCACGGCAGGCTTCTTCATGTTCAGCAGTATTAACTGGTTACGGCCAGATACCCATCGACACGTAGGCGCTGGCGACCTTGTCGATGGCGTTGATGAATGCAGCGGTGCGGAGGTCGACGTCCTTTTCCCGGGCGATTCGACGTGTCTCCGTGTAGGCTTCCACCATGGTTTCCTCGAGTCCCGAGTTGACGAGGTCTTCTTCGGTCGCTCCGTGAATAATCGCCCTTCGCTTGTCGGTCTCCATGTGTTTGCCGGTCAGCGATTCAATCGCGCCAAGCAGATTCTCCTGCGTGGTCGTCTCGAATCGCCTGTTCATTCGTCCGAAGCGCACGTGGGAGAGGTTGCGCAGCCACTCGAAGTAGGAAACGGTTACGCCGCCGGCGTTCAGGTAGATGTCCGGTATGATGAGTACCCCACGGTCCAGAAGAATCTGGTCGGCGCCTGCCGTGATCGGTCCATTCGCGCCTTCGCCAATGATCCTGGCCTTGATGTCCGGAGCGTTCTGCTCCGTGATCTGCCCCTCCAGTGCTGCGGGGACAAGAATGTCGCAGTCCTTGGTCAGCACTTCCTTTGAGGTCTCGATGTTGGTCGCGCCGGGGAAGTTAAGGATGGAACCGCTTCCGGCCCGGTGCGCGACAATGTCTTCGAGCTTCATGCCGTCAGCTTTATAGATCGCGCCCTCGTATTCGCCCACGCCAACGATTACGCATCCGCCCTCTTCAAGAAACTTTGCGGCATGGTAGCCGACGTTTCCGAGTCCCTGCACGATGATCCGCTTGCCCTTGAGTCCGGTCTTCAGCCCGAGCTTCGCCATGTCATCCTCGTAGGAACAGGCCTCGCGGATACCGAAGAAGACACCGCGTCCGGTCGCCTCTTTCCTGCCGCGAATGCCGCCCTGGCCGACCGGCTTCCCAGTCACACAGGCCAGCGCATTGAGCGGCTCGTGCGTCAGGGAGTTGTACGTATCCAGAATCCACGACATCTCCCGTGCTCCGGTGCCATAGTCTGGTGCCGGCACGTCGATTCCGGGGCCAATGAAGTTCTTTCGAGTCAGTTCGTAGGTGTAGCGTCGGGTGATCCGCTGGAGCTCTGAAGTGGAGTACTCCCGCGTACTGACCTTGACGCCGCCCTTGGCACCTCCAAAGGGCACGTCAACAATTGCACATTTGTACGTCATCAACGTCGCGAGGGCTTTCACTTCGTCCTCGTTCACGTTGCTCGCGTAGCGGATGCCTCCCTTCGTCGGAAGTTTGTGATGACTGTGCTCGGCTCGCCAGGCACGGATCGTTTCGATCGTGCCGTCGTCGCGCTGCAGCGGAAATTCCATTGCATAGACACCGTTGCACATTTTGATTTGCGTGAGCAACCCGCGCGGATGGTCCGTGTAGCGGGCCGCCTTCTCGAACATCTGATTTACCTGCTCAAGAAAACTGACTTCGTTTGACATGGATACTATTCCTGGCAAGAGAGGTGGAAACGGACATCGGCTGTTTGCCGAACTGCCGAAGTACGCCGTAAATAAACAGGCGGTACCGGCTATGTCGAATCGACGCGCAACGCACCTTCATGTATCGGGTCGCAAATACAGATCGCCTACCCGGGTTTGACTGGTCACGCACGATCGGAGCTGCCGGAGCGCCGCGGGGACGAGTGAAGTTACCCGTCAGTACGGGATTCCGCAATTGAAAGCGGCGAGCCGGGGCGATCAAGCCGAGGGAAGCCGTTCAGAGCCTGGAGATTTTGTCGTGCGAGACGACAAGACCCTTGATGAGCGCAGAGCTGAACCCGCGATGTTCCATCTCGTTCAGTCCGGATATCGTAACCCCGCGAGGCGTCGTGACCTTGTCGATTTCCTGTTCAGGGTGGAGCCCGCCTTCGAGCACAAGTTGTGCCGCGCCCTTCATCGTCTGCGCCGCAATAAGCTGTGCGAGGTCCGCTCCGAAACCGATTTCGACGCCGCCCTGTGCCGATGCGCGCAGGTAGCGGAGCGCATACGCAATGCCGCAGGCAGCGAGCACCGTCGCCGCGCCCATCAGCTCCTCGTTGATCACGACTGCCCTGCCCACGGCGTCGAACAGCTTCACAACGAGCTCTCGTTGTTCATCGGAAAGGCCCTCCACTGAAAGGCAGGTCATCGACTCGTGAATCGAGATTGCCGTGTTGGGCATTGCGCGACACGTCGGAACAGAGCCGACAATATCCTTCATTCGCTCGATGCTGAACCCCGTCACCACGGAGATCAGGATGTGTCGCATCGGATCAAGATCCGCACGAATCTCTTCCAGGACCTTCTCGATCTGGTGCGGCTTGACGGCAACGACGACGATGTCCGAACGGCGGACTGCATCGACGTTGTCTGTTGACACCTCGATTCCGCGATCGACAAGGTCCTCGATGTGCTGACGGTTCCGGCGTGTCACGATGATCTGCTTGTACGTGAAGTTCTTCGACTGCACGAGCCCCACGGCCAATGCCTTGCCAAGGTTGCCGCCGCCGATGATTGCCAGATTCATAAGATCACTTGCCTCCGCCGCTCGTCAGGTCCGAGAATACGTCCGTCGAAACTCCGCTCAATCGGACGTCGTCATTTGTCGCTGAAAACAAGGTAGCATCTATCTTCAGTTGATGACAGGCACGTCGGGCGCCCGGTAGTAAGTGGAAGGGCTTTTTGTGCGAAAGGAACATTGAATTCGTTGCGTTACCTTGGCGAAGAACGAATCTGAAAACGGAGTCGATGTCTGAAAGAAAGCAGGTTGGTGTGATTGGCTTTCCCGTGAAACACTCGCTGTCGCCGGTGATTCACAATGCGGCATTGAATGCGCTGGGCATCGACGCCGCGTATCGAACGTTCGAGGTACGCCCCGGCGAGGTCGCCGCGTTCCTCGCCTCGCGCCCGGCCGAGTTTCTGGGTACGAACGTCACAATCCCGCACAAACAGGAAGTTGTTGCGTGTGTCCAGCGATTATCGCCGGTTGCCCGCGCGACGGGTGCCGTGAACACCGTGGTCCGCAAGGTTGATGCGGATGGGTCGTTCTCGTGGTTCGGTGATAATACGGATGTTGAGGGTTTTGCCGCTCCGCTTCGCCGGCTCGATGCCGACGCACTTCGCCGGCTCGAGGGCGGCCGCGTCGTTGTTCTCGGAGCCGGTGGTGCGGCTCGTGCCGTTGCGCTGTCGGTGCGTTCGTTTGCGCCGTCACGCGTCACCGTCGTTGCTCGCAATGTCGCTCGCGCGCGGCGACTCGTGAAGGAACTGCGCCGTGCCGATGTCATCGCGGCCGAGACGCCCGACACCTCGATTCTCGATTTCGCGACGATGGCGTTTGACAGCGAACGCCTGCATGAGGCAGTCGCCGGCGCGGACCTCATCGTGAATGCGACGCCGGTGGGGCTGACGCCGAACGGGGATCTCTCGCCGCTGCCCGGTCACACCTTTCATGTCACGCAGATCGTGTACGACCTGATCTATCGCCCGCGTCGAACACGGCTGCTGCTGGATGCCGAAAGAGATGGCGCGCAGGTCATCGACGGGATGGAAATGCTCATCGAGCAGGCCGCTGCGTCGTTTGTGCAGTGGTTTGGCGTCGCGATGCCCATACCGGACGTGCGCAGGGCATTGGCGGAAATTGAGTAGGTCCGCAGGCGCGAGACTGGATTACTAGTGCATCATGCTTCCGCCGGAAGCCTGCATCGCATGCATCGCGCGCATCAGCGTCATGATTCCGAAGGCGATCATCGCGACGCCACCGATCAGGTGGGCTCGGCGCACGAGCGGCTCACCAATCTTCCGAGCGAGTATCCCAAACAGTGCCAGCCCCGGAATCGTCGCGAGCCCGAAGACGCCCATCGTAGCGACGCCTCCGACTACGCTGGTGGTGGCGGCCGCCATTCCCAGTGCTGCATACAACAATCCGCAGGGGAGCAAACCATTTGAGAGTCCAAGTGCGAACGGCGCCATCGGGCCCGTACGCTCGAGCATCTTGCTGATCGTGCGCGCGACCCACTGAGAGACCGGACTACCCTTGATGAATCGCGGAACCAGTCCCATCCACACGAGACCCGCGACAACAAGCCCGACGCCGATGATAAGCGTCAAGGTGAAGCGGGCACCGGCGAAAAGCGACACGGTGGCGCCAATTCCACCCGCGATTGCGCCAAGCAGCATGTACGTCACGGTCTTGCCGGCTACGTAGGGTACTTGACGGCTCCACGCTCCTTTACCCGCCATCAGGTAAAAGCCGCCGCACATCCCCGCACAATGCGCGCTGCCGAGGATTCCGAGCGACAGTGCTGCTATCAATTCGGGCATCGCTTATGGCCTAGAAATCCGGTGTTGCCTGCATCAACACAAGCAACAACACGATAAAGGAAACGATCATGATGCCAACATATCCGGCCGCGCGGCCCAGAGTCGCCGATCCGTCAAGCGTATCCACAGCGATCGTTTCGCGCGTTGGTCCGGCAGCCGGTGCCGGACCCTGTCTCATGGTTTGCGACGACGCTGCGGCCGGGCGATCGGACTGTCGTTCGATTGCCTTTTGTGTCGAAGCGCCCGGGCGAGTCGGCGTGCCGCCGGCCGGGGCATCCGTAGTGCCGGCAATAAACCGAGCCGGCCCGCTCCACTCCGTCCACTGGCCCGCAGACAGAGCGCGCACCCGCCAGTGCAGCGTGCGGCCGTCCTCAGGAAAAAGCTGATACAGGGTGAGCGTGTTGGTTGCTCCCGTGCGGACGGTTACGGCATCGGCGCCGAAGTCAGTTGTTCCGGCCACCGAGATCTCATAATCAGCGGCATTCGGCACGGTCGACCAACTGAATGAAATCGCGGACCCGTCGGCCGTACTGTTAACGGGGCTTACAGGAGAGGGAGCCTGTGACATGGCGTGTGTTCGATAATCTCAGGAGTTGTTTGATTTGGTCGGAGCACTCTCAGGCGCCTCCGCCGCGTTCGGTCCGCGCTTGTCCGCTCGGTCTGCCTGCACCTTCTCGTCGTCAATCAACATGCGGATGGCCGGCGATTCGAGGTCCTCGAACTGACCCGAATTCACCGCCCATCTGAAGGCAAGAGCCCCAATCGCCGCTAAAGCGAGCGCAATGGGTACCAGGAAGAACAGCACGTTCATCTGTTTCGATCTTTCTAATTGCTGACCCAAACAGTCTAATAAAGAACGATCGTCGGAGGATAACAAGCGTAGGGGAATCCCCCGCTTCGATGTGCGGCAGATCGGGGAGGCTACCTTTCCAGGCGAACAAGTTGTATTGTGGCGACAACAGCGTCATTGGACTGCAAGCAGTTAGGCCGGACGTGATCGGTTTCCTCCGGCTTCGTTGCGTAGTAGAGTGAAGGGTTGTGAGACATTCTCCCAATTCGGGAGGGTGTTCAAATGAACCAGAACTTTGCAACGCCATGACTTGCTATCCAGGATCCGCACGCCCGTGTTACGCCAGCCGACTGATCGCACGATGCCTCTCAGGCCTGTTTGTGCTTCTGACGATCGGACATGCGTCAGCACA
>JAGQWL010000096.1 GCA_020437385.1 Bacteroidota bacterium
CTGATAGGCAATCGCCATCCGTCGCGAAACATCTGCAACCGAAACGAAGCCCGTCCCGGCAGCGTCAACCAGCAGAGGCGTGCCCCATGTTGTACCGTCGTTGTCGTTTGCTCGGACGAAGTAAAGCCCGCTCCCTCCGAACGGTGTGTAGGCAATCGAAGGGTTTCCGTTCAGAACGGACATGGAGGCGTAGTTGCCGGCGTTGTTCCCCGCTACAGTGACAGGTGTGCCCCATAAGTCTCCCGTTCCGTCCAGGGCCCGCACGTACCGCAGCTCTCCGCTCGACGACGTGACATACCGATAGGCAATTGCGGGCCGAGCGTTGATCTGCAGCAGCGTCGGATAATAACCCGCGTACTCGCCGATCGGAGGCATGTCAACATGCACGGGAGTTCCCCAATTGATGCCCCACGGATCGAGCGCCCTCACGTACTTCAGAGCGTCGTGCGTGTCGTCGAAGTACGCGACTGCCGGGTTTCCGTTGATGAACGCCATCGACAGCCATTCACCTGTTTGCGCGTCGGAGTCGATGGTAATCTGCGCACGTGTGGATACCGGAAGGGCAAGAAGGATTAGTATCCCGGCCAAAACTTGTCGAATGGTAGCGATGCACTGCATTGAATCTCTCTGTTCTAGTTGAACCAGTGGTGGTGGTTCTCACTAAGAACGGCAGGCATGCCCGCTTCGTTAATAGCACCTTCGGCTACTACGGCATCGTCTTCAGGGGAATTCTGGCGTTGATGCTGGTGCCGCGTCCCGGCTTCGTGTCAATTCGGAGTGTTCCGCCGACAGACTCCACCTGCTCCTTGACACCGATCAGGCCGAAGTGGTGTGTTCGTGTAAACTCCAGCAGTTTGTCCGGAAGAAAAAACCCGCATCCGTCATCCTGAATCTGGAGCAGGACGTCACGCCCGTCTGACCGCAGGTCAAGCGTCACATTTCTGGCGCCGGAATGTTTGTCGATGTTGTTGAGTGCTTCCTGGGTAATGCGATAGAGCGCAAATCCAATTTCGTCGTGCCATTGCCGATCGTCGGCATCCATGGTATAGCGTAGGGCAATGTGCGGATTTCTCTTTTCGAAGCGTCGTCCAAGCGACCGCACAGCGGCTATCGAACCGAGGTGTTCGACGATCGAAGGCCGAAGTGCCGTCAACGTGTCCCGGAGCTCCGAGGCTACAATGCCAATCTCACTTCTGATCCGCTCGATCTCAAGCGCATCGCGCACCTCGTCGATGGCGACGCTAGCGGCATCGCCTCCGAGCGAAACAACAGTGCCTTCTCTTGGATGCTCGACCGCGCTGACACTTGCATGAAGTTGGTCAAGCTCGTGACCCAATCGGTAGAGCCTTTGTACTGGTCCGTCGTGCAGGTCGCGGGCAATGCGCCTGCGTTCCCTCTCACGTCCATCGGCAAGGGCCTTTTGCAGTTGCCGCTGTTCTGCCTCACGCAGCTCCATTCGTTGCACCCGGCGTCGATAGGAAAGGCCGACTGCGCCTACGACCACGATCATCAACATGAGTACCGCCAGAAACCGAAATCGATCGGATTGCCATAACGCCGGTGGAACAACAACATAAAGCCGCGCGGGCGCATCCGAGAAAACGCCGTCGGCATTCGATCCATAAACTTCGAAAACATATCTGCCTACCGGTACCTCGCTGTACCGCGCGACGGGGTCTTCTCCCGTTGCAAGTCTCGCGTTCGACTCGTAGCCGGCGAGCCTGTAGCGATAGTGGTTCTTCTTCGGACTCGCGTAATCGAGCGCGGCAAACCGTATCGAAAACGCGTCCGAATCGCCGACGATGAGTGTGTCATCGGACGCCACTCCAGCTATAACGGAATTCTGCGACGCAACCTCCGAAATGACCACTCGCGGCCTGAACGGACTTCGGCCAAGGCTGTCCGGGTGAAATCGATTGAGTCCGTTCATACCACCAAAATAGATCCATCCGGCTGGATCCCTGTATGTCGCCATCAGGTCGAACTCGTTTCCCTGAAGCCCATCGTCCGCATCAAACGTGCGGACCGCGTGTGTTTCGGTGTTGAACTCTGCGATTCCGGCGTCCGTGCTGAGCCATAATGTTGAGAGGTCCGACCGTATCACTCCATAGATTCGATTGCCCGGTAGGGCGTCGCGCCGCGTAAAGCACGTTGCGCTTCCGTCCGATTTCCGAAATGCACACAGCCCGTCGCCTACGCTTCCGATCCATAACATATCCGGGTCGGAGCGATCCGCAACGATTGACCACACGGCCTGCATATTGCCCGATCCACTCTCGTAGAAACAGCGCAGGGTCCTGGTCGATCGTACGAAACTGCAGATGCCTCGATCGGTCCCGATCCACGTTTGATTCCGGTCGTGGAGAACCGTATTCACACGAAATGGCGGCGCTTCAAGGCTTGCCGGATTGTACACCGAAAATGTATCGGTACCCGCATGCCTGAGTGCAAGTCCATAGCTCGTTCCGATCCATAGGC
>JAGQWL010000097.1 GCA_020437385.1 Bacteroidota bacterium
AGAGGGCGGGATTCGAACCCGCGGTAGCTCGTCACTACACCGCTTTTCGAGAGCGGCACCATCAACCACTCGGACACCTCTCCGCCGGATAGTGTACCAGAGGATCGCCCGGGAATCACGGCTCGGACCGGGTAAATCTCACACCAGCCGCTCGAGATTTCCCTTCTTCTTGACGATGTTCTTGTAGTCCCACTGAACGTCGCGGGCCTTGCCAAGCCAGCGGGCAATTTCAGTCGGATCGATTTCGGAGGCATCAGTGAAATGCCGTTCGGCCATCTTGAAACTGCCCGTCGCCTTCAATCCTGGCTCCTCGAACGACTGACCGCTCCAGAACAACAAGGCGACGTAGTTCTTGCGGACCGCGTATCCGGCAACCGGATTGCCATTCAGGAACCAGACCGGGGCCCGATGCCAGACCTTCGCCTCCGCTTCAGGAAGCGACTGGTCAATGATCTTGCGAAGTTCGTCGATGATATCCAGGCTGAACGCTGGCTGCTGCTGCTGGTACTCGTCGATCGAAATGGTCACCCAATTGCCTCCTGACGAAACGCACAACTGATCTGCACATAGTCGACCCGGCGCATCGTGAATCGACAAAGCGACTTCCAGATCGAATCGGTATCGGTGTCAGGGAACCTCCCGGAGCGCGTCTGACCGCGCCCGGCAGAAAGCGCGCGTATGCTCCATCAATCGCGTGGAGGGAACGACCAAGTGCTCTATGCCGAGGTTGGGGAGCTTCTTGACCTTGTGATATCGGAGCGTAGCAGCGATGCACTGCTTGAGTTCAGACTCCGGTAACTCCTGATCCAGCCCGAACAGAATCGCGCGGTCATTCTCATAGGTGAACAGGTCGCCATAGACGCGCTTGAACGTTGGAACCAACAGGCTTGTGCACTTGAAATAGATGGCGAACTGCTCTGGCGCGCGGTCCTTCCAGTCCATTCGCAAGGTGCTGCCGTTCTTCGTGACGAAGCTCGGCTCACACCACTTCAGCGTTTCCTCGATCGTGCCGAAGTCGTCGAACTCGCCCGCGGTTTCGTGCACCAAACAACGCACCTTTATCAACCGCTACCTCGCTAGCTCACGGTAGTCGTTGAGACGTCGTTCGAAATCGGGCGTTGTGACCAGATCGATCGTTTGCATGCTCCGAGTCTACCGGAACGCGTTTTGAGGCGCCCGACGAGCCGTACATATTCAGATTACTCTGCCAACGACAATGTTGGCGCGGGATACGAAGTCGGACGCTTTCAGGGCCCTTCGGTCGGTGCGGGTGAGGCGATCTCGGCTCGATCGACTTTGATCCGCTTGATGAAATACAAGGTCGCGGCGATGACGGCGGCGGGGTAGGCGATGAGGTAGACGAGCGTCGCGATGATGTTGGCCGTATTCATCGTGGCGTTGCCCAACACCAGAGCGATCACGCCAATCAATGGTCCTGGCACGCCGGAAAAGAAGGCAACCGCCGTTCCCAGCCCGAGGACGCGCCACCAGTGACCTTGCACCACCCGCTTGCTGATATGACGAGCCTCGCGCCAGCTCGCTCCTTCGATAATCGCGGCGTGTGGCGTGTACATCCATTGCACCGCCTTGTAGAGGGCGACGGGCGCGAGGATGACGGTTGCCGCAAGCAGCGAGGTGAAGAGAAGGGGAACGAGGACGGCCCGAATCAGCGTCGGGAATCGTCGCAACACGACCGACCACGTTTCCACCACGCCGTACTTGTCGTGTCCCTGCACGACGTCATAGGTCGCGTAGATGATCAGCGGGGCGATCAGCGAATAGGCGAGCAACTGCTGGAAGCCGTTGAAACCGATGCCGATCGAGGTTCCAAAGGTCTGCAGGAAATCCTCGAACCCACCCTCGGATCCGCCGGTCGAGGCACCGGAGACGCGATTGTCGATCTCGGCTCCGATCCACGCGACGGGCCAGATCAGAAGCGAGAGGAGTCCGAAAACGGGGAGGTGGCGAACGTAGAGCTTCGCGCCATTCCAGATGTACTGCCAGCTCGACACCACGATCGTGATGAGCATCAACATGACTACGGCGACGAAAATGCTCGGGACCCATGGAGAAATGGGAAAGATGGTGACCACCATGCTTGCCGCCGATGAAATCGTGCAGAACAACGCGGCCGGGCCGGGACCGACCGACGGATGTCCCGGCACTGGCAGGCTGTTCTCGCGAATGTCATCAGTCCAGCTGATGGGTGTCGACCACTTCGCGCCGGACGCAGGACCCTTCGGGCCGTTGAATTCCCACGATTCGCGCTGTCCCCAACGCCCGTCGAAAAGGATCCAGGCGAATTCCCCGTCGGGGTCGATTTCGTCCGGAATCAGGACGACCTGCGGATCGATTTGCACGACTGGGTCCTGAATGTTGTCGCAACCGAAACCCGAACCGTTGGCGCCCCAGCCAATCCAGAGCGACGCGTTGTAATAGGAGGCATGCGACCCGGAAGCGGGATAGACGAAGATCCGATCTCCCTCTCGCAGCAGTTTTTCGTCGTCCCAGTCCGACCGTTCACCGCCGCCGTGCTGGGCGAATGCCACGGACTCGGGCTCGACTGACAGAGCCTCTTCTGCCGTGCCAACCGGGAACGTCAGTTGCACCATCTCCCAGTCTGATTCGTGTTTGTTGTTGAAGTCGTTGAAGACCCAGTAGTGCCAGAATTGCAACGCGAGCTTGCCGGGCGCGCTTTCATCCGTCGCAATGTGCGCGTACACGATCGGCGCGTAGCCGCTCCCAGCATCGACCTGATTGAACCACTCTTCGTAGTCGCACCCCGGATTCCTTGGCTCGCCCGGAAAATCGAGGTAATAGGTTTCGTCGAGCCCGGCGAGGTTCTGAGCCTCGGGCGCCCACATGATGATCGGATCTGACGATTCACCGTTCTGCGCGATGCGTCGGAGGGCCACGGCCGGGTTTCCGAGCACCGCTTCGAGCGACGCCGGCAGGTACGGCTCGCCATCCAGCGCGCATTCGTTCAGGTGTTCCTTGATGAAAAAGATGGGCGCGTACTTCTCGGCGAGTTGCTGTTCGGCCGACAGAGATTGCGCGCCTGCCGGTTCCGGGGCAGCGAACGGACCCACCACGACAAGCAGGAGCGCCAGGACGATTGGAAGCGCGGAAAGGCATCGGTGTGCAGTCGATTGCGGTTCCGTTTTCAACTGTCGTCACTCCACGATTCTTGCGGCACGAAACCCACGAGCAGACGCACGGACGGTTCGATGCGGATCCGGCCCGATTGTCCGCGATATTCGCTCA
>JAGQWL010000098.1 GCA_020437385.1 Bacteroidota bacterium
TACGATCGTCCGAACACGACCATGGAATCATGGCCGATGTGCGACTCGTGTAAGGCGGAATATGCGGATCCGGCTAATCGGCGATTTCACGCCCAGCCACTCGCGTGTCCGGATTGCGGCCCGGAGTACATGCTCATGTCGGGCAACGCACGTGACATGCGCGGCTACGCTGCGATCGAAAGAGCGGCAGCACTTTTACGTGAGGGCCGCATCCTTGCCATCAAAGGAATTGGAGGATATCACCTCGCCTGCGATGCGGCAAACACTGAGGCCGTGAACACGCTTCGCGAACGCAAAGTCCGCAAGGAGAAACCGTTTGCGGTCATGGCAGCGGATCTCGCGACGGCCCGCGAGCTCGTTGAACTGTCGGATGCCGATCAGTCGCTGATGATGTCCAATGCCCGTCCGATCGTACTGGCTCGTGCCCGAAACCCGGCGGCGGCCGCCCCGGGCGTCGCGCCGGAAAACAAGGAACTCGGCGTCATGCTGCCGTACGCACCGCTGCACTACCTGTTGTTCGCCGCCGGTGCGCCCGATCCGCTGGTCCTGACAAGTGCGAATGCGTCGAGTGAACCCATCGCCTACGTTGACGACGACGCGCAGGATCGCCTCTCCGATCTTGCCGATGCGTTTCTCATTGGAGAGCGCGCGATTGCGCGACGCGTCGACGACTCCGTTGTTCGAACGAGCCCCTTCGGGCCCACCATCATCCGCCGCAGCCGCGGCTACGCGCCGGGAGCCGTTGCGACAATTCCGTCGGATCGTCCGATTCTGGCCGTCGGTGCCGACCTCAAGAATAGCATCACGCTCGTTGTTGGCGGACAAGCCTTCGTTAGTCAATACATCGGCGACCTCGAGCACTATCCGGCTTTCACTGCTTTCCGTGAGACAATCGACGATCTCCTTCGGATGTACGAGATCGATGCGTCGTCGTTGCTTGTCGCACACGACGCCCATCCGCAATACGCATCCACGCAGTACGCGACCACCATGTCGTGCGAACGGGTAGCCGTACAGCATCACCGGGCGCACATTGCATCCGCGCTGGCCGAGCGACGGGAATGGGGTCGCGAGGTTGTCGGCGTTGCGTTGGACGGCACCGGTTTCGGCGACGACGGCGGCATCTGGGGCGGCGAGCTGTTTGCCGGGAGCCTCGAGCGGGGATTCGATCGCGTGGCACACTTGCTACCTGCCGTGCTTGCCGGAGGCGATGCCGCAGCGCGGCATCCCGTCCAGGCGGCGGCGGGATTCCTGCACGGGCTCCCGGATCTTCCGGATCTTTCGGCACCGCCGTTCCATTTTCCAGATCGATTCCGGACGGCCTCGGACCTCATAGACAAGAACGTCCGCGTCTTTCCAACAACGTCGATGGGAAGGCTCTTCGACACGGTCGCGGCGCTGCTAGGCTTCACTCGTGAGATGACGTTCGAGGGCCAGGCCGCGATCTGGCTGGAGCAGCTTGCTCGCCGTTCTTCGGAGTCGGAGGCGTATCCGTTCGCCTCGCTCGACTATCGACCGCTGCTGCGTACAATAGTGGATGATCGATTGAGCGGGCGCCCGATCGAAGACATCGCCCGCGCCTTTCACGCGGGAGTCGCGAAAGGAATTGTCGAGTGTGCGAACGAACAGGCCGGCATCGCGGGAATCGACACGCTAGTGCTGTCCGGCGGCACGTTTCAGAACGTCCTGCTTCTCGGTGAGATCAAAGCGCTGGTGAGCAGCACTCCGGGGCCGTTTCGCGATATCCTGGTTAACAACCGGGTGCCACCGAACGACGGCGGCATCAGCCTCGGCCAGGCGGCTCTGGCTGCTGCGGCGATCCGCTCCTAAAACAGGCGTCGCTGAACTGCCGACGGAACGATGCCCTCCTCGAGGAACGCCACGACGTCACGATCGACCTTCACGTCGTCGCGCGAAATCGGCCGCGTCAAAACAAGTCCGTCCAGCGAACGCACGCGGCTGAGGGCGACGTACGTCTGGCCCGGCGCGAAGGCACCCCGACCCATGTCGACAATCGCGTGGTCGAGGGTCTTTCCCTGGCCCTTGTGGATGGTGATTGCATAACCAAGACGGAGTGGGAACTGCGTGAACGTCCCGACAACCTCCATCTCCAGTTCCGACTTCTCCTCGCCGACGCCGTACTCGTACATCTCCCACGTCTCCATGTTGACCCAGTGGCTGGCACCGTCGCTGTCATCGTCCGTTATGACAACCCTGATGGAGTCATCCTCGATCTCGGCGATACGTCCCATCGTTCCGTTTACCCATCGCCGGTCACGGTCATTGCGGATGAACATCACGTGCGCTCCTACCTTGACCTGAAGCCGCGTCGGTGCCGGACGCTGGTTTTCAGGGACGTGTCCGAACTTTTCCGTCACCTGCGCCTCGAAGACCGTGTGTGCCCCGCTGATCTGACCGAGGCGCTGTCCGTTGACACGCGAGGCCACGCGATTCGTTGGCGTGAGCAACACGGCTGGGTCGTCCGCTCCGAAGTCGAAGGTGTCCTCAACGCGACTGTTGAGCAGCGCGAGGTGCCCGTCGGAAACGCGACCGCTCCGAATCGCATTCAGGGCCTCGACAAAGGCGAGATCCTGCTGGCGGTAAATCCGCTTGAGCTCAATGGTCTGCATGCCTGCCGCTTGCAGCGCGGTTGACCCGAAGAAGTGTGGCGTGCCGTGGTACAACTCAATGTGCCGCACCTCCGACTCCGTCTTTACCACCGGCGGAAGCTGAAACAGGTCGCCGATCATGATCATCTGTACGCCGCCAAACGGACGCGACTTCTTCCCCCGATTGATCCGCAGGAATTTGTCGATGGCATCCATCAAGTCCGCCCGAACCATGGACACTTCGTCGATGACGAGCGCGTCGAGTGAACGGTAGAGTTCGGCGTTGTCCGATTTGCGGATGTCGAACTGCGATGGTGGGTGCGGAGGAAAACGGAAAAACGAGTGAAGCGTCTGTCCGCCAACGTTGATGGCTGCCGCACCCGTCGGGGCAACCACAGCGATTTGTTTATCGGTGATCGCTCGGAAAAGCGTCAGCAGCGTTGACTTACCCGTCCCGGCGCGACCGGTGATAAAAACGTTGTCGCCGGCCAGCTCGATCGCCTCGATCGCACGCTCGAACTCGTCCGTGACCTCGAGCCCAGCCGCTGCTTTGAGAAGTCTTGACCGTATCGACGTATTCATGGGCATTGACGCTTCGGACTGTCGCGTGAGATGAGCCGTGTCAGACGCAGGACTGATGGACCGTCTGGACGTTCAGGGCTTCTGGCTCCTCGGCTGGTAACGCGCCGGGTCCAGCGAGTAGTCGACGATGTGAATCGTGATCAACTCGATGAACTCATCGATAAGCCTCCGATAGGGCAATTCAACATCGATCGCGCGCACCTCACTTCGGTGTAGCAGGACTTCGTTCGGGTTCATCGACACATTGTAGTTGAGCTTCGGGATTGACCATGGAACCGTATAACGCGACTTTCCAATAATGCGCTTCGCGACTGCATACCCGGATTCGAGCAGCTTATCGACAACAACGATGTCGCCTTCGCCGAGGTCCCGCTCGTTCATCAGGCCCTGCGAAAAAGCCCGTCGTATCGGGTTGTCGTTCAGCATCTCTGCGAAGTCCCCGACGGCGAGAGGAGGACCGATCTTCTTTCGCTCCCTCGGACGCACCTTTCCAAACCGCCCGACGACATCCCGGATCAACTCCATCGGATCGATCTCGTACGTGATCGACGCTGTGTGCTTCTGATGTCGCTTCAGCGAGTCGCACACACCGCGAAGCTCCGCATGGAGCTTTCGGATATCCGCCTCATTCGAAAGGTCGTCGTGAAACTCCCGCAGTGCCCGTGCGATGACGGCGGTTATCGTGTCGTATTCGCCGTCGGTGATCGGCGTGATCTGAATCGGCAACTGGATCTCGAGCTCGTCGTCGGAGAGCGACATCCGGTGTTCGACCTCCTGCACGTACGGCATGAGCAGCCGCTGCGTCCCGGCCGACAGGAGATCTGAATCGAGCAGCAGCTCGTAGAGTCCGTACGCGGCGATCGGATCGGAGTGGAAGGCGGCAATTACCTCGCGGCGGGCCGCCTGCTGTCTGCGGCGCCGTTCCGTTCCGAGTATCGTAGCAAGAAGTCGCAAAGAACGGTCGGCCTTTCAGGAGCGAAGCGCCAGTCGGATCAACTCCTCCGCCGTTACGGCTTCAGGGCTGGCCTTCATTGCGGCGGCGACGGACTTCTCGGCGGCGTTGCGGGACATGCCCAGTGCCTCCAGGGCGAGAATTGCATCCATCCGGGCGATGGGGAGCGATGGCGTCGAGGTCGAACCGGATGTGGTCCCTTCGACAATGGATGGCGCCGCCGGAACGAGCTTGTCGCGAAGCTCCACGACGAGTCGCTCGGCGGTCTTGCGGCCGACGCCCGGAATACGCGTAAGAAGGCTGACGTCTCCGGACGCCACATACTGGCGCAGCTCATCCGGACGCATGGCGGATAGGGCTGCGAGCGCGAGCTTGGGTCCGACGCCCGATACCTTGATCATGCCGCGAAACACCTCCCGCTCGTCCGCCGTGGCGAAACCAAACAGGGTCTCGGCATCCTCGCGAACGTGGTGATGCGTCATCAGCTTGCAGGCTTTGCCGACGTCCGGCAGCTTCTCAAACGTGGAGGTCGGAATCAGGACGAGATAGCCGATGCCGCCGACATCGATCGTTGCTTCGGTTGGCTTTTTCTCGGCCAACGTGCCGGAGAGGTAGGCAATCATTTGCTGGAGGGGGAATCCTCAATCGTTTTGGATGACAGGCTGATCCTTCGTGCGCTTCCAACGCATAACGATCGGAACGCGACGTCCGATGCCGAACGCTTTTTTGCTGACCCGCAGTCCGGGAGGGGCCTGGCGACGTTTGTATTCGTTTCGGTCGACGAGATTCAGGAATCGAATCACAACATCCGCATCGTATCCCGTCATGTTGACGATGGTCCGCCACTCCTTCTGGTCCTCGATGTAGAGCTTCAGAATCCTGTCGAGCACCTCGTACGGTGGAAGCGAGTCCGTGTCTTTCTGATCCGGGCGCAGCTCGGCTGACGGCGGCTTGTCGATCGTATTTCGCGGGATGAGCTCGCGGCCAGCGCGCTGATTCACGAACTCGGCAAGCCGGTAAACATCCGTCTTGTAGACGTCGGATAATACCGCCAATCCGCCATTCATGTCACCGTAGAGTGTGGCGTACCCGACGGACATCTCACTCTTGTTGCCTGTTGTCAACAGGAGGTAATTGAACTTGTTGGAAAGCGCCATCAGTGTGACGCCGCGGGTGCGCGCCTGGATGTTTTCCTCGGCGATTCCGGGAGTCGTGCCTTCG
The DNA here is from genome assembly GCA_020437385.1 of Bacteroidota bacterium. Classification (GTDB taxonomy): domain Bacteria; phylum Bacteroidota; class Rhodothermia; order Rhodothermales; family JABDKH01; genus JAGQWL01. The sequence goes on from JAGQWL010000098.1 coordinate 5,365, forward strand.
AACGATTGCTCGAGCATCGTTTCGAACGCATCAACGGCGGGCTCGATGCTGATGCGACTGAAGTCGATTCCGAGGTTGCGCGCGAGAAGATCCGAGTCATCGACCGATCCTCCAGACGAATACTTCGACGGAAGTGTCACGCCAACCACGCGTTCGGGGCCGAGCGCCGTCACGGCGAGGGCGCACGTCACGGCGGAGTCGATGCCGCCCGAAAGACCGATGAGCGCCTTCGAGAAGGCACCTGTCTTGCTGAAGTAGTCGCGGATTCCCATGACGATCGAGTCGTGAAGGTCGACGACATCGTCATGCTGCATCGGGCAGCGCGTTGCGGTATCTGCAGTGTCCCAGATCATCAGCGCCTCTTCGAAGGACGGGGCACAGACGATGCGGCTGCCGTCGGCGGCATGTACGCGCGAGTCACCGTCGAAGATGATCTCGGTATTCGCGCCGACGGTGTTTACGAGAACGAACGGCAGGTTGTGCTCGCGGCAGCTCTCCGCAACGATCTTGTTTCGATGCACGTGTTTGCCGACTGCAAACGGAGACGCCGAGATGTTCACATAGAGTTCCGCGCCGGCTGCCGCAAGTGCATCGATCGGGTTATCGCCATAGAGATGAAACTCAACCTGCTCCTCGTTATTCCACATGTCTTCGCAGACATGGATGCCGAGTTTGAGTCCGCGGAATTCGACGGGCTCGGAGCAGTCGCCGGGTTCGAAGTAGCGGTACTCATCAAAGACGTCGTAGGTTGGCAGGAGCTGCTTGCGTGTCTCTGAATGCAGCGCGCCGCCTTCGTAGAGCAAGGCGGCGTTAAAGAGTCGTTTGCCGACCTTGTTGTTGTTGCGGATGGGTGCCCCGATCAGGATGCCGATATCCCCCGGTACCTTCTCGGCGATGTGCGAGCATGACGCCTCGACAGCATCGATGAAGGCTTCCGATTCGAGGAGATCAAGAGGCGGGTAACCCGTCACGCAAAGCTCCGGGAAGACGACGAGATCGGCACCCTGCGCGTGTGCACGCTCGGCATAGTCAATGATCTTTGCGGCGTTGCCGTCCAGATCGCCGACGGTTGGATTTATTTGGGCAAGTGCAATTCGCATGTTCGTCGCGTGATCTCCGATCACGCGGAAACGAGGAAAATAGGAAGATAAGAAGAATGGGTCGCTCGCTTCGCTCGCGAAGTTGTCAGTTGTCAGTTGTCACTTGTCAGAATGCCTGTTCGAGGTTGTTGCTGTCCGTCGCGGGAACGCTTGTGGACCGGGGTGGCACGGCTCCCGGAATGATCGTACCCAGGATTCCCAGACTCTCAGACTCCCAGACTCCCAGACTCCCAGGCTCTCAGGCTCTCAGACTCAAGGCTCTCAGACTCCAGGCTCGTAGACACATTCATCAACCCGTGTCGACGTGTCAGTGACACGACTTCTCGCCTAACCGGAGCCACGCGCGAGATCCACGATTCCACGATTCCACGATTCCACGATTCCACGATTCCACGATTCGTGAAACGACGTTTCCGCGTTTCACGAGTGGCACGGCCCGGCGAATTCCGCCCATCCTTCTTACATTCGGTCATCCGTCCGTCTCTCGTTCCCGTCGCTCGTCATGTATCGATTGCTCATCCTCGTGTTCGCCATTGTCGCATCCGCGCCGACTGCCGCTAAGGCGCAAATCAATGATCGCGAAACGGTCCGCTATGTCAAGATGACGCTGGAGGACGCGCTCGCCTCTCTCGATGCACAGACCGAAAGATGGAAGGCAACCTACAGCGAGCTCCAGGGGACCAACATCGTCAGCGAGCTCGTCGGCTATCAACCGCCGACCTTCATCGTGAATATCGCTGACCTGTCGTCCTGGCTGTATCAGGAAACGGGAGACAAAGCGTATGCGCGCACGACACGTGACCTCCTCGTGTCAATGAACGAGTACCGTCAGTTCTTTCCCATCGCGTATCGCACCCGCGTCGAGTATAACGACGGCGTTCCTGCCGTCAACTGGTTCCGTGCACTCCCGGTGTATACCGAGGCATTCGAGCGGACAAAACGGTCCGGCGTATACTCTGAATCTGACGTTGCCTCCATCCGCGACGCGGTCGAATCCAGTGTAGAGATCATCTTCAAATTTCCGGAGTGGGGCGCCATGAATCGCGCGATGCTTCGCGCTGAGAGTCTGCTGGCAGCCGCGCTCGCTTTTCCGGACCACCCGCGCGCGAAGGACTGGAAGAAGATGGCGGAGATTCTTGCCTCCGATACGATCGGACACTGGGAAATTGAGGACGCGTCCGTCTACCACCCGATCTGGCTCTACGCTTACGTCAACTACCTCGACCTTGCGGGCAACCGGACGGCCTTTGAGTCGCCGATGCTGAAGTATTACTTCGATTACTTCGTCGCGCTTCTCACGCCCGCCGGCACCATTCCCGACTTTGGCGACGGACTCTGGAAGATGAGCCTCACCGAATACGTCGTGTTGCTCGAAAGGGGGGCAAAAGAGTACCAGAGTCCGCAGATGAAGTGGGCGGCCATGCGAATGCTGGAGAACATGGGCGTTGTGCGCGGAAACGGATCGGGATTCAGCTCGGGTCCAGCGCTCGAGAAACCGAATGTCGGCATCGCGCAGGTGCTGGTGCGTCGAACGGACTGGGCGGACGCGAAGATCAAGCCCGCTCAGCCGACGTTTCTGTCCGGCGATGCGCTCGACGAGATTGTCTCCAAGAAGATTGTCATGCGATCGGGCTGGGATGAGGATGCTACCTACCTCATGCTCAACTACAAGGACGAAGGGTACTACAGCATCATGCAGAAGGACTACCTGAAGCGGAACCTTGCAGTTGAAGAGGAGAAGATGCACCACGGACATTCGGACGAAAATGGAATATCCGTGTTCATGAAGAACGGTGCGGTGCTCCTGAGCGACGGCGGTTACCGACCTGTGGCGCCGAGTGGCCCGTACGGTGCCTACAGGGCGGATATATTCCACAACAGAGTTGTCGTCCGCGATGTTCGCAAAGATGTGCGGCAGCCCTACTTCGACGTTTTGCGCAACTCCGGTGCGTACAACGAATCCGTACGAACGTCGAAGATAGATTTCCAGGATTTTCCTGAGTTTGACTATTCGCGTACAAGGATTGACGATCCGCGCACCGGGTACGTCGGAGATCGCGTGCTCATCCGCGACAAGTCGGAAGATTTTGTCGTCGTGGTCGACATCCTCAAGTTCAACGAGACAAAGTATTACACGTCGGCCGCCCTCTGGCACACGCGGAAGATTGTTGATCGTGGCGACTACTGGTTTCGAACGCGGATCGATTCGCTCATGGGTCGCTACGCCAATCCCGGCAACATGGATCTGCTTATCTCGATGCCGCAGATCGAGGGGTCACCTCTCGGGAGCGGGCGATACGGCGAGTCGCTCAATGAACGGCTGAAGCAGAAGGAGTCGGGTGTCGAACCGGAGGACCGCTCGGAGCAGGATGAGATCGTGATCTTCCAGGGCAAGTCGCAGCACTACCTTGCAGGCAAGACCGAGACGTATGTGACGATTCTTTATCCGCTTTCGAGCGATGACACGGCTGCTGAAGTGGCGACGCGCTTCAAGATCCTGAAGAGCGATTCCGATGGCGTCACGGTGCAGGTGGACGGCAACCGGTGGTTCGGAATCAAGACAGACCTCGATCGGGATGTGCTGCAGGAGGACATCCGGCCGCGCTATAACTATGAGTCGGGCCGCGTCGATTACGGTCCGTACCAGACTGACGCCGACTTCAGCTATGTGACGAAGTCGAGAGGACGCCGCTATTATGCGGCGACAAATTTTGTGCGGATGGATGTCGACGGCGAGACGATCTTCGACGCACCCGCGAGTCAATACTTTCAGGTGTGGGGACGCTCGGACCACGTCGGCGTCTCGAAGTGGCGCCGCTGGGATGGGGAGTTCTAATCGCGCGATCAGAGATCGCGCTCATGAATGGAAGAATGATGGAATGAGGGGATGAAAGCGCGCTCAGCCCAAAGGTTATTGAGCTGCGTCAAGGAAACCGCTTCGGCGCGGGATGGAAGCGCTCGTTCCGAGCGAGTCCTATCTTTCTCGATTCCGTAGAATCGGAGATTCTGCGACTCTAAACCACCGTAACTACAAGTATGAAAACAGGTCTACTGATCGTTGCAGTTGTCCTCGCCGGGTGTGCAGGCTCATCCCGAACGCAAGACCGCGTGCCTTTGACGAGGGCGGAGCTGCTGGTGGAAGCGAACGCCGTTGACTCCGTCCTCACGCAGCTTCATGACGCCGCATCGAAGGCCGACTTCGATCGGTACTTCGACCTCTATGCAGACGACGCGATCTTTCTCGGAACGGACGCGACCGAGCGCTGGACCAAGGATCAGTTCATCGCATACGCGAAGCCGCACTTCGATCGTGGCAGGGGCTGGACGTACACCGAGAAGTCGCGTCACGTCTTCGTTGACAGGGATGGTCGCACCGCGTGGTTCGACGAAACGCTCGACAACGCCGGCCTCGGCGACACGAGAGGAAGCGGCGCACTGGTTAAGCGAGACGGCAGCTGGAAAATCGTCCAGTACAATCTGACGATCCCGGTACCGAACGACCTGGCGTCCGAAGTAGTCCGCATGATTCGAGCGATGGACAACCAGTGACCGATGCCATTGCAACGTTGTTGCTTTGCGATTGGCAACTAGCGAAAGCCGACGATCAGATCGGTTGGTCAAACGCCTTCGCGATTGATCCGGCGAGTCCTTCGAGCGAATAGAACCGTGTTGCGAGATCACGCAAGCGGCCAAGCGTCGGCGACTCGATGAACATGGCGCGAGCAAGTCGTCTCGAGTCGGACTGTACATCCTCAACGCGTTTCCGTCTCCGTTTCACGAAAAGCGACAACGCATGCTCGAGGTAGTGCACATCCGTTCGACCAAGCTCATCAGCAAGCACCGCCGCGGACTCCATGGCCATCGACGCTCCGATTCCGGCTGTCGGCAAGAGGCTGGCTGCCGCGTCGCCAAGCAGGACGACCCGACCGCGGGTCCACTCGTTCGATCTTACGTCGTTCAGACGCCAGAAGAAAAGCTTCGTTTCGTCATCGGGCATCGACTGCATCAGTCTGTGGGCGAGTTCTCCCATATTGGCCATCCTTGCCCGTACGCGCTCCTGCCTTCCGGATCCGTCTTTTTCGAAGCGATCGCCGACTGGCGCTCCGGCAAACACACCGACGCCGTCGGTGGTTGGGTACGCGCCAAGAAATCTTCCGATGCCCCAGTGTTCCACGTACGTCTTCGCCGGTACGGAGCGTCGATCGGCCCACCAGACCCATCCGCCCCAGCCTGTATCGAACTTTGGCTGCTCACCGAAAAACAATTCGCGAACGCGTGAGTGGGCGCCGTCTGCACCAACCAGAAGATCGAACGCCTCGCTTGTTCCGTCCGACATCGTCGCTTCTACATGATGCTCGTATTGACGCGCATTGGTGAGCGTGGTGTCGAAATGAACGTGGGTCTCGCAGAGAGCGCTGTGCAGCAGCTTGACGAGCTGCGGGCGCGTGCAACTCAGGTTGGGGCCGAACCGCGAAGAGATCGGATCCATCGACCACTGGTGGATCAGCTCTCCGTGATTGTCGCGGACAGCGTAGTAGTTAGCCGGGATGCTCAGATCCGCGAAGTCTTCGTAGAGGCCCAGTCCGTGCAACACTCTGTAACCAAGAGGCCAGAGTCCAAGCATATAGCCTGCGTGTTCGAAGTTGGACGCTCTTTCGATGACCTTGACATCGAGGCCGCGCCGTTCCAGAAGCGCGGCGAGGGTCATTCCCGCGATTCCTGCTCCGGCAATAAGAATCCTCATCGTCTTCGGCTCAATTCAGCTGTCCGCCAGGTATCGGCGCGCGGCGCGACGAGCCGACGGCTGGTCGCGTCGGTCACCACCTGTTGAAATACATCAATCAAACCAGCAGTTCCGTCTTCATGCAAACGTCACGGTCGATCTGCACGTCACAGTGGCGACTACTGAATGCCGGCGCAGCGTTTGAATGCAGGCAGGTGGTGTTCTTGAGAGATCATCCGCAGGTGATCGAACGTCGTCCGAACGTCTTCCGGCAGTTCACCTTTGAGGAGGCGATCATAGATCGCGACGTTGTCGATCTCCGCCTGTACTGACGCCGTGCAGGCATCTTTGACGGTTGCGAATGACGGACTGTTGGCAGGTGTGACGGTGGGCTCGGGAACGTCGGCGCGATGGCTGTTAAGCAGCGCGATCAGATGCGACGAGTGACGCCGTTCTGCATTCACGATGTTTCGGAACGGAAGTACATCCCCGTGGTCGTCAAGCACGCGCTGGTACAGGGCTTCGGATCGGAATTCATCCTGCAACGCTTCGTCTATCGCCGATACGACCGCCGGTGCGAGGACGCTGGAGTCGCTTGCGGCCATCATCATACCCTTTCCAGGTCCCATGCCGCCGCGGTTCATTCCCTGCATGCCCTGGCCGTTGCCCTGGCCCTGACCCATGCCTCCGTGCTTCATCCCTTGCATGCTTTGGCCGTTGCCCTGGCCCTGACCCATGCCTCCGTGCTTCATCCCTTGCATGCCCTGGCCTTGCATCTGGCCCTTCATGCCTCCCATCATTCCGGATCCGCCCGAGGAGGTGGAGTCTGAATTGGCGGACATCATCGGGCAACCCGCCATGCCCTGGCCCATGCCTCCGTGCTTCATCCCTTGCATTCCCTGGCCTTGCATCCCCTGGCCCTGTCCTTTCGCGCCATGATTCATTCCCTGCATACCTTGACCCATACCTTGCCCCTGACGCATTCCCTGGCCTTGCCCCATGTTGCCATGGTTCATTCCCTGCATCCCCTGGCCGATACGGCCCTGTCCCATGCCGGCGCCCGTCTGAGAAGTTGAGTCCTGCGACATCATCTTGCACTGGCCATCCATCTTACACATGGACTCGTTTGTCTGCGCCGCCGCAAACTGGAATCCGATCAGAACAGTAGCTGCAAGTAGGCTGGACGCCCGTTGAAGTAGGGAAAACATCGTTGTCACCGGTTGAGGGATGAGGGTTTTTCAGCCTCAACAGTTTCGGCAACTGCGCGAGCTTCCTCTGGCGTACCCGTTTGCATTCCCCTGTGGGGAAATGTCTTACGAGTTTGACTGATGCCTTTCGAACAGCCGGGCGTATTCTCTCGAATAGACGTCGTGGCGCAGGTCGGTCCGCCGACGCCTGGCCAGCCTTGCGTTTGGGGAGTCAGGAGAGAGTTCCAGTTTGGCGATGATGGTGTCTGCCGCCGAAAGATCCGTCTGTGTCACCACCCTGCCTTCGGCGTCGACGATGCAGGTCGGGCAGATCCCGTCCTGAAACCCAGTGTGGGTGCTATTGTCCCGCATACCCGCTGCCACAATCGGCACCCCCGCGTCGATTGCCCGAGCACGCAGTTGGATGGCAAAGTTGGCGGAGGACGGTAGACCGATCAGATGAGGAAAGCAAATGAGCTCCGCTCCCTTGTAGGCTAGCAGCGCCGGCAACTCAACCGAAACCAGATCCCAGCAGATCATGATTCCGATCGTGCCGAAATCCAGCTGAAAAACCGGCACGTCGAGTCCGACCCCCGCGTCCTGCTCGAGCCGACACACCTCAGGCTCGTGCAGCTTATTGTAGCGCCCAACGATCGAGCCGCTGCGGTCAATAACGACGGCGGTGTTCTGGCACGGATGACTCGGGCCACGGTCTTCGACAAGCCCCACCACGATGTTCGTGTGGAAGTCGCGAGCGATTCTGCAAATCTGCTCCGAGGTAGTACCCGGTATCGCTTCACACACATCCCGATATGAAAACTCGGGACGACCATCCGGTCGACAAAGCATCGCGACAGCCTCGGGCATCACAATGAGGTCCGGCTTCGACTCCGCCGCGTTAGCCGCCATCTCAATGGCGTGCTGCCGGTTTTCATCTGGTGTCCGCTCGGGCGTGGACCAGAGCTGCACGGCGGCAACCGTTATCTCCATGCCGGTGGTCCGATGTGGTCAGGACTGTTCTGTTCAGGCTGCTGCTTCATTGGTCTGAGATCCTGCACCGGCGGTCCGACTCAATGCGATCCAGCCCGCGATCCCGGACACGACCGATGCGGCGAGGATACCGATCTTCGCTTCATCCAACAGGGCGGCCTCACTGAACGCGAGGTTCGCAATAAACAACGACATTGTGAAGCCGATTCCGCACAGCAGGCTTACACCGTAGACCTGGCGCCACGCGACACCCTGCGGGAGCTCCGCAATCCCGAGCTTGACGCTCAGCCACGCAAATAGTGTTACGCCAATCTGCTTGCCGAGGAACAGTCCGGCGATGATCCCCAGCGTGACGGGGCTTCCGAAATTCACGCCGCCGCCGAGCGCCACGCCCGCATTGGCTAGCGCGAACACCGGCATAATAAAGTAGGCGACCCACCCGTGGAGCGCATGCTCCATCCGGTACGCAGGCGTGTCCAGCTTCTCAACGGCGTCCTCCAGCGCGTGAAGCGTGTTGACCTGATCGGATGATGGTCGCGCCATGCCTTCACGCATGTTGAGCGAGAACCGATCCATCAGGGAACGGCCGCGATCGAGGAACTCGGACGCATCGATCAGGCGCCGGGCCGGAACGGTTAAGGCCAGCAGCACGCCCGCCACCGTGGCGTGGACGCCGGACTTCAGGAACGCGACCCATAACACAACTCCGAGCACGACGTAGAACGACGTTCGGCGAATGCCCAGCCGATTACCAATTGCCAGCACAACCAGCGTCGCCGCTCCGAAGAGCAGGAAGCCCATCTTGATCTTCGCTGTGTAGAAAATCGCAATTACGAGAACGGCACCGAGGTCGTCGACGATTGCGAGTGCCGTCAGAAACACCTTCAAGGCGAGCGGGGCTCGTTTGCCCAGAAGCGCAAGCACCCCGAGCGCGAACGCAATGTCCGTCGCCATGGGAATCCCCCACCCGTCGCTCCCGGACCCACCAAGATTCATGATGGCGTAGATGGCGGCGGGCACGATCATTCCACCGACTGCCGCTGCCAGCGCAAGCGACGCTTTCTTCGCCGACGACAATTCCCCGATCAGGAACTCGCGCTTGATTTCGAGTCCGACGACAAAAAAGAAGATCGCCATGAGGCCATCGTTGATCCAGAGCAGCAACGGCTTCGACAAGACGTAGTCGCCCAGTCCGACTGTCATGATCGATCCCCACAGGTCGAAATACGATCCCGCGGCCGGGCTGTTCGCCCAGACAATCGCGATCACGGCGCAGGCCAGCAGGAGGATGCCGCCGGATGACTCGAGTCGAATAAAATCCTGAATCGGCTTGACGAGGGGAAGGCGTTCAAGTGGTCGGTTCGCAGATGCCATGAGCGAAAGCGAGGGTTGTTCTGGTTGACAGGATACGGATCCGAAGATGTCGGATCGTCAGATTTCATTTAGTGCGGATGGCCCAACGTCGGCATCCGTTTCGAAGCGGCGTCGTTCGGTATGCAGTATCAGGCGCCGAAGCTCTTCCGTGTCCGTGGCGACGAGCCAATCGCGCTCGAAATCAGTCCGCTGCGTGGCCTGCGCCAGAGCCGACAGGGCGCGAAGGTGAAAGCCCCTCTCATCGTCCGTTCCGACGAGGACGAAGACGGTATGCACCGTTTCCTTTTCATCAGGAAAGTGGATACCGTTCCGGCAGCGCGCCAATAGAATGGCGAACTTCCGCGTCCCGTCGATCACGACATGAGGAATCGCGAGTCCCGGCAGGATGACGGTGCTGCCTCGGCGTTCTCGATCAACCAGCATGGACGCCAACCGATCTGGTTCAACCTCCAGTTCGATTGCCAATAGTGAGGCCGCCGTTCGGAAGAAGTCGTCACGCGTCATCTTGCTGTCAAGGTCCAGTATGGGCGCGCGCGCGATCATCCGATCGAATCGGTCAAGCCTCGGCGGCAGCGCTTCGGCCATCGGGTGAAGGATGATCACGCTGTCGCCCTTGCGGAGTTTGCATCCGTCGTGAAATGGAACGTACTGCTCACCCTGCAAAAGTCCGATCGCAACCCCGTCCAGCCGCGCACGCGTCCCGGCGAACAAGTCGGTCGCGGACTGGTCCCTTTCGATTGTAACGCGCGTTTGAGTGGTCTGGTCGTGCTCGATCCGATAGTTCCATGCGTTGACGTCGGCGTGGCCCGCAAACAGGGTATTGATATCCAGGTGATCCAGTAGTGACTTCCGCACCGACTCATCGGCGGCACCGGGCATCGCCACATCCGGGACCAGAAACGTCGTTCGCAGGGTCTGCGATACGAGCGCATTGACCTCCGCGTTCGGGGTCATGACGAGTCCGTGCTTGACGGTTGCGGCACCGGCGGCGCTCAGTACCTGTTCGTCGAGCGCATCGCCGCAGTGTGCGGTGAGTCCGTCGGATTGAGCGAGCAGGCAGTTGTCAGGGTTACGGTCGACGACATGCACGGGCGCGGATCGCGCCAACATGCGACCGATCGCCCTTGCGGTAGCGCCCGCTCCGACGATGAGGGTGCCGGTCCGTTCGTGGTCCGAGCGGACGAGCTCACCGCGTCGGCGCAACCAGTCCGTTCCAAATTTCAGCAGCACGGGTACCGTCGCTGTCGTGAAGATCGCCATGAACACGAGGATCGAGAAGATCTCCTGCGTGATCAGTCCCATCTCCAGCCCGATCTGGGCGATGATGATCTCGACAGCGCCGCGGCCGTTCATTCCGGCGCCGATCGTCACACCTTCGCGCCAGCCATAGCCGGTCGGCAGGTAGAAGGCAGCTGTTCCAATAATTTTCCCAAGCGTGGCGAGTACGATGACGGTCGTCAGTAGCGGAAGACTTGAAGTGAACACGTCGAGCGAGACAGCGAAGCCGGCAGTCACGAAGAACACCGGCGCAAGGAAACCGATCGAGGCGTCTCGGACCACGGACATCAGCTCGTGCGCGTAGGACTTTCCGAAGACGCCTTCCCGGAGGAAGAGTCCGGCGACGAACGCGCCGAGGATTCCATGCATGCCCGCCAGGTGCGCCATCTCGGCGAACGCAAGGGCGATGATCAGGACGAGCATGAAGGTCGACGTCCGTCCCGCGGAGTCGGATCGCTTCAGAAAGCGTCCCATCAGGGGAAAAACCTTGAGCCCGACAAACCCCGCGACGACAAAAAACGCGATTGCTTTGACGGCGACGAGCGCGATGGCTGCCGGGTCGACGACGCCCGCCCCCGCGACACCAAGTATCGCCGCAAAGATTACCAGCGAGATCGTGTCGGCGATCAGTGCGCCGGCCATCATCACGTGCGCGATGCGCGTATCGAGTAGCTGAAGGTCGACGAGGATGCGCGACTTGGTCGCGAGGGACGTGACGCCGGCCGCGACGCCGACGAAGATCGCGGCGAGTGTCGATCCGCCGAAGGCGACAATCGCCAGGTAGCACAGGACGAACGGCGTGACGAATCCGCCGATCGACGCAAGGAGCCCCGCCTTCGAGGCCTTCTTCAGTTCTCGCGGATCGATCTCCATCCCGATGTAGACCATCATCAGGATGATGCCGACTTCCGCGAGGACGGCGAGCGCCTCGCCGCCGTGCAGCAGGCCGAGCAACGGCGGGCCCAGAACGATGCCGCCCAGCAGTTCACCGAGTACGGATGGGTAGCCGAAGCGGCTGGCGATGCGTCCGGACGCCCAGGCAACGAGCAGGACGAGTAGCAGATTCAGTATGGAGAGCTCCATTGTTCGGCGGGTGCGACATGTGAGACAGACCAGGTGGAAGTTCAGGCCTGTCGCCGATCAAAATCTGGAGCGCGGCGGGTTCGATGCGTGACTAGCTGGTGGTCACGTGCGGCCTGGAAGTGCGAGCGCGCGAAACTATGTGCGGCTTGCAGCGGGCGAGCCACCGTCGGCGACCGCAGATAGCTGCGATCCGGTCTGCATGGTATGAGCAGGTGTTGAACACGGGGCCGGACACCGATACGCATTGGGGGACAATAGACAGCAGCCAATAATGCCCTGAACGGGTTTCTGGTTCCGTGAATTCGGAATTCCGGACGTGAAACCGTCGGCATTCGTGAATTCGATCGTGAACGTGTAACGTGGACGTAGGGTACCGAACCTAGTGACTTCCGGCTGTTGGTGTGAAGTTCGTCCTGGTCCAGATCCGACGGCTGGTCCCCCCCAACAAAAATTGAGGCTAAGCACATGGATTTCTTGAACAAGTTGTCACCCTACGCGCACTGGCTGCTTCGGATCGGTCTTGCGAGCGTCTTTCTTTACCACGGCTCGGGAAAATTCGGCGATCTGTCCGCGACCGCCGAATCGCTTGGGCTGCCGCTCGTATTGGCGGTTCTGGTTGCAGTCGGCGAGGTCGGCGGCGGACTGCTGATTCTGATCGGCGGCGCGTCGAAGGACTGGATGACGCGGTTGGCCGGACTTTCCTTTGCGGTGATCATGATCGGTGCCATCTTCAAGGTTCACCTGCAGCACGGCTGGAGTTCGATCGGGAATCTTGGAATGGAGTTCCAGTTCACGCTGTTGATGACGTCGCTGTATTTCCTGATCGTCGGCAACGGCAACAAGTAGCCGCATCCGTCGATCGAAGTAGCCGCATCCGTCGATCCGGCCGTGCCATAAGTTGCCTACAGGATGACCCGGGAGCGCCCTACGGTTTTGCAGCTTTCGTTTGCGGACTGTGTTGGTTGTAATGCACGGTTATCAAAACCGCATCGCATCAAAACGCATCGCATCAAACGGAGCCTGCCATGACTGAAGCCGTTCTGGACGTCACGACCGTCCACCTGCCGGAACGCACGCTGGCCTACATCAGGAATGTTGGACCTTATGCCGGAAACACTGTCCTGTTCGAACAATTGTTCAACAGGGTGAGCAAGTGGGCCCTCGGAAAAGGTCTCCTGACGCCGGAATCGGAAGCGATCACCGTTTATCTCGACGATCCCGAATCCGTGCCGGAGGAGCTGCAACGAATCAACGTTGGATTCACCGTTCCTGCCGGTACAAAGCCGGACGGCGAGTTCCACGTCACAAAGCTGCCGGAAGCGGATTACGTCGTCGGCAGCTTTGAGATCGCGCCGCACCACTATCGGGAGGCATGGATGAGTGTGTTCGCGTACATGGGTGAAAGCGGCCTCGTACCTCACGGGCCGATGTACGAATCGTACAAGAACGATCCGTCCAAACACCCCGAGGGGAAACACGTCGTTGATATCTGTGTTGCCGTGAAGTAACTCGGCTGAATCGGGTCTTCAGCTTGCAGAGGCTGCGATTGGCCCGGGATGGTGTGCGCCATTCCGGGCCTCGTTGTGTAGCTGCCGGATTGTTTCTTCCAGCGTTGGTCACGGATGTGTGGCCGCTTCGAATTTGTGCCGACACACGAGGTCGCACACTTGTTAAATGCCGCAAGTAACGATAGCTTTATCGTTCAAAGGCGAATGCCGCAGGGCCGGTCAAATTTGTCGCATCGGCCGGCCCTTGTCGAGGCACCTCGTGAGCGCTCCTGATCGTGTTCAATCGGGCGACGGCTGCGGAGGCACCTCGGCGTGATCGCACATTTCTTTATCAACGCAACACAGGTACGTCAATGAAAGTCTCGTTCCTTGCCGTTCTCCTTCTATCCGTTTTCGTGGTCGCGCAGCCGCAGGTCGCGCTCGCTCAGAATCCTGGTTCAGACGGAACAACAATCGGTTTGCAGGGCGGCAAGTATGGTGTCGGTTTCACCTCTTCGTGGCCGGCATACGGCATCAGCGGTGTGTATTACGCGAACCAGAAGATCTCGATCGAGGCCGTGCTCGGATTTCTCGGAACCGTCAATACTTACAGTGGTCGCCTCTGGTATCGTTTCACGCCTGGTGAAAAATTTGACATCTACGGTGTTGCCGGCGCGGGTATCTACACGTACGACTACTTTCTCGGAAACGAGAGTGTACTTGGATTGCAAGGTGGTGCGGGCATCGAGTCGGGCATTCAGGCACTTGCGGATGATCCGGAACTGCCGGCGATCTTTTTCAACCTTGAGCTGACGCTCGGCTACGCAAACTTCGAATTCTACAACTTCTCGGCGATCTCATTCGGAGCGGGCATCCACTACCGCTTCGGCCAGAGAAACTAGAGTCCGTTTCGTGGTCGGCGCCAGAGGATCCCGTGGTGCCGACCACGAAACTGTTGCGATGCCATCACCGACTGACCACAGCTCGACACAGTTCATATCCCGGCGCCGTGCGCTCGAACGGATTGGCGTCGCAGTGGGCGGGGTTGTCTCTTCTTCCATCGTTGCCGGCGTCCTCGCCGGCTGCCGCGCGTCGCCGCCGTCCGCGAACTTCAGTCCGGTGGCACTCGACGAGCGCCAATTCACAACGGTCGGCCGCTTCGCGGATGTTATCATCCCCAGGACGGATACTCCCGGAGCAATCGACGCAGGCGTTCCGTCATTTGTCGACCAGATGTTGTCGACGTGGTTCGCCGCCGATGAGCGCGACGCATTTCTGCTTCAGCTTGAGCGTCTCGATGCGGAGGCTGAACGACGCTTCGGCGTTGCTTTCGCCGCGGCCGATGATTCCTCGTGTGAGCGCCTGATTTCGGAAATTGCCGTGGCGGCCGATGCAGGTGCTCCGTCTGAATTGAACCTCTTTTTTCGGAAGATGAAAGAGCTTACGCTGGTCGGATATTACACATCCGAAGTTGGCGCCACGCAGGAACTCCGGCGGATGCCGATGAGCGAATGGAAGGCGGACGTGCCTTACGACAGCATCGGTCGAGCGTGGACCTGATCTGGCGCGGACTGCGCCGGAATATCTGAGCGCCCATCTGCGGACGACATCGCCTGCTAACCCTGGAAGCCATGCATTACACACCTCGGGAAGAGTTTGACGCAATCGTGGTCGGGTCCGGCATCACGGGCGGATGGGCAGCCAAAGAACTGTGCGAAAAAGGTTTGCGGACGCTTGTTCTGGAGCGCGGACGTGACGTCCGCCATGGCGCGGATTATGTCACGGAAGACAGGCCGTCGTGGGAGCTGAAGTATCGCGGCCGACGACCACCGACGGAGGAGGCGGATCGCGACTACAAGGTTCAACAGCGCACCTACGCGTTTCGCGAATCGACGAAACATTTCTGGATCAAGGACGGCGAGAATCCCTACGAGGAAGTGAAGCCCTTCACGTTTATTCGAGGTGATCAGGTAGGTGGCCGCTCGCTGATGTGGGGACGACAGAGCTACCGATGGAGTGATCTCGACTTCGAGGCGAATGCCCGCGACGGACACGGCGTAGACTGGCCGATCCGGTATCGCGATCTCGCGCCCTGGTATGATTACGTCGAGCGATTCATCGGCGTATCTGGAAATACTGAAGGAATGCCGCAACTGCCGGATGGGCAGTTTCTGCCCCCGATGGCGCTGAATGCCGCCGAGGCTGCTGTGAAGGCCGGCGTGGAGGCAAAGTGGACGAATCGCCGCATCACGCCGGGGCGCTGCGCCGTTCTCACCGTTCCGCACAACGGACGCGGCGCGTGCCACTACTGCGGTCCGTGTGAGCAGGGGTGCTCGGTGGGTGCCTACTTCTCGAGCCAGTCGTCGACGCTGCCTGCCGCGAAAGCGACGGGGAACTTGACGCTTCGCCCGAACAGCCTCGTGCACAGCGTCATCTACGACGAGGAGAAGGATCGAGCCGTCGGCGTGCGTGTCATCGATCGAAACACGCTCGAGATGACGGAGGTGAACGCGCGCGTGATATTCCTTACGGCATCGACACTTGGAAGCACGCAGATTCTCCTGAACTCGATCTCGCGACGCTTTCCAAACGGCCTGGCGAACTCCAGCGGCGCACTCGGCCACTACCTGATGGATCATCATTACCAGGTCGGTGCAGAAGGTATTCATCCGGGTTACGACGATCGATACTACGTCGGCAACAAGCCGAACGGATTCTACATCATCCGATACCGAAATCTTGGCGACGCTGCGTCACGGACGCGCGACTATGTTCGCGGCTATGGATTCCAGGGTGAGGCGCAGCGAACGTCGTGGGAACGTGGAATCGACTCTGCCGATTTCGGAGCCTCGCTGAAGCGCTCGCTCCGCGACCCGGGACCGTTCAAGTACTGGCTCGGCAGTTGGGGAGAGACACTTCCACGCTTCGACAACTACGTCGAATTGTCGGAAGAGACGGACGGATACGGTCTGCCGATCATGAAGATCAACTGCACGTGGGGTGAGAACGAACTCGCGATGCGGAAGGACATGGCGGCGGATGCTGCCGAGATGTTGGAGTCCGCCGGCGCAACAGACGTCGTTCCGTTCGATCACCACTCCGATGACGGATACGGGGCGGAGCCCGGGCTCTGCATCCATGAGATGGGCACTGCGCGGATGGGCCGCGATCCGAAGACGTCGGTGCTGAACGGGCACAACCAGGCGCACGATGTACCGAACCTGTTTGTGACTGACGGATCATGTATGGCGAGCTCGGCCTGCCAGAATCCGTCGCTGACGTACATGGCGCTGACGGCGCGGGCGTGTGACTTCGCGGTCAGCGAGATGAAGGCGGGACGGATCTAGCGCGATCTTACGCGGCGATCTTCGATCGCGCGACAAGATCGCGCTGAATCGATGGGAGAATTGGGGGAATGGGGGAATGGGGGAATGGGAGACGCTCGCGAAGTGAGCAGTCATCAGTTACCAGTTATCAGTGCGCTAGCCAGTGACTCGACCCTTGGTACTTAGACTTCCGAGATTCCGAGATTAGCAGATTCATCCATCAACGC
The DNA here is from genome assembly GCA_020437385.1 of Bacteroidota bacterium. Taxonomy (GTDB): domain Bacteria; phylum Bacteroidota; class Rhodothermia; order Rhodothermales; family JABDKH01; genus JAGQWL01. The sequence continues at coordinate 22,140 of JAGQWL010000098.1, forward strand.
GTTTCCACGTGTCATTGCCATTGCGATTGCATGTCGGGCCGCGGGCGGGGGACTTTCATCCTGTTCGAGTCAGATGAGAAACCTGGATTCGTTGATAACCTTCCTCGTCGATTCGCACGCCGAGGACGTACTCGGGTCCAACCTCGAGAGGTTTGAAGCGATCTGGAAGACTCACTTCGGCCGTCGGACCGACCGGTGGCTGGCCTGCGGGCGCTGAGATGACCGTCCACTCGTTTCGTTCGTCCCACGGTACCGAGTAGCGCTTGATCCAGACACCCACACCGGGATCAGCCAGCATGTCATCGTAGACCGGGAGAGAGTCCGGGTAATACGTTTCGTTGAGATACTGTTCGTATCTGTCGTGGTTGCGACTGCCAGGCGGGTATTCGGACCGGATGTAGTTTTCGAACTGTCGTCGCAGCGCGGCGTCAACATGTCTTATGGGTTCGTGCCACTCGATCCTTGCGACTTGCTTTCCGTCGTTTGTCCAGACATCGACGACTGGCACACGACCGGATCCGAAAAAGAACCGGCCGTTGGATGCGACACCGGAGGGGCTACTGTAGAAAGGCACCTGTGGAAATGCGACAACCCCTCCGCTGTTTACGCCCCAACGCTGACTGGCGGCGACCTTCGAGATCGTTCCAAGCAACGCTCCGTCAACATCGTAGTGAAAGTAGCGAACCGTGTCCTCCATGAGGAAACCGGTATCGTCATATCGCATCAGTAGCGTGCCGGCATACGCAAACAGCGTCGAGTCAACGATTTGAAAGGGACTGGGTGCCGGAGGTTCGACGTCGGCTGGCTGCAGGATAATTGTGTCGACATGCGAACCGTCGGCTCGAAAGCGGACGTAGCGGTCGTATTGCGCGTCGAACACCACGAAATCACCCCCCAGCTTTTGCACGTGGAATGGAGTATCGAACTGACCTGGTCCTTCGCCGACAGATCCGACCGAACGAATGAACCTACCGTTCGGGTCGTATTGGCGGACCTCCTTCGCCCCGTAGTCGGTCACGACGATTGTGCCGTCGCTTAGTCTTGTCGCGTCGCCTACTCTTCCAAACAGATATTCTGGTTCACCCTCGATTTCTCCGATAGTGAGGACCGGTTCTTCGCTGATCGTCCACGAAACCAGCGAGGTCGAATGATCGATCGAGTGCGTGCGGCAGGCAGACGTCGCCGCCGCGAGCAGCGCTAATGCAATCGGCGCCGAGCGTCGGATGGCCATGATCGTATCGGGCAGCGGGAGCAGGACGCTGCACATTAGCGATCCGAGTCAAGTCGATCAAGTCAATTAAGGTGCATGATGCGTGCCGCGACGGATTTCTTCCTCATCGTGTTGCGGATCTGCAACATCGCCGCAAAGGGGTTGCTGTTGTGCATCGAGGAAGCCACAGTGGCTCGGGATGACATCTCCCATTCCACCATTCCCCTATTCTCCCATTCGGGAGTGCGATCTTCGATCGCACGACTACCGTCGCACGAGATACTGCAGCTTCAGAAAGAGCTGTCGGCTGCTCTGTCGATAGAACTTCGCATTCGGGTCGTTCGTGCGCTCGAAGGAGTTCAGGTCGTGCGTCGATCCAACGTACACCGCGCTGAACGCGTTGATCTTGTACGTCACGAGCGGGTCGATCTCCAGTCGTTCAGAGAAGTGATTGTACTGGGTGATAACACGTGCAAACAACCGCCTAGTAAACTGGTAGTTCGTTCGCATCCGAAGGATGTATCCGCTGAAGAACTCTTCGCCGGTTTCGCGATCTGTGAGTCGTGAGTACTCGAACGACGGCGAAAGAACAAGCCGCTGCGTCGGGCGGATCGTGGCGTCGGAACCGAAGTTCAGTCCGTTTCCAATTTCCGGCACGTCCAAATTGCGTGCGATGCGCTTGCCGCCGCTGACGTAGAATCCCGCCTGGACAGGATTGCTGAAGTTGCTGAAGATGCTGAACTCGAGGTTACTGAGTCCGCGGAAGTCGGTGCCGCGGAAGAGCTCGTTCGAGAAGAAGGCGTCGACGTTCAGGTTGGTCTGCCGCTTCATCCGCATCGAAAACCCACCGCCGGCCCACTCGTCCTTTCTGACATTGTCGAAGTTCCAGATCCGTGCGACCTGCATGCGCGGAAAAATCCTGTCGACAAACTCTGCCTTCGGGTACAGTGTGACACCCTGGAAGAAGCTGAAGCGCTTGTTGTCGTTCTGCGTCACAAAGCCATTGTCCGTTCGGAAGTTCGGACTGTAGGTCCAGTAGTCGACATCAAAGGTCCAGTAGCGTGCGTCGCGCTCTAGACTTGTGTAGGTAGCGAAGCCGCTGAACGACTCGCCGTCAAGCGCCACTGTGTGGTTGCCGTTGTCGAATGTCGCGTCGCCGGCGTCAAGCAGCTCGGGGTTGTTCGGCTCAATGGTATGGCTGCCCGCGAACTGTGCTTCGATCTGGTACTTCTTGCCGAAGCGAACAAGGGCGTCCACCGAGGCGAGTGAACCGGAGCCGCCGTCATCCATGCGTCTGTCGGTTGCCAGCGCCCCGATGAACGAGTTGCCGGGCAGGTTGTGCTGGACGCGAACGATGTTCGAGTAGCTCTTGCCTGCGTCGGCCACAACCTCGCTGCTCTCCTCGAGAGGGACAAGGAGAGGAGAGATATCATCTCGCCCGCCGATGTAGGCAACGCTGGTGCGCCCGAACCGGCCGGTGAGCTTGGTCGCGAGGATTGGATCGTTGATCGAACGTGTATACACGGCGTCGATCCATGTATCGAACAGGTCGGCGCCTTCCTGGAAAAACGGACGCTGCTCACGGTAGAACAACGCAAACGTGCTGTTGACGTCGATCTGGGCCGCATCCGCCTCGATCTGCGAGAAGTCCGGGTTGACGGCGAGATCTGCCGTGAGATCAGACGTGATGCCGTACTTGACGTTGAGCGACGGATCTGCGGCGACGCGCTGATTTTCGAATCCGGACGACGGATCGCCCGAGTCGTTCAGCGATCCGTACTGCGTCGTCGTAAGGCTCGGCAGGATCTCCAGGTTCTTTCCCGACTTCACGCCCTGCATGCCCGTGAGTGTTCCGAACTGGCAGGTGAAGCAGTTGTCGTCACGGTCGATCGCTGCCCACGAATAGGTGTTTCGGCTTGAACGCGGACGCGTAATCCAGAAGGTGCCGCTCCACTTCTGAATGTCGGCTTCTGGGAATCGAAGGCTGCGGAACGGGATCGCGAACTCAACCTGGTAGCCGGTCTCCGTCACCTTCGCTGCCGTGTGGTAAATAAGGTCGAACGATGCGTCTTCGCCGTTACGGGAAATGCGCGTGTCGCCCTGTATTCCAATAGGGTTGGACGCGATGAAATACTGGGTCGCGCCGTCGCCGTTGGTGTCGAGGATGAGTCCGACGTAGTCGTCCTGCCAGATCGCGTCCCGGTCACTGATGTGGACGCGGATATCGTTCGGGTCGTCCTCGATCTTGTAAAACAGGTAGAAGTTCGACTCGTCGTACATCGAATAGACGGTCACACCGACCGGCGGCTTGGTCTGGTCGCCGGGAAAGGTCTCTGAGAAGTTTCTCGCGATTCCGGCCTTCTTCCACGCCGCCTCGTTCATTTCGCCGTCGATGACGATTGGTCCATCGGCGCGCGTAACGTCGATGTTCGGCTTCACGTTTGGCTCGAACTCCGGTGCGGAGATGTTCAGCTTGTCGGGCTCTTTCTGGGACTGGGCACGCGACGGGCTCGGGAGCGATGCGATCAGAAGAAGCGTGAGAAAGCTTGCCGCCGTGCGGAGAGTGAATAGTCGCGAGAAGGACATACGTGCGCTGTGGGTGTTGGAAGCTGGCGATGGCGAGGTGTCGGCAGCGACCGGCTCGCCGGCTTCGGGATCTCGTGGAATGCTAGATTTATAGCATTACGAGTCGGTTCTGGAACAGTTACAACCGATCCGCAGATTATGATGCTCTGGGACGAACGGTTGCAACTAGGACACCGGCAGACGCCGAATGGTTTACCCGGGATTCGCGGAAATGGGACGAACGGGGATGAGGAATTCCCCTACACGGCCGTTGCGGAATGCCAGACAGCGCGACGCGAAAAAGCCCTTCCATCGCTGCAGGTGGTGACCCGCCCGATCCGGCACAGTCCCTGCGTACTCTTTGCAAAGCAATGGATCCGCCCTCTCGGACCAATTCGGAGAATGCAATGCGTACCGAAACACTCGAAAACCCCCGGTCGGCTCGCGTCGATGAATCGGACACACGGTCAGCCCCTCGCACGGATGATCGCAACCTGTCGTCCCGCCGTTCCGCCGGAAGAAAGCCGTCATCGGAAGCAGCCGATGATGCGAATGCCGCAGCGGCGAAACGACCGCGTCGAATCATGCCGTA